>NZ_JAIHBA010000035.1:0-97356 GCF_019718735.1 Pseudomonas sp. RIT778 | reverse complement strand
ACGACACCGCGCCGGTCTGAACCTCTTCCCACACCAGCAAGCGTGGACGGTTGGCGCAGCTGAACTCATCCAGCAAGGTCGTCGCCTGTTCACGGCAAGCTTCGGTACACACCAGCACCGGCGTGCGACTGAGCTCGATGATCCGTTGCAGACGCTGGCTCGGCAGGCCCGGATCCAGTGGCAAGTAACCGGCACCGGCCTTGAAGCTGCCGATGATCATGCCCAGCAGATCCAGATTACGTTCGCCCAGCAGCGCCACCGGTTGATCCATCTGCACCCCGGCCGCGACCAGTGCATGGCCGAGACGGTTGGCGTTCTGGTTCAGCTCGGCATAGCTCAGCTGCTGATCAAGGCAACTGGCGGCAATGCGTTGCGGATGTTGTGCGACCTGCGCTTCGAACAGCTCGACGTAGCTCTGTTCCAGTGGATAGTCGTGCTCACTCTGGTTGCAGCCGTGGAGCAGGAAGTCCTGTTCCTCTTGGCCAAGCAGCGGCAGGTCGGCCATGTCGCCATGGAAGCCGTCGACCAACGCCAGCAACAGACGCTTGAACTCACCGAGCATGCGCTCGATAGTCGACTCGTCGAAGTAACGTTGGTCGTAAGACAGGTGCAGACCGAGGTCGTCACCCGGGTAGCACACGGCTGTCAGCGGGAAGTTGGTATGGGTACGGCCCGAGTCCGAGGTCGCGTTGAGGCTCTGCGCACGGTCCAGCACCGAGACTTCCACTGGGGCGTTTTCGAACACGAACAGACTGTCGAACAGCGGCTGGCCTTTCGGCAGTTCGCTCTGTTCCTGGATGTTCACCAGCGGCAGGTATTCGTACTCGCGCAGTTGCATGTTGCTGTCGAGCAGACCGCTCAGCCACTGACGCACGCTGGCGCGCTGATCGTCCGCCGGAATCTGCACCCGCAGCGCGATGCTGTTGATGAACAGGCCGACGGTGCGCTGCATCTCCGGCATTTCCACCGGACGCCCGGCAACGGTCACGCCGAACAGCACGTCGCGATCACCGCTCATGCGGCGCAGCACCAGTGCCCACGCCGCCTGGGCGAAGGTGTTGATGGTCAGTTGATGGGCCTGGGCCAGTTCGCGCAGACGGGCGCCGTCCTCGACATTCAGTCGGGTGTAGCGGTCGCCGACGATCATGCCGCCGCTTTCGCCGGCGTGTTCACGCAGGAACGGGCGGTCGCTCGGGATCGGCGTAGTGCGCTCGAAGCCTTGCAGGTTCTGCTGCCACCACTGACGCGCTTCGGCCAGGCTCTGGCGTTGCAGCCAGCCGATGTAATCGCGATAACGCGGCGGCACCGCCAATTGCGCTTCGCGACCTTCGCCCAGGGCGGTATAGATCTCGAAGAAATCGTTCATCAGCAGCGAACGGCACCAGGCATCGATCAGGATGTGGTGGTTGCTCATCATGAACCAGTAACGCGCCGCGCCAACCTTGATCAGGCGCAGGTGGAACGGTGCCTGATTGAGCAGATCGAACCCGGCTTCGCGTTCGGCCTTGAGCAGCGCTTGCAGTTTCGGCTCCTGCTCGGCGTCAGCGATGGCGCTCCAGTCCAGGTACTCGATCGGCGTGCGACCCGGTGTGTGGATCACTTGCAGCATGTCTTCGCCGACGTTCCAGCAGAACGACGCACGCAGCGCTTCGTGACGGGCGACCACCGCTTGCCACGCCCGGGCGAAACGCTCGGGGTCGAGTTCGCTGTTGATGCGGTAGCGATCCTGCATGTAGTACAGACCGGTGCCCGGTTCGAGCAAGGTGTGCAGCAGCATGCCTTCCTGCATCGGGGTCAGCGGGTACACGTCTTCGATGTGCGCCGCCGGCACCGGCAGTGCGTCGAGCTGCGCCTGGGTCAGTTTGGCCAGCGGGAAGTCCGACGGCGTCAGGCCACCGGCCTCGTCCTGCAGGCAATGTTCGATCAGGCTCTGCAACTCGCCGACGTAGGCATCGGCCAACTCGTTGATGGTCTGCGCGTCGTAGCGTTCGGCGCTGAAGGTCCAGCGCAGCAGCAGTTCCCCGCCGTACACCTGACTGTCGACGCTCAACTCGTTCGGCAGTGGTGCGTGCGGATCGTGGGCGGCACCGACCGATTCATCCAGCGGACGGAACAGCGCATCGCTGCCGAAGCTCTGGTCGAACTGGCCGAGGTAGTTGAAGGTGATCGGTGCGTTCGGCAACGCCGCCATGCTTTGACGGCTGGCGTCATCGGCGAGATAACGCAGTACGCCATAACCGAGGCCTTTGTGCGGAACGGCGCGCAGTTGCTCCTTGATCGCCTTGATCGAAGCGCCCTGCCCGGCGGCCTCTTCGATGTTGTGCGGGGTCAGGCGCAGCGGATAGGCGCTGGTGAACCAGCCGACGGTGCGGGTCAGGTCGATCTCGTCGAACAGGGTTTCGCGGCCGTGGCCTTCCAGTTGAATCAGCGCCGACGGCTGACCGCTCCAGCGGCACAGCACGCGGGCCAGCGCGGTCAGCAACAGGTCGTTGACCTGCGTGCGATAGGCGCTCGGTGCCTGTTGCAGCAGTTGCCTGGTGCGCTCGGCATCCAGACGCACACTGACAGTTTGCGCATGCCGATTCTCGCGACCGCCCTCAGGACGTTCGCACGGCAAATCGGCAGTCGGGCCGGCCAGTTGCGCTTGCCACCAGCTCAGTTCTTCACGCAGGGATTCGCTGCCGGCGTAGGCCTGCAAGCGCGCCGCCCAGTCCTTGAAGGCACTGGTTTTGGCCGGCAGTTTCACCGACCGATCGGCGTCGAGCTGGCGATACACGGTTTGCAGATCGTCGAGCAGAACGCGCCACGACACACCGTCGACCACCAGGTGATGGATCGCGATGAACAGCCGTTGCCGAGCGTCCGGCCCATCGACCAAAACTGCACGCAACAGCGGGCCTTGGGCAAGGTCGAGGCTGCGCTGGGCATCGGCGAACAGCGCGGCGCATTTGTCCATCGACGGCACGCGAACCTGCCACAGCACGGCAGCATCGGTCACCGGTTGATGGGTTGCCTGCCATGCGCCGTTGACCTCGCTGAAGCGCAGACGCAGGGCATCGTGCTGCTCGATCACCGCCAACAGTGCTTGCTCCAGACGGTGCGGTTCCAGCGCCACCGTCGGCTCCAGCAGCAACGCCTGGTTCCAGTGCTGACGCTCGGGAATCTCGGTGTCGAAGAACCAATGCTGGATCGGTGTCAGACGCGATTCGCCCGTCACCAGACCTTGCTCGGCGGTGACGGTTTCACTGCGGCTGGCAACGGCGGCCAAGGTCTGCACAGTCTGATGCTGGAACAGATCACGCGGGCTGAAGTGAATGCCCTGCTGACGCGCGCGGCTGACCACTTGAATCGACAGGATCGAGTCGCCGCCCAGTTCGAAGAAGTTGTCGTTGAGACCGACCTGCTCGACGTTGAGCACCTCGCACCAGATCTGCGCCAGGGTCTGCTCCAGCTCGTTGCTTGGCGCCACGTAATCCTGACGATTGAGCTCCGGATCCGGTGCCGGCAAGGCGCGGCGGTCGAGTTTGCCGTTGGCGGTCAGCGGCATGCTCGCCAGCAGAATCAGATGGGTCGGCACCATGTAGTCCGGCAGTTGCGTCTTCAGGTGCGCCTTCAGCGCATCGCGCAGTTCGGCCTGCTCGGCTTCGCTTCGCGAAGCGACCTCGGTCACGAGATAGCCGACCAGTTGCTTGCCGCTCGGCGCATCCAGCGCCAGCACCACCGCTTCGCGGATCGAATCGTGATCGAGCAGACGGGTTTCGATCTCGCCCAGTTCGATCCGGAAACCACGGATCTTCACCTGATGGTCGATCCGTCCCAGGTATTCCACCAGACCGTCGGCACGCTGGCGCACCAGGTCGCCGGTGCGGTACATGCGCCCGCCATCGACGGCAAACGGGTCGGCGACGAAACGTTCGGCGGTGATGCCTGCACGCTCGTGATACCCCACCGCCAGACCGGCGCCGCCGACGAACAATTCACCGGTCGCGCCTTGCGGCACCAGCGCCAGATCGACATCGAGAATGTAGGCCACGCGATCACCGATCACGCTGCCGATCGGCACACTGCCGGCGCCCTCTTCCAGCACTTCCGGCGCAAGACTGGCCAGCGGCATGACCACGGTTTCGGTCGGGCCGTAGGCGTTGAAGAACAGGCTTGGCTTGAACGCCGCGCGAATCCGTTGCAGGTGCTCGCCTGTCAGCGCTTCGCCGCCGGTGATGATCATGCGCACCGGCAGGATGTCGTTCTGCGTCGCGAGGAACTGCGCCAACTGGCTGCCGTAACTCGGGGTGAAACCGAGAATATTGATCCGATGTTCACGGATCAGGCCGCAGATTTCTTCCGCGTCCCACTGACCTTGCGCACGCAGCACCACCTGCGCACCGCTCAGCAGCGGCACCAGCAGACGCTCGGTGGCGGCGTCGAAGTTGATTGAATAGAAATGCAATTCGCAGTCGTCCGCACGCATGCCGAAGCGCTCGATCACCGCCTGGCAGTGCATGGCGATTTCACCGTGGGACACCACCACGCCTTTCGGCTTGCCGGTGGAACCCGAGGTGTAGATCAGGTACGCCTGATGCTGCGGCAGGCTGATGAATGGCAGCTCAGCGGCCGGGTAATCGTCCAGCGCGGCGCTGTCATCTTCCAGGCACCAGCGCGCCACGTTCGACGGCAGTTCGCCGAGGGCCTTGAACATCGCGCGGTCGCTGAGCAGCAGGCCGACGCCGCTGTCTTCGATCATGTAATGCAGACGGTCGAGCGGGTATTCCGGATCCAGCGGCACATAGGCGCCACCGGCCTTGAGGATCGCCAGCAGGCCGACGACCATTTCCAGCGAACGCTCCAGCGCCAGGCCGACCCGCACTTGCGGGCCGACACCGCGTTCACGCAGAGCCCAGGCCAAACGGTTGGCGCGGGCATCGAGTTCGGCGTAGCTCAGGGTCTTCCCGGCGAAGGTCAGGGCTGGCGCATCTTTGCGCGCCAGTGCCTGCTCGGCGAACAGGTGATGAATGCACTGGTCGAGACGACGCTCGCCCGGCTCGACGCCAAGGCTGTCGAGCAATTGCTGTTGCTC
Source organism: Pseudomonas sp. RIT778 (assembly GCF_019718735.1). Taxonomy (NCBI): domain Bacteria; kingdom Pseudomonadati; phylum Pseudomonadota; class Gammaproteobacteria; order Pseudomonadales; family Pseudomonadaceae; genus Pseudomonas; species Pseudomonas sp. RIT778. Next base: position 92,282 of record NZ_JAIHBA010000035.1, on the reverse strand, counting down.
AGGCGCATCGAGCAGCGGCAGTTCGCTGAGGCGTTGTTGCGGGTCGGCGATCAACGCTTCCAGCAAATTGCGCCAGTGCTTGGCCATGCGTGCGATGGTCGGTTCATCGAACAAGTCAGTGCTGTAAGTCAGGCAGCAACCGAGGCGATGGTCGAGGTCGGTGACTTCCAGGTTGAGGTCGAACTTGGTGGCCCGCGCATCGTTGGCCAGGTACTCGACGGTCATGCCGGCGAGCATGCGGCTTTGCTGGAATTCCCAGCGCTGCACGTTGCACATCACCTGGAACAACGGGTTGTACGCGGCACTGCGCGGTGGCTGCAACGCCTCCACCAGATGATCGAACGGCAGATCCTGATGGGACTGACCTTCGATCACGGTGTGACGCACCTGCTCGAACAATTCGCCGACCGACATCTGGCCGTCGAGCTGGCAACGCAGCACCTGAGTGTTGAGGAACGCACCGATCAGGCCTTCGCTTTCCGGACGGATACGGTTGGCCACCGGCGCACCGATGCGCAGATCGGTCTGGCCGCTGTAGCGGTAAAGCAAGGTCGCAAGGGCGGCGGTCATGGTCATGAACAGGGTCAGACCGTTCTGCGCATTGAACGCGCGAACCCGCGCGGCAAGATCGTCGCTGAGGTCGAAACGGAACAGCTCGCCCTGGTGACTTTGCACCGGCGGACGCGGACGGTCGCCCGGCAGTTCCAACAGCGGATGTTCGCGGCCCAGTTGTGCAGTCCAGTAGTCGAGCTGACGCTGACGCTCGCCGGACTCCAGCCAGTTGCGCTGCCACACGCTGTAGTCGAGGTACTGCACCGGCAACGGTTGCAGCGGCGATTCGCGATCGTCGACGAACGCTTCATACAGCGCGCTGAGTTCACGGGCGAAGATGTCCATCGCCCAGCCTTCGGTGACGATGTGGTGCAGGGTCAGGACGAAGTAATGCTCTTGCTCGGCAGTCTTGACCAGGCAGGCGCGCAGCAGCGGGCCGGTTTCCAGATCGAACGGTAGATGCGCTTCATCGTCGGCCAGTTGCTGAACTTTCTGCTCGCGCACATCGGTGGCGAGTTTCGAGAAATCCTTCCAGTCCATGCGCACGCCGGTCTCGGCATGCACCTGCTGACGAGCCACGCCATCGATGCTCGGGAACGTGGTGCGCAGGGTTTCGTGACGCAGGATCAACGCTTGCAGCGCGGCCTCGAAACGCCCGACATCCAGCACGCCACGCAGGCGCGCCATGCCGCCGACGTTGTACGCCGGGCTGTCCGGTTCCATCTGCCAGAGGAACCACATGCGCTGCTGTGAGTAGGACAGCGGCACCGGTTTGCTGCGATCAACCTTGTCGATCGGCGGCTGTTTGTTGGTGCGACCGCTGGCCTGGATCTGGCGGATCTGTTCGGCGAAATCACCCAGTTCGCTGTGCTCGAACAAGGCACGCAGCGGCAGCTCGACGTCGCAGGCCTGACGGGTGCGGGAGATGATTTGGGTGGCCAGCAGCGAGTGACCGCCGAGGGCGAAGAAGTCGTCGCGCAGGCCGATCTGTTTCAGGCCGAGCACTTCGCGCCAGATTGCGGCGATCTGCTGTTCCAGCTCGGTGACCGGCTCGACGTGTTCGCGCACCTGCCATTGCGGCTCGGGCAAGGCGCGGCGGTCGAGTTTGCCGCTCGGACTCAGGGGCATTGCGTCCAGACGCATCAGTTGCGCCGGAACCATGTATTCCGGCAGCTCGGCGGCGAGTGCGGTTTTCAGGCGAGCGATTTGCCCGTCCTGATCTTCACTGGCATCAGTGGCGGTGAAGTAGCCGATCAGTTGCGGGCCGGCGACGGTTTCACGCACCAGCACGGCGGCCTGAGCGACGCCATCCTGAGCCAGCAGACGCGCTTCGATTTCTTCCGGCTCGACGCGGAAGCCGCGCAGTTTGACCTGCTGATCGAGACGGCCGAGGTATTCGATCACGCCATCATTCGTCCAGCGTGCGCGGTCACCGCTGCGGTACAGCCGCGCGCCCTGCTCGCCCAGCGGATCGACCACGAAACGTTCGGCAGTCAGCGCCGGACGCCCGAGGTAACCACGGGCCAGGCCGATGCCGCTGATGCACAGTTCACCCGGCACACCGGCCGGCACTGGATTGAGATCGCTATCGAGCACGCGGCAGACCACGTTGCCCAGCGGACGGCCAATCGGCGAACGCTCGCCATCCGCCACGCTGCAATGCCAGTGGGTGACGTTGATCGCGGTTTCGGTAGGGCCATAGCGGTTGTGCAGCTGCACCGCCGGCAGTTGCGCCAGCACGCGGTTGCGCAGTTCCGCCGGCAGCGCCTCACCACCGGAGAACACGCGACGCAGGCTGGTGCATTCGGTGCTCAACGGTTCGTCGATAAACAGCGAAAGCAGCGGCGGCACGAAGTGCAGCGTGGTCACGCCATATTCTTGAACAAGCTGCGCGATGCGATGCGGATCGCGGTGTTCACCGGGGCCGGCGATCAGCAGACGCGCACCGGTGATCAGCGGCCAGAAGCATTCCCACACCGACACGTCGAAACTGATCGGCGCCTTTTGCATCAGCACGTCGGTGTCGTTCAGGCGATAAGAGTTCTGCATCCATTGCAGACGTTCGGCCAGCGCCGCGTGAGTGTTGCCCACGCCTTTCGGCTGGCCGGTGGAGCCGGAGGTGTAAATCACGTAGGCGAAGTTGTCGCCGTGCAGATGCAGACCCGGTGCCTGGCTCGGCCAGTTCTCCAGGTGCAGGGTGTCCATGGCGATCACGCTGACGCCTTCGCTGGCCGGCAAGCGGTCGAGCAATGTGGTCTGGGTCAGCAGCAGTTCGACGCCGCTGTCATTGAGCATGTAGGCCAGACGCTCGGCCGGGTAATCCGGGTCCAGCGGCACGTAGGCGCCACCGGCCTTGATGATCGCCAGCAGGCCGATCAGCAGTTGCGGCGAACGCTCGGCGGCGATGGCCACGCACACGTCCGGGCCGACGCCTTTGTCGCGCAGGTAATGGGCGAGACGGTTGGCCTGGGCGTGCAGTTCGGCGAAGTCGAGGCTGCCGCCGTCCCACACCAGTGCGGTGCGATCAGGGGTTTGCCGCGCTTGTTCGTTGAGCAGTTCCGGCAGCCATTGTTGCGCCGGGGTGCACGGGGCAATGCTCCATTCGCTTTGCTGAGTATTTTCGGCGGCGGTCAGCAATTGCAGATCGCCGATGGTTTGCTCCGGACGTTCGCAAACCGCTCGCAGCAGGTTGCTGAAATGCTCGGCAAGGCGCTCGATGGTCGCGGCGTCGAACAGTTCATCGGCGTAGTCGAACGACAGCGTCAGGCGACCGTTTCGGTCTTCTTCGCTGTGCAGTTGCAGATCGAACTTGGCCTCGCGGCTGTGCCACGGCAGTTCCTCGGCCAGCAGGCCCGGCAGACGTTTGAGCGCACTCAGGTCGCGCTGCTGGTGGTTGAACATGACCTGGAACAGGCCTTGTTCGCGGGCCTGCGGGAAGGCTTCGAGCAGTTGTTCGAATGGCAGATCCTGATTCGCCTGCGCACCGAGCGCAGCTTGTCGGGTTTGCGCCAGCAGTTCGGTGAACGGCAGACGCGAATCGACGTCGGCGCGCAGCACCTGGGTGTTGATGAAGAAGCCGATCAGGCCCTGGGTTTCCAGACGCGGACGGTTGGCGTTCGGCACACCGATGCGAATGTCGCGCTGGCCGCTGTAGCGATGCAGCAAACTCTGGAACGCCGAGAGCAGCAGCATGAACGGGGTGGATTGATAAGCCTGTGCCGTCTGGCGAATGGCATCGCTGAGGCTGATTCCCAGGCGAACGCTGTGGCGGGCGGCGCTGTGCTTTTGCTTGGCAGAACGCGGATGGTCGGTCGCCAGTTCCAGGGTCGGATGCTCGTCACCCAACTGCGCTTTCCAGTACGCCAGTTGCCGCTCGCCCTCGCCTTGCGCCAGCCATTGGCGCTGCCAGCTGCCGTAGTCAGCATATTGGGTTGGCAGCGGCGCCAGTTCCGCGCGCTGGCTTTGGGAAGCGGCGGCGTACAGGCGCGAGAACTCGTCGATCAACACGTTCAGCGACCAGCCGTCGGCGATGATGTGGTGCAGGGTCACCAGCAACTGGTGATCTTCGTCGTCGAGGCGAACCAGCGTCACCCACAGCAACGGGCCTTTCTCCAGATCGAACTGGGTGCGGGCTTCGTCCTCGCGGATCTGTTGTGCGCGGGCTTCACGCTCGCTGGCCGGCAGGTCGCTGATGTCGATCAGTTGCAGGTTGAACTCACCCGCCGCTTCGACCTGTTGCAACGCCACACCGTCGCGCTCGAAGAAACGTGTACGCAGGGATTCATGACGTTCGATCAGTTGCTGGAAACTGGCGCGCAGGGCGTCTTCGTCCAGTTCGCCGCGCAGGCGCAGGGCGCCGGGGATGTTGTAGGCGCTGCTTTGCGGGTCAAGCTGCCAGGTGATCCACAGACGGTTTTGCGCCAGGGATTGCGGTAGTGCTTCGGTGCGCGACAGTGCGGTGATTTCGCCTTGGGCGCTGCCGCCGTCCTGTTGCTGCTGTGCCACGGCGGCGGCGAATGCGGACAGGGTCGGTGCTTCGAACAGCAGGCGCAGGTTCAGCTCCAGGCTCAGCTCTTCGCGAACCTTGGCGATCACTTGAGTCGCGGCGATCGAGTTGCCGCCGAGCAGGAAGAAGTGATCGTCGGCGTTGACCTGTTTGACGTTGAGTTGCTCGGCCCAGATTTTGCCGATCAACGCTTCCAGTTCGGAGGCGGACGCGGTCGACTCATGAGCGGTTTCAGCGATGGCCGACGGGAATACCGCGTAGCTGTCGAGGCTGCCATCAGCCAGGCGATTACGGCAGGCCGAACGTTGCAGCTTGCCGCTGGAGGTTTTCGGCAGCGCACCCGGATTGAGCAACACCACCACGCTCGGCGCTTCCTGATAAGCCTCGGCCACGGCCTGGCGGATGGCTTTGATCAGCGCTTCGGGCGGGAGGATTTTCTGCACGCTGCGGCTGATTTCCGCCGCGATGCCGATACCTTCTTCGCCATTCTGATTGACCGAGAACGCGGCGACGCGGCCCTTGCGCACCACCTCAACTTCGTTCTCGACCGTTTTCTCGAGATCCTGCGGATAGAGGTTGTGGCCGCGCACGATCAGCATGTCTTTCAGGCGACCGGTGATGAACAGTTCACCGTCGCGAATGAAGCCCAGGTCACCGGTGCGCAGCCAGGTCTGGCCGGCGTGCTGGACGAAGGTCTTGGCGCTGGCCTCGGGGTTGCGCCAGTAGCCGAGGGCGATGCTCGGGCCGGTAGCCCAGACTTCACCGACGGCATTGTCGGCCAGTTCTTCAAGGGTGTTCGGCTCGACGATCAGCACCGCATGATCGGGCTGGCTGATACCGCAACTCATGATCGGGCTGCCCTCGCCCGCTTCGGCGCGGTTCTGTGCCAGGGCCTGATCGTCGACGCGCAGTGCAGGAATCCCTGTGCCGCGCGGTGTGCCGGCGACGAACAGGGTCGCTTCCGCCAGACCGTAGGACGCCATGAAACTGCTTTCGCTGAAACCGCACGCCGTGAACTTCTCGGCGAAGCGTTCGAGGGTGTCGAGACGGATCGGCTCGGAGCCGGAATAGGCCACGCGCCAACGGCTCAGGTCGAGGCGTTCCAGCGCCGATTCGCTGACCCGCTCGCTGCACAGACGATAAGCGAAGTCAGGGCCACCGCTGATGGTGCCGCCGTATTGGCTGATCGCTTCGAGCCAGCGCAACGGGCGGCCAAGGAAATACGCCGGCGACATCAGGATGCACGGCACACCGCTGAAGATCGGTTGCAGCAGACCGCCGATCAGGCCCATGTCGTGGTACAGCGGCAGCCAGCTGACAATCACGTCGTCCGGGTTCACGTCGATGCCGAAGCCATGGCGGATCAACAGTTCGTTGGCCACCAGATTGCCGTGGCTGACTTGCACGCCCTTGGGCAGCGCGGTCGAGCCGGAGGTGTATTGCAGGAAGGCGATGTGATCTTGGGGCAAGGTCGGTTCGACCCAGCGTTCGGCCAGTGCAGCGTCGAGGGTATCGACGCACAACAGCGGCGGCGCGCCTTCGATTTGCTGCAGGGCGTCGCGCAGGTCGGCGCTGGTCAGCAGCAAGCGCGGTTCGGCGTCGGCGATGATCGACAGCAGGCGTTCCTGATGGTGACGCTTGGCCGATTCCGGCGGATAAGCCGGCACCGCGATCACGCCCGCGTACAGGCAACCAAAGAACGCCGCGACGTAATCCGGGCCGCTCGGAAACAGCAATACCGCGCGATCACCGAATCCGGCCTCGGCCTGCAACGCTGCCGCGATGGTGCGCGCGCGCTGATCGAGTTCGCGATAACTGAGCACCACAGCCTGCTCCTCGGTTTCCGCGAGAAAGCGCAAGGCCAGCCGATCCGGCGTCAGGGCCGCGCGGCGCTGGAGGGCTTGGACCAGGGTGCTGGGGAGTTCGAACGCGTCGGTCATGAGGTTTCCTGCCTGAATTCGGCTTGCTGGTGGAATCGGGTTGGCTGCGGCATGCCCGTGCAAGGCATGCGGGACACGGTCTTCGCCGACCGTGCAAGGCATTGGAATGCGGTAGGTCCGGGCTGCATTACCCGGATCCATTCACCAATGAGAACGGATGACGTCTTGAAATAATTAGTCGGCAGGCTGGATCGCCAACGGGGCTGGGCGCTTGGGCGAGTGCGGCGGCGTGTCGCAGTTCTCAGATCGCACTGTTATGGATCATTAGTTCTCTTTCTCAATTGACAATCATTATCATTCAACATAATTTGTCGCTCGATGTGTAGGACGGCCCCGTCCCCCAGGCGTCCCACTAACCTATTGGCAGCAAGGTGATTTCCATGACGGAACAAGTATCCACAAGCAGGTGCGATTCACCGCTACTTCAGGCATTCGTCGACAATCGACTGATTCTGGTCAAGATTGCAGCCCGCATTACCGGCTGCCGGTCACGCGCCGAAGATGTGGTGCAGGATGCGTTCTTCCGACTGCAATCGGCCCCGCCGATCACGTCGTCGATCAAGGCCCAGCTGAGTTATCTGTTCCAGATCGTGCGCAACCTGGCGATCGATCACTACCGCAAACAGGCGCTGGAGCAGAAGTACGCCGGCCCCGAGGAGGAAGGGTTGAACGTGGTCATTCAGGGCGCTTCGCCGGAAACCTCGCACATCAATTTCTCGACCCTGGAACACATCGCCGACGCGCTGACCGAGCTGCCGGTCCGCACCCGCTATGCGTTCGAGATGTACCGTCTGCACGGCGTGCCGCAGAAGGACATCGCCAAGGAACTCGGCGTTTCGCCGACCCTGGTCAACTTCATGATTCGCGATGCGCTGGTGCACTGCCGCAAGGTATCCGGCAGCCGTGCCGATGCGGTGTCCGCAAACCGTCGCTGATAAAAAACGGCCGCAAAAAAAGATCGCAGCCTTCGTTGAAGGGCTGCGATCTTTTTTGTTTTCAGCGAAATGTCATACCAGCGTGCACCGGTCGAAGAAGCGCTCGCGTCCGAGGATCATCAGCGCCGCGCGCTTGTGCGGGAAGTCGAATTCTTTCTCGCAGTGGAAGCACTGGTTGTGCATGTGGCCGATCATCTTCGCGTTGTCGGCGCGCGGTTCGGCAACGACGCGCTGAGTGCGTGGATCATCCAGAAACAGGTAATGCACCAGCGCCGATAGCCAGCTCGCCACCTTGTGCGGGCCGCGATGGTCTTCTTCTCCGACCAGCATGTGAATGCCGCGATCGTAATTGTCGGCATCGTAGAACGGCGCGATGCGATCTTCCTTGGCCCAGTAGGCTTCGAAATAGGCAAACGGCTGATCATCGAAACAACCGATCAGGGTCAGCGTGTGCGGATCGGCGTCGAGTTTGCTCAGGTGTTCTCGATGCTGTTCGAGGCTGCCCTCTTCCTGCCAGAAACTGGCGACGCGCGGGCTGTTCTGCCAGCGATTGAAACGCGCCAGATCCTGCTCGATCTCCACCGTTCGCAGGGAAATCCAGGCACCGAGGCGCGCATCGAAACGCCGATAAACCTCACCACGCGGTTTCACCGGTCGCAGCGGATGGCGCTTGCCGTTGCTGATGACCATCTGCTGCGGATAACTGCCGGTCAGTGAGGTGCCAAGCCACGGTTGCGGCAGTTGCCAGAACAACGTGCGCTCACAGCGATATTCGCCCGCCACTTCGGTGCCCACCAGCAAACCGCTGAGCAAGGCTTCGGTCGGCGCCTGATCGAGTTGCCAGATCAATTGCTGACGCGCCGGATCCCGGGCAAACAGCCAATAACAGGCCGCCCACAGCGCCTGGCCCGGCGGCAGTGCATAGCGCTCATCGATCTGGATCGGCCCCTGGCCTTCACGATCAAGACGCAGGCGAATCAGCGGTTGCCCGTCCAGGCTCAGGCTCAGACGGCTTTCGGTGGCATCGGCTACCAGTTGGCTGCCCGAAGGCAGGGCCAGGGCAGTCAGGTCATTCAGATTGGACATGGGTCGGGCTCACGATAATCGTCGACAGTTCAACGATGGGACGTGAGCCGGGGCGGGAAATTTAGGCCGTTTGGCAAAAACCGCCGGTCACTGATGCGGTACCGGCACCACTGCAATCTTGTATGGATCGAAGATCTTCAGCATCTGCCCGGTGTCGCGCAGGCCTTGCAGCAGTTTACCGAAGGCTTCGCCGGTGATCGGGGCCTTCGGGCTCAGAATCGCGTAGTGGTGGTAGATCTGGTCGATACGCTGGGACACCAGCAACTCGTCGCGCACCTTTTCGTTGCGCAGCAGGTAATCGAACAGGTACGAGCGCGTCACCAACGCAATGTCCGCGCGCCCGCGCAAGACCATCAGCAGATTGCTGTCGTGGGAATAAGTCAGCGTGGCGCTGTAAGTTTCGGCGAGGTACTTGGGATCGGCGTTGAAGTTGGCGAATTCGTAGTGATAGCCGCTGTACAGCGCCAGCCGTTTGCCCTTGAGATCGGCGAAGTAGTTCTGCTGGCGACCGGGCTTGTTCTGCGCGACGAAAATCTCCGCGTCCTCCAGGCCCATGTCTACGGTGATGTGGGGAATGTCTTTCCAGCCCCACTCCGGGTTTTCGAAGATCGCCATGTCCGTGCGGCCATCCTTGAAATCGCCGAACCGGCGGGGAATCGAGGTGGGCACCAGCTCGAAACGATAGTCGCTCTGGGCGCTGTTCAAAGCCGCGACCAGCTCCGGCAGCAGGCCGGTGTCAGCGCCGTTTTCCGGGCGAATGGTATAGGGCGGAAAATGCGCCGCGCCCACCCGAACCACTTGCGCCGCCGGAGCAGGCAATACCCATAATGCAGCCAGCGCTGCGAGCATCAGCCCGGCGGCCGTCCGAATTGGCGAAGACTTCAAAACACCCCACTCCCCGAAAAAGTACCGATCATTGCATTCAAGCTAGGCGGTTTCGCCCAGTTAGCCAGTTTCCCGACCCGATAGAAAGCGCCTAGCGCTCTTCGAGCACCAGAATCAGCGCTTCTTCGGCCAGTTGATCCAGGCTCAGGCTACCGCCGGCACGGAACCAGGTAGTGGTCCAGGACAACGCGCCCGTGAGAAAACGTCGGGTAATGAACACGTCGCCACGGATGAACCCCGCCTCTTTGGCCTCGCCCAGCACTTGCAGCCAGAGGTCTTCGTAGATGTCGCGCAGTGCTAGCACTTTGGCCTGGCCGTCTTCGGACAGCGAGCGCCATTCATACACCAGCACCGCCATCGCCTCGCCGCTGCCGCCCATGATCGACTGCAATTCGCAGCGGATCAGCGCCAGCACCCGCTCGCGCACATCGGCGGCATCGGCAAGGGCCGCACGCATCAGCGCGGTGTTGTAGCGGATGGTTTCTTCCATCACCGCCCGCAGGATTTCATCCTTGCTCTTGAAGTGATGAAAGATGCTGCCCGACTGAATCCCCACGGCACCGGCCAGATCGCGCACCGTGGTGCGCTCGTAGCCTTTGTTGCGGAACAGGTGGGCCGCCACTTGCAGCAGTTTGCCGCGAGCGCTGTCCGGATCGGTCAGCTGGCCGGCATCGACCAGTTCACGCATGACCCTCAGGGCTTTTTGCTCGTCCACCCGTTCTCTCCTACAGTCGATCAGTCAAATGCGCCGCACGCCGCAGAAACGGCGGGGTTGCGCGGGCAATTTAAGCCGCCGGCGGGTACCAAGCAAGCGCTTGGGCAGAAGATAATTTCAGCTGTTTACAAACCAAGCGCTTGCTTGGTAGCCTCGATGCACTTCTGTCACAGGTTCCTGAGTCGGAGATCAAAATGCCCACCACGGTTCGCATCGGATGCGCCAGCGCATTCTGGGGAGACACCTCGACCGCCGCCGCGCAGCTTGTGGCCGCAGGACAGCTGGATTATCTGGTCTTCGACTACCTGGCCGAAATCACCATGTCGATCATGGCCGGTGCGCGCATGAAGGACCCGCAGGCCGGGTTCGCGGGAGACTTCATCGAAGTCCTCGCGCCCCTGCTGCCGCAACTGGCCGAACAGAAAATCCGTGTCATCAGCAATGCTGGCGGGGTCAATCCCAAGGCCTGCGCCGCCGCGCTGCAAGCGGCCTGCGACAAGGCCGGCGTATCGTTGAAAATCGCCGTGCTGTCGGGCGATGACCTGCAACCCCACTTCAAAAAACTCGCCTCCCAAGGCATCACGGAAATGTTCAGCGGCGCCCCACTGCCGCCGATGTGCGTGTCGACCAACGCCTACCTCGGCGCACCGGGCATTGTCGAAGCGCTGCGCCTGGGCGCCGACATCGTCATCACCGGCCGGGTGGTCGACAGCGCAGTGGTCAGTGCCGCGCTGGTGCATGAATTCGGCTGGTCGTGGCACGACTACGACAAACTCGCGCAAGCGGCCCTGGCCGGGCACATCATCGAATGCGGCGCGCAGTGCACCGGCGGCAACTTCACCGACTGGCGCGACGTGCCGGACTACGAACACATCGGTTTCCCGATCGTCGAAGTCAGCGCCGACGGCCAGTTCATCGTCAGCAAACCGGAAGGCTCCGGCGGGTTGGTCACACCGCTGACGGTCGGCGAGCAGATGCTCTACGAAATCGGTGACCCGCAGGCCTATCTGTTGCCCGATGTGGTCTGCGATTTCAGCCAGATCAAACTTCAGCAGCAAGGCAAAAACGCCGTTCGGGTCCACGGTGCCAAAGGCCTGCCGCCCAGCGACCAATACAAGGTCAGCGCAACGTATCCGGACGGTTTCCGCTGCACCGCCAGTTGCCTGATCGCCGGCATCGATGCCGTGGAAAAAGCCCGGCGCGTCAGCCAGGCGATCCTCGACAAAACCTCGGAGATGCTCGACCAGAAAGGCCTCGGGCCCTACACCGAAACCCACGTCGAACTGCTCGGCAGCGAAGCCACCTACGGCCCTCACGGCCAGCGCCGGGACAGCCGCGAAGTGGTGATCAAACTCGCCGTACGCCACCCGAACAAACAGGCGCTGATCCTGTTCTCCCGGGAGATCGCCCAGGCCGCCACTGGCATGGCGCCGGGCCTGACCGGCATCGTCGGCGGGCGGCCGACGGTGTATCCGCTGATCCGGCTGTTCTCGTTTCTGATCGACAAAAACGCCTGCACCTTGCAGATCGACATTGCCGGCGAATCCCACCCGTTCGCCCTGCCAGCGCCCGCCACCCTCGACAGTCAGGATCTGCCCCTGCCCCATGAAACGCCCAAACCCCAGGGCCGCGCCGACGCGAGTGTGCCGCTGGTGAAACTGGCCGTGGCGCGCTCCGGCGACAAGGGCAATCACAGCAACATCGGCGTCATGCCGCGTCGTCCGGAATACCTGCCGTGGATCGCCGAAGCGCTGACCCCGGCGGTGGTCGTCGACTGGATGAACCATGTCCTCGACCCGATTCACGGCCGGGTCGAGCGCTGGTATCTGCCGGGCACCCACAGCCTCAACTTCCTGCTGGAAAACGCCCTCGGTGGCGGCGGCGTGGCGAGTCTGCGCATCGACCCGCAAGGCAAGGCCTTCGCCCAACAACTACTGGAAATCCAGATCCCGGTGCCGCAGAGCATCGCCGAACAGTTCGACTAGAGGATTGGCACCATGGCGTTCGAATCGATTTTCAGGGCCGATCTGTTCAGCGGCCAGACCGTCATCGTCACCGGCGGCGGCAGTGGCATCGGGCGTTGCAACGCCCATGAACTGGCGGCGCTCGGGGCCAACGTGGTGCTGGTCGGGCGCAAGCCGGAAAAGCTGCAAACCGTCGCCGCCGAAATTGCCGAGGACGGCGGTCGGGCGCACTGGAAGGCCTGCGATATCCGTGACGAAGAGGCGGTGAAGGCGCTGGTCAGCGAACTGATCCGCGAACACGGGCCGATCCACGGGCTGGTCAACAATGCCGGTGGCCAGTACCCGTCGCCCCTGGCCTCGATCAATCAGAAAGGTTTCGAAACCGTGCTGCGGACCAATCTGGTCGGCGGTTTCCTGATGGCCCGGGAAGTGTTCAACCAGTCGATGAGCAAACACGGCGGCAACATCGTCAACATGCTCGCCGACATGTGGGGCGGTATGCCCGGTATGGGCCACTCCGGCGCCGCGCGCTCCGGCATGGACAACTTCACCAAGACGGCGGCGTTCGAATGGGGTTATGCCGGCGTTCGGGTGAATGCGGTGGCGCCGGGCTGGATCGCTTCCAGCGGCATGGACACTTACGAAGGCGCGTTCAAAGCCGTGATCCCGACCTTGCGCGAACACGTGCCGCTCAAGCGCATCGGCACCGAATCGGAAGTCAGCGCGGCGATCGTGTTTCTGCTCAGCCCGGCAGCCGCGTTCGTCAGCGGCAGCACCTTGCGCATCGATGGCGCGGCCAGCCTGGGCAGTCGCGCATGGCCGCTGCACAAGGCGACCCACAGCGAATCGTTCAACGGTTTTCACCGGGCCTATATGCCGGACGTCTTGAAGGACAAGGAGTAAGCCATGCCGCAGATCCAGTCCCAACTCGACCCGCACAGCGAAGCCTTCGCCCGAAACCGCGCAGCGATGCTCGCCGCTATCGAGCAAGTTCAGCAGCTCGAACAGAACCTGCTGAACAAGGCCGCCGAAGCCAAACCGAAATTCGACAAACGCGGACAATTGCTGCCCCGAGAGCGCCTGAATCTGCTGCTCGACCCCGGCGCGCCATTCCTCGAACTGGCGAGCCTGGCCGGCTACAAACTCCACGACGACAAGGACGGCAGCTCGGCGGGTGGTGGCTTGATCGCCGGCATCGGTTACGTGTCCGGTGTGCGCGCCTTGATCGTGGCGAACAACAGCGCGATCAAGGGCGGGACGATTTCCCCGTCGGGTCTGAAAAAATCCCTGCGCCTGCAACAGATCGCCCAGGAAAACAAACTGCCGGTTATCACCCTCGCCGAAAGTGGCGGCGCCAACCTCAATTACGCGGCGGAGATTTTCGTCGAAGGCGCACGCAGCTTTGCCAATCAGGCGCGGATGTCGGCCATGGGGCTGCCGCAGATCACCGTGGTGCACGGTTCGGCCACAGCCGGCGGCGCCTATCAGCCGGGGCTGTCGGATTACGTGGTGGTGGTACGCGGCAAGGCCAAGCTGTTTCTTGCCGGCCCGCCGTTGCTTAAAGCCGCAACCGGTGAAGTCGCCACCGACGAAGAACTGGGCGGCGCCGAGATGCACGCGCAAGTCGCCGGCACCGCCGAATACCTGGCCGAAAACGATGCCGACGGCGTGCGTCAGGCGCGGGAAATCGTCAGCCTGCTGAACTGGAACGAGCAAATACCGTGGCTGCCCGAGCCGCAATTCAAGGAGCCACTGTATCCCATCGACGAACTGCTCGGACTGATCCCGGACGACCCGAAAAAACCTTACGACGTGCGCGAAATCATTGCGCGGATCGCCGACGAATCGCGCTTTCTGGAATTCAAAGGCGAGTTCGATCAGCAGACCGTTTGTGGCCACCTGAAAATTCAGGGCCGCGCCTGCGGTTTCATCGGCAACAACGGCCCGATCACGCCCAACGGGGCGAGCAAGGCGGCGCAGTTCATTCAACTGTGCGACCAGAGCCAGACACCGCTGCTGTTTTTCCACAACACCACCGGGTTCATGGTCGGCACCGAATCGGAACAGCACGGCGTGATCAAGCACGGCTCGAAACTGATCCAGGCCGTGGCCAATGCGCGGGTGCCGAAACTGACGATCGTGGTCGGCGGCTCCTACGGCGCGGGCAACTACGCGATGTGCGGACGCGGGCTCGATCCGCGCTTCATCTTCGCCTGGCCCAATAGCCGCACCGCCGTGATGGGCGGCGCCCAGGCCGGCAAGGTGTTGCGCATCGTCACCGAAGCCAAACAGCTCAAGGACGGCCTGGTGCCCGACCCGAAAATGCTCGACATGCTGGAGCAGATCACCGCGCAGAAACTCGACAGCCAGTCCACCGCGCTCTACGGCAGCGCCAGCCTGTGGGACGACGGGCTGATCGATCCGCGCGACACCCGCACCCTGCTCGGTTACCTGCTGGACATCTGCCACGAAGCCGACATCCGCACGTTGCAACCCAACAGCTTCGGCGTCAGCCGGTTCTGATCGCCACGGATTAAAGGAGAACAATAAAAATGATCTTCACCCCGGAACACGAAGCACTGCGCCGCACCGTCCGCCAGTTCGTCGAGCACGAGATCAATCCGCACGTCGATGAGTGGGAAAAGGCCGGGCGTTTTCCGATCCACGAGATTTTCCGCAAGGCCGGCGACCTCGGTCTGCTGGGGATTTCCAAGCCGGAAAAATTCGGCGGCATGGGCCTGGATTACAGCTATTCGATCGTCGCCGCCGAAGAGTTCGGCACCATCCACTGCGGCGGCATTCCGATGTCGATTGGCGTGCAGACCGACATGTGCACCCCGGCCCTCGCCCGCTTCGGCTCCGATGAATTGCGCGAAGAATTCCTGCGCCCGGCCATCATCGGCGAGCAGGTCGGCTGCATCGGGGTCTCGGAAGTCGGCGCCGGCTCCGACGTCGCAGGGCTCAAGACCAACGCGCGCAAGGACGGCGACGACTATGTGATCAACGGCAGCAAGATGTGGATCACCAACTCGCCGAGTGCTGATTTCATCTGCCTGCTGGCCAACACCTCGGACGACAAGCCGCACATCAACAAGTCGCTGATCATGGTGCCGATGAATACACCGGGCATCAGCCTCAGTTCGCACCTCGACAAGCTCGGCATGCGCAGTTCGGAAACCGCCCAGGTGTTTTTCGACAACGTGCGCGTGCCCCAGCGCAATCGCATCGGCCACGAAGGCGCCGGGTTCATGATGCAGATGTTGCAGTTCCAGGAGGAACGCCTGTTCGGCGCGGCCAACATGATCAAAGGCCTGGAATACTGCGTCGACAGCACCATCGAGTACTGCAAGGAACGCAAGACCTTCGGCAATGCGCTGATCGACAACCAGGTGATCCACTTCCGCCTCGCCGAATTGCAGACCGAAATCGAATGCCTGCGGGCGCTGGTCTATCAGGCTACCGAGCAATACGTGAAAGGCCAGGACGTCACCCGACTGGCCTCGATGGCCAAGCTCAAGGCCGGACGTCTCGGCCGCGAAGTCAGCGACAGCTGCCTGCAATACTGGGGCGGCATGGGCTTCATGTGGGACAACCCGGTGGCCCGCGCCTACCGCGACGTGCGGCTGGTATCGATTGGCGGCGGCGCCGACGAAATCATGCTGGGGATCATCTGCAAACTGATGGGCATCCTGCCGGGGAAAAAGAAATGAACGCCCTGCCCGATTGCCAGACGCTGCTGCTGGAACGGCACAACGGCGTGTTGCACATCACCCTCAATCGGCCGGAAAGCCGCAACGCCATGAGCCTGCAAATGGTCGCCGAGTTGCGCGCCGTGCTCGCCTCCGTGCGCGATGACCGAAGTGTTCGCGCGCTGGTGCTGAGCGGTGCGGGCGGGCATTTCTGTGCCGGTGGCGACATCAAGGACATGGCCAATGCCCGCGCTCAGGGCAGCGATGCCTATCGTGAGTTGAACCGAGCCTTCGGGTCGTTGCTGGAAGAAGCGCAGCACGCACCGCAAGTGCTGATCACGGTGTTGCAGGGTGCAGTGCTCGGGGGCGGCTTCGGCCTGGCGTGTGTCAGCGATATCGCCATCGCCGATCATCAAGCGCAATTCGGTTTGCCGGAAACCAGCCTCGGCCTGTTACCGGCGCAGATCGCGCCGTTTGTGGCGCAGCGCATCGGCCTCACCGAGACCCGACGTCTGGCCCTGACCGCCGCCCGCTTCGATGGCCATCAGGCCCGACGCCTGGGGCTTGTGCATTTTGTCGAGCAGGATCCACAGGCGCTCGCCGAGCGACTGGATGAAGTGCTTGACCACGTCTTGTGTTGCGCTCCCGAGGCAAATGCCGTGACGAAAAAACTGTTGCTGGCCAGCGCCGGCCAGCCGTCGAGTGAATTGCTGGACGAAGCCGCGCAGTGGTTTAGCGCAGCGGTGACCGGTGCCGAAGGGATCGAAGGCACGATGGCGTTTGTGCAAAAGCGCAAACCGAGGTGGGCCCCTTAAAAACTTCGCGAGCGAGCTCGCTCCCACAGAGTTCGATGACATTCACAAAACCTGTGGGAGCGGGCTTGCCCGCGAAGAGACCCTTCAATTCACCGCCAAAAACTCAGGAAAATTATCATGCCCGCCCTCCACAAAATCCTGATCGCCAACCGCGGTGAAATCGCCTGCCGCATCCAGCGCACCGCCCAAGCTCTCGGTTATCGCACGGTCGCCGTTTTCAGCGACGCCGACGCCGACGCACTGCACGTGCAGATGGCCGATCAAGCGGTGAACATCGGCCCGGCGCCGGTGCAGCAGTCCTACCTGAATATCCCGGCGATCCTCGACGCCGCCCGGCGCAGCGGTGCCGACGCGATCCATCCCGGCTACGGTTTCCTTTCGGAAAATGCAGAATTCGCCCGGGCTTGCGAACAGGCCGGCCTGACATTTATCGGCCCCAGCGTCGAAGCCATCGAACTGATGGGCAGCAAACGCCAGTCGAAAATCGCCATGCTCGCCGCCGGTGTGCCGTGCATCGCCGGTTATCAAGGCGCCGAGCAGGACGACGCGACCCTGACCCGTGAAGCCGAACGCATCGGTTACCCGCTGATGATCAAGGCCAGCGCCGGCGGTGGCGGGCGCGGCATGCGGCTGTTACACAGTGCCGAAGAACTGCCGGCGCAATTGCGCACGGCGCGCTCCGAAGCCTTGAACGGTTTCGGCAGCGACGAACTGATCCTCGAACAGGCGTTGATCGAACCGCGCCATGTCGAAGTGCAGCTGTTCGGCGATCACCACGGCAACCTGATCTACCTCGGCGAGCGCGACTGTTCGATCCAGCGCCGTCACCAGAAAGTCATCGAAGAGGCACCGTGCCCGGTGATGACTGAGGACCTGCGTCAGGCGATGGGCGAAGCGGCGCTCAAGGCCGGGCGTGCGGTGAACTACGTCGGCGCCGGCACCGTGGAATTTCTCCTCGACGCCGATGGCCGGTTCTATTTTCTGGAGATGAACACCCGGTTGCAGGTCGAGCACCCGGTGACTGAATTGATTACCGGGCTGGATCTGGTGGCGTGGCAACTTCTGGTTGCCGAAGGCCAGCCTCTGCCGCTGTCGCAAGCGCAGGTCAAACTCGATGGCCACGCCATGGAAGTGCGCCTCTATGCCGAAGATCCGGCTCAGGGTTTTCTTCCGCAGACCGGGCGTGTCGAAGCCTGGGCACCGGCACTGGATCGCGGTTCGCGGATTGATCACGGGTTGATCGAAGGGCAGTCGGTCTCACCGTTCTACGACCCGATGCTCGGCAAACTGATCGCCCACGGCGCAACCCGTGAAGAGGCCCGGCGCAAACTGTTGTGTGCGGTTCAGGACAGCGTGTTGCTCGGCGTGCAGAGCAATCAGCGGTTGCTCGCCAGCCTGTTGCAGCATCCGCAGTTCATCAGCGGGGAGTTCGGCACTGGCTTTATCCCTCAACACTTCGCTGATCACGATTGCCTACACACCTATTCGCCCGGTGCCGAAGAGCTGGCCATCGCGGCGGTGATTTTTTACCAATCCGCCGCGCAGCAACACCGCGCCCCGTTGTCCGGATGGCGCAACAACGCCGGTGCGCCGTTGCTTTGTCGCATCGGCCTCGACGCCCGCGACTGGAACGTGCAACTGCGCGCCAGTCCGGACAACGTGTTTGAAATGCAGGTCGCCGAACGCACCATCCAACTCAAATTGGTCGAGCATACCGCCGGGGCCGTGACGCTGGAAATCGATGGCCTGCGCCAGCGCCACGCCTATCGCCTGCGCGACGAGCAGCTCTGGCTGTTCACCCACCCCGGCAGCCTGCACCTGGTGGATCGAACTCACGCGATGATCGACAGTCAGACCAGCGTCAGTTCCGGCACGTTGAAAGCCCCGATGGATGGCGCCATCATCGATGTGCTTGTCTGCGAAGGCAGCCCGGTCAGCAAAGGTCAGCTGCTGGTGGTGCTGGAAGCAATGAAAATGGAGCACCCGCTCAAGGCCGGCATCGACGGCGTGCTCAAGCGGGTGCAGGTCAAGGTCGGCGATCAGGTAAAAAATCGTCAGGTTCTGTTGCAGGTCGAGTAGTCGCCGCGCGCATCCGCAAGGTTTGACTACGCTCTGAATAATCAGGACGCGGAAATCAGGAACCCTGCGATGCCCCATTGGCTGGTCATAGATCTGGAAGCCACCACCGATGAGGGTGGCTGGCCGGTTACGGAGATGGAGATCATCGAGATCGGCGCGACCCTGGTGGATCGCGCCGGTCGCGAGCAGGATCACTTTCAGCGCTTCGTCAAACCGACGCGGCGCCCATTGTTGACGCCGTTTTGCCGCGAACTCACGCACATCACCCAAGCCAACATCGATGCGGCGCAGCCGTTGAGCGAAGTGTGGCCTGCGTTCGAGCGCTGGCTCGGCCAGCACCAGACACGCCTTGAAGGCTGGGCCAGTTGGGGCGATTACGACCGCAAGCAGTTGCTTCAGGAATGGCAGCGGCTGCAACTCGACAGCGCACTGAGCCGGGTGCCGCACATGAACCTCAAACAGCGCTTTGCCAAGGCCCGACGCCTCGAACGGCCGCTGGGCCTCAATGGCGCGTTGCAACTGGCGGGCATGCAGTTCACCGGCCAGCAGCATCGAGCGCTGGAGGATGCGCGCAATACCGCCCGATTATTGCCATTGGTGCTGCCGCTCTAGCGCAGGTGACGGCGCCAGAAGCCTTGTGCATACTGGCCGACCTTTTTGACCCTTTTTAAGCCCTTTTCGAGAGGAATCGCCCATGTTTAAAGTCAACGAGTACTTCGACGGCACCGTCAAGTCGATCGCTTTTGGCACCGCTGAAGGCCCTGCGACCATCGGCGTCATGGCCCCGGGCGAATACGAATTCGGCACCAGCCAGCGTGAAATCATGCACGTGGTCTCGGGCGCCCTGACCGTCAAACTGCCGGACAGCAGCGACTGGGAAACTTTCGCCGCGGGCAGCCAGTTCAACGTGCCAGCCAACAGCAAGTTCCAGCTGAAAGTGGCCGTCGACACCGCTTACCTGTGCGAATATCGCGGCTAAAACCCCGGTTTCCGGCGGTCATAAAAAATGCCCGTGTCCAAGGACACGGGCATTTTTCGTTTCAGGGCGGGTTATTCGAGAATTTCCACTGGCATGCCAACTTCGAGCCGGCCGTTGCCGTCATTGACCAGGTTCTGGCCAAACATCGCGCCATCGGCCTGGGCGCGAGTCTTCTGCAAGGTCGCCAGGGGTTCACGGTCAGCGCTGCGCTCACCGGTTTGCGGATCAATCGTGGTTAGAATGCACCGAGAGCAAGACTTGACCACGCGGAACTCGACATCGCCGATACGAATCCGTTTCCAGCCATCCTCGGCGTAAGCATCACTGCCTTCGATCACCAGATTCGGCCGGAACCGCAGCATTTCCAGCGGACGCCCGACTTCCTGCGACAGGTGTTGCAGCGAGGCCTCACCAATCAGCAGCAGCGGGAAACCATCGGCGAACGCCACTTGGTCGTCATCGTTGCCGTACCCGGCCTGGGTTGTCCGGGCACGATCCAGCGGCACTTGCACCAGTCGGGTCGGCTTACCGATGAAATCGCTAACCCAGCGGGCCGCCTCTTCACCGGCATCCGGTACGCGCAAGGTATCGCGCCAGATGGTTACGCCGCGCAGGTCGTCGTCATTGCCGGGCAAGGCGACATCGATTGCCGAATGCCCCGGCGCGCTGAGCGTCAGGCCGCCGCTGGCATTCCAAAGTGCCGACAACTGACTCATTTTCGCTTCGGCACGCTGGGTCAGGAACCGCCCGCTGGCCTCGTCCACCAGCATCCAGCGTCGATCGCCCTCAAGCCCCAGTTTGTCCAGGGCGATCCCTTGCAGGACCTCGCCCTTGGCGGATTTCAACGGGTAACGATAAAGCGCGCTCAGACGCAGCATGGCCAGCTCCCTGGTGGGTCAAAAACGCCACCCTATACGAGCTTTGTCAGCGAATCAAAGGCTGGCGCAGGGTCAGCCTCGACAGCTTGATCAGGCCGGCACTTCGTCGAGCATCAGACGCTGTCGCACCACATCGACCAGTTTGTCCGGCTGGAACTTGGAGAGGAAGTTGTCGCACCCGACCTTCTTCACCATCGAGTCGTTGAAACTGCCGGACAGCGAGGTGTGCAGCACCACATACAGACCACGCAGGCGCGGGTCGTTGCGGATTTCGGTGGTCAGGCGATAGCCGTCCATTTCCGGCATTTCCGCGTCGGTGAACACCATCAGCAGTTTGTCAGTCATGTTCACCCCGGTGTCCGCCCAGGCCTTGAGCATGTTCAGGGCTTTCAGGCCGTCGCTGGCGATATGCATCTTCACGCCCAACTGGCCGAGGGTGTCGCGCAATTGCGAGAGCGCCACGTTGGAGTCGTCCACCAGCAACACTTCACGGCCACGGGCGCGCTCCAGCACCGGATCGTCCAGTTTGTCGCGGGAGACCTTGGCGTTGTATGGCACGATTTCGGCGAGGACTTTCTCGACGTCGATGATTTCCACCAGTTGATCGTCGACCTTGCTGATGGCCGTCAGGTAATGCTGGCGACCGGCGCTGGTCGGCGGCGGCAGGATGGCTTCCCAGTTCATGTTGACAATGCGGTCCACGCCGCCGACGAGGAACGCCTGCACCGAACGATTGTATTCAGTGACGATGATCGTGCTGTTCGGGCCCGGCACCAGCGGGCGCATGCCGATCGCCTGGGACAGGTCGATCACCGGCAGCGTCTGGCCGCGCAGATTGACCACACCGCAGACAAACGGGTGACGCTGGGGCATCAGGGTCAGTTTCGGCAACTGCAGGACTTCCTGAACCTTGAACACGTTGATCGCGAACAATTGGCGCCCGGCCAGTCGAAACATGAGAATTTCCAGGCGATTCTCACCCACCAGTTGCGTGCGTTGGTCTACCGTGTCGAGAATGCCGGCCATCAATGACTCCTGGGCTTGTTCTGATGAATTCACTATTGGGGGTTATCGGCTGAATCTGGCGGATCTTGATCCCGTCACAAATCACCAACAAAATGCCATGAGCAGGCATTGATGTCACATTAACATCATGCTTTACTGGCCCGGTGAAATCATCTGCTACATTCTCTTCGGCGCGACCTCGTTTTGCGCGACAGGTTCCCGTGCCTAAGGGAATCCCCTAGTAACAATCAGGCCCAACCTGATATTCGCGATATCCAATAGCCATTAATGTGACGCCATTCTCATTGCATGAACGGAGTCAGGCTATTGTGTGCGATCGCAGTTCAGTGGAAACACATCCTCTTGAAACCTCAGGTCTGTGCCAATGCACGCCGGGGCGCGGTCTCGCGACGGTTCATGATCGTCGACACACACGGCATTCCCTCATCAGACATGACGTGGTGGAGATAAGCATGCCGAACGACCGTAGTGACTGGGCGCAGCGGTTCCCCGAATTCCTTGTCGAGGCTGAAACGCTCCTGGCCAAGTCTGAAGAATGCCTCAGCCACTTGCAGCTGATCAGCAATGACAAGGACGCCATCGACTGCATGCTCAGCACCCTCCTCAAGCTGGCGAACAAGGCTGACGCCCTGGCGCTGGGGGCAGTGTCCGAATTCTCCCTGCACCTGCATGGCCTGCTCACTCAGGTACAGGATCACGTGGATTTGCATGCGCAGGCCCTGGAAGCACTGAAAGACTGCTTCACCCTGATGGCCTGGCAACTGGAACTGGTTGACCCAAGCACCGGCCAATTGGGCCTCGATGAAAGCGAGCAGGTGTCGCTGATTGAAGCCTTTGCCTGCCAGGTCGGACAGACTCACTTTCAAATGCCGCTCAATGGCAAGCCGATGTCCCTCGTCTCCTGGTCGGAGCGCCAAGCGTAACCGGGCACACAGTGGGCTGTTCGGGCCCGTCAGTTTTCGCCCTCGAATGTCGCAATTGAATAGTTCATGCCTGCCTGCGACACCTTCCAATAAATAATTACGAGCGATGAATGCGGACTATCCTCTGCGGATGTCAGGGTTTTCCTGTGTAAATGAAAACTTGCGGTTGCATCGATAATTATCGAGTCAGGTACTTTAACTTTTCCATTATGGAACCCCCGTCCAACATGGCCTGTTTCCTGACTCTTTGGACATATAGGGCAAACGCGACCAACGGTATGTTAAGTGGTATTATGCCGCCCGTTAGTTGTTTCAGTTAATGGCATTGTGACTTCAATGAGCGGCCTCTACCGAAGTTGGCGCTCAATTATCGATCACTGAACCGTTTTGAAATCAACAACCTGAATGACAGTTTTCCAGACAGAGACCGCCAGCCCTTCTGACCGGTCTGCCCGCAGCGAACATCCATTGGCTCCATCCGCTATGTACGCCAGCCTCAAGTCAATCACCACATGGCCTCCCTCCCGAGAAAATGCCCGCAGGTTCACACTCCTGCTGTGCACGGCTTCGGCCTTGGGCAGTCTGTTGAGCTATGGCGTCTCTGCGCCGTTGTCGCTCGGCCTGCTGCTGATCAACGTGGCGGCTGCCGGTTGCGTCTGGACACAACATCGTCTGTCGCGCAAATCCATCAAGTTCCAGCCACAGGAACTGGCCGACCGTTTGCTGGAAGTCCAGGAAAACGAGCGCCATCGCCTGAGCCGTGAACTGCATGACGATATCGGCCAACTGCTGACCGCCGCCAAGCTGCAAAGCGAATGGCTCAAGCGTCGCTTGCCCGCGGACATGCAGGAACACTGTTCAGTACTTTGCGAGACCCTCGAAGAAACCCTCAACAAGGTTCGCGACGTTTCGGCCATTCTCAACCCGCGGCAACTGACCAGCCTTGGCCTGGAAGCAAGCCTGCGTGCGCACCTGCTCAAGGTGTTGACCAACACTTCGGTGCACTGGAGTCTGGACTGCCAGCAGCGCCTGAATGGAATTCCCGAAGAAATGGCCGTCGCCGCCTTTCGTATCACTCAGGAAGCGGTGACCAACATCCTTCGCCATGCGCAGGCCAAAAACCTGTTGATCCGCGTGCAACGCCTGCCACAGGGCCTGACCCTGCTGATCAGCGATGATGGCCTGGGCTTTTCCCCGGCGGCGAATCCGGGTCGTGAAGGACAGCGGGGCATGGCCGGGATGGCCGAACGCATCGAGCAACTGGGCGGCACACTGAGCGTGACCAGCGAGCCGGGCAAAGGTACTCAAATCGAAGCACTATTCCCCTGGGCGCCCCGTGCACTC
Organism: Pseudomonas sp. RIT778; assembly: GCF_019718735.1. Lineage (NCBI taxonomy): Bacteria > Pseudomonadati > Pseudomonadota > Gammaproteobacteria > Pseudomonadales > Pseudomonadaceae > Pseudomonas > Pseudomonas sp. RIT778. The sequence goes on along the minus strand of NZ_JAIHBA010000035.1, from coordinate 68,466 downwards.
GAGCGGGCCAGTACGAATAAGGTTATGCGTTGACTTGTAACTTACTTCTGGTGGATGACCACTCGCTGATCAGGGCCGGCGTGCGCGCCCTGGTGCTGGATATTCCCGGTTATGCGGTTATCGGCGAGGCCAATGACGGCTCGCAGTTGCTCGAGATGGTCGAGCTGCTGTCTCCCGATATCGTATTGCTGGACATTTCCATGAAAGAAACCGGCGGTCTGGAAGCCCTGCAGCGGCTCAGACGCGTACGCCCGCACGCCAAAGTGCTGATTCTGTCGATGCACACCGACCCCGCGCTCATCATGCAGGCGCTGGAGTCCGGTGCGCACGGTTACCTGCTCAAGGACACCACGGCCACCGAGCTCGAACATGCACTGGAAGCGCTGCGCAACAACGAACGCTATCTCAGCCCTGCCATCGCCCACACCGTGATCAATCAGGCGCTGACCCGTAACCTCAAGCAGCAGCCGGAAGTCGCCGAGTCGCACAACCTCACGGCACGCCAGTTGGAAATCCTGCGCTTGATCGTGCGCGGCAAGTCCACGCGGGAAATCGCCAATGGCCTGGGCTTGAGCATCAAGACGGTCGAAACCCACCGGTCGCAGATCATGAAACGCCTGCAGATCTACGATGTGGCGGGCCTGGTGCTGTTCGCCGTGCGGGAACAGATCATCAGTCTGGACGACTGAGCCGAGGTGATGCACTCAACAGCGGCGAGTCCTTGGGCAAATGCACACGCAAAGCTCCGGGACGCGCCGCAAACCGCAGACTGTCGCCCTCCAGTGGCTCACCGTCGAGATTGATGCAAAGCCCTTCGGCGACCTTGATTTCAACCCACGGCAAACGCGTGCGCACGAACATGTTGTCGATGCCGAACCCGTCGCTGAGCAGATTTTTCAGCGTGCCAACCAGCTCCTGCGGGGCTGGCAGAATGCTGATATCCAGAAGACCGTCGTCCACCAGCGCTTCCGGGCACAACACATGCCCGCCACCCGCCTGACGTCCATTGCCGATCCCCAGCGCCAGCAGCTCGCCCTGCCAGTGAAAATCCGGCCCCTGCAATTCGCCGTAAGCGGCATGCAGCTCACTGAACCGCGATAAACCGGTGAACAGATAGGCCGCGCCGCCCAGCACTTTTTTCAAATCTTCCGACGTGTTGGCCGTCACCTGGCTGCCGAATCCGCCGGTGGCCATGTTCAGGAAAATCTGCCCGCCGACCTCGCCCAGATCAATGTCATGGGCGGGGGCCTCAAGCAATTCGAGTGCTTCGGCCGGCTCCAGGGGAATAGCCGCCGCGCGGGAAAAATCGTTGGCGGTTCCCAGCGGCAACAGCACCAGACTGGCCTTGCCCGGCTGCGCCGCCAGTGCTTCGGCGATGTCACGCAGGGTGCCATCTCCGCCACCGGCAATGATCTGACGGTATCCCGCCGCCAGCGCTTCCTCCACCAGTCGCTGGGCATCCCCGGCCTCCCAGGTCAGGCGCACCGCCAGTTCCCAGCCCTGCTGACGCTTGTTCTCGACAGCGGCACGAACCGCCTCGTTGAGTGCCTGCTTGCCATGCAGAATCAACAATGCCTTGCGTTCACTCATTGCGGTTACTCCCGGAATTGAATCAGTACGGGACATCTTGACCCTCAAGACCGGCAAAAAAGTCGCACGCCTTCTGATTAATTCCTGCTGCCCGTCTGGTCCGTCCTACATATCGGTAATTTTTCGTACAGAACGTAAGGAATCGGCTCAATTGACCCAGCCCGGTCGTTGGTACAACGTGTGTCGGCGTTAGCGATCTTCAATTCAATTACACAAGGATGTGCATGTAATGAGTGGATACAGTTTCAGGACTTTCGATACTTTGCATTCCGGCATTTGTCAACTGCCCCCAATGGCCGCAGGCGGGCGTTTCCATGCAAAGCCATGAAGCAAGATTATCCGTGAGTCCGGTTGCCTCTCTCTCCGAAAGTCGCGCCAGTCTTAAAGACGAATTCAAATGCAGCGCTAGAAACACTGGAGAAACCGATATGGAACCGCGTGTCACCGAGCTGGAAACCCACCTCAAGTACATTCGACGCGATATGGACGAAGTCAGAGGGGACGTCAAAGCCATCAAGCATCGCCTTGCCTACTCGGCAGGGGCGACAGCGATGGTGCTCGGGCTGTTGGGCTGGATTGCCAACAGCCGGTTCGATCAGCTCGTCTCATTGCTCAGCCGTTGACCCGCTGAAAAGGCAGGCATCGTTTTGCGACTATGCCTGCCTTTCAAATGCCTGCAATCAACCGAGCAGCTCGCTGAGCGGAATGAATGGCACCTGATCACCCTTGACCAGGACTCGCCCCTCCTGCACTTCCACCAGCCCCTCGGCCCAGGCAGCGCTGCGCAGAACGCCCGAACTCTGGTTACGGTAGATAATAGCTTGCCCCTGCTCCAGGCGTCCGCGCAGAAACTCACGGCGGTTACCGGCCTGAGGCCAGACAAATCCTGCGGGCACCGAAAACTTCAGCGGCTCGACATCCTGCACGCCCTGGCGACGCAACAGATATGGCCGGGTCAGCAAGGCAAAGGTCACCAGTGTCGAGGCAGGATTCCCCGGCAATCCAATCACCGGGACACCACGGAAATGCCCGACCGTCAGCGGCTTGCCGGGTTTGATTGCGAGCTTCCAGAGTGTCAGCTCGCCTTCTTCCCTCAATGCGATGCCGAGGAAATCCGCTTCCCCGACCGAGACACCACCGGTTGAAAGAATCAGGTCTACATCCTGAAGCTCCCCAAGTCGCGCACGGGTGGTGGGCAGGTCATCAGGCAGAATACCGGCATCCACCACTTCACATCCCAGGCGCTGCAACCAGCTGCACAACAACACCCGGTTGCTGTTGTAGATCTGTCCTGGTCCCAATGCTATCCCCGGTTCGACCAGCTCATCCCCCGTGGACAACACCGCCACACGAACCCGGCGAACCACCTCGAGCCCTGCGCAACCCAGCGATGCGGCCAACCCCTGTTCGATCGGACCGAGCCGGGTTCCAGCGGCAAGGACCAACTCACCGACTGTCGTTTCCTGGCCTTGCGGGCGAATGTTCTGCCCGGCCACCATCGCCTCGATGAAGCTCACGCGCTCATCGGCATGAATCTCGGCGTTTTCCTGCATCTCGACACAATCAGCACCGGCAGGTACCGGCGCACCGGTAAAGATCCGTGCGCAGGTGCCTGACTTCAAGGGTTCCGGTGCCTGCCCGGCGAAGATTTTCTGACTGACCGGCAACGGTTCGCCGGTCCAGTCGGCCAGATTCAAGGCATAACCGTCCATGGCGCTGTTCGGCCATGGTGGCAGATCCAGCGTCGAAATCAGATCCTGCGCCAGCACCCGCCCTTGAACCTGAGCCAGTGGCAAAAACTCGCACTCGAAAATCCGCGAGCTCTCGGCCATTTCCAGCAATCGCGCCAATGCATCTTCGACGGGCATCAGGCTACCGGTCTTGCCCGGCTTACCCACGGGATTCACAAGGCGCCGCCTGTTTCAAATGAGTGACGAAATTGCACGGGCGGTGGCGTGAGTCCAGTTGCTCGGCGAGGATGCCATCCCAACCGGTGCGCACTGCGTTGGTCGAGCCTGGCAGGCAGCAGACCAGCGTGCCATTGGCCAGTCCCGCCAAGGCCCGGGATTGCACGGTGGAGGTGCCGATGTCGGCCACCGAGATCTGGCGGAACAGCTCACCAAAACCATCGACCTGCTTGTCCAGCAGGCAAGCGACCGCTTCCGGGGTGCTGTCGCGGCCGGTAAAACCGGTACCGCCAGTAATCAGCACGACTTGCACGACGTCTTCGGCAATCCAGTGGGCGACTTGCGCACGGATCTTGTAAAGGTCATCTTTGAGCAGCACTCGCTGCGCCAGATGGTGGCCCGCGGCCGTCAGCCGGTCGACGAAGACCTGGCCGGAGGTATCGGTTTCCAGGGTTCGGGTGTCGCTGACCGTCAGCACCGCGATATTGAGCGGCACGAAAGGTACATCAGCCTTGGCTTTCATAGGCTCGTCCAGTTGTAGGAGAAACAGCCCGGTGTTATATCACAGCGCCCCCTTTTTTCGCCGCCCCTGCGGAGAGCTGCCATGACTTCGAACACGCCATTACCACCCTGCTCTATTCTGTTGCTGGCCGGTGGGCGCGGCCAGCGGATGGGCGGCCAGGACAAGGGACTGGTGGAATGGCACGGTGAACCGCTGATCGCACATCTGCATCGCAAGGTTCGGCCGTTGACGGATGACCTGATCATCTCCTGCAACCGCAATCGTGAACGCTACGCGCCGTTCGCCGACCAGTTGGTGAGCGATGACGAGGAGGACTTTCCCGGACCGTTGGCTGGCATTCGTGCCGGCTTGAAAGCCGCGCGCCACACCCACCTGCTGGTTCTGCCCTGCGATGTTCCGCGCATCGATCCTGCATTGCTGCACAGCATGCGTGAGGCGGCCAGCCTGAATTCTGAAAAACCTTTAATGTTGCGACATGACGATCACTGGGAACCGCTGCTTTGCGTGATCCCGGTGGCACTCCTGCCGGCATTCGAAAACGCCTGGAACGCTGGAGAACGCAGCCCCGGCCGAGTGATGCGCAATCTTGATGCCCAGGCCCTGGTTTGCCCTGACAACGATCCACGCCTGGCCAATCTCAACACCCCTGAACTGTTGAGTTCGCACAACACTGTGTCAGACTGACAGCATTCAAGGAACTTGCACGCCTTGTATACGTCTCAAGCTCAGTAACCAAAAGAATTTCCCTTCGGAGACACACTCATGACTCAACGGACCCTCGCCACTTTCATGCTCGCACTGGGCCTCGCCACCCTCGCCGGTTGCGCTTCGCCAACAGTGATCACCTTGAATGACGGTCGCGAAATCCAGGCTGTCGACGCCCCTAAGTATGATGAAGATTCGGGCTTCTACGAGTTCGAACAGCTGGACGGCAAGCACACCCGCATCAACAAGGATCAGATCCGCACTGTCAAAGAGCTGTAAGTCTTCAGTTCGACAGCGGATACAGAAAAGCCCGCATATTGCGGGCTTTTTCGTGTCTGGCAAAAAAGGGTTGATACCCGGGATCACCAGTCCAGCGTGATCCGGCTTTCAAACTCCCGCACCTGCCCCGTGACCGGATCGATGAATCGCAACCCCTGCGCCAGCAGTTTGAGCGGATTGGCATAGTCATCTTCAACGTCTTTGAGCACTTCGGGGTAAAACGGATCATTGCAGATGCTCGCCCCCAGCGCCGTCATGTGCACCCGTAGCTGATGCTTCTTGCCGGTTACCGGATACAGGCCGTAGCGCCAGAGCTCGCCGTTCTTTTCACGAACCTCCACCGCCGTTTCGGTGTTACTCACACCCGGCCCTTCCTGCATGCGGAAAAACGGTTCACCGTCGATCATGCGGCTCTTGTGCACCAACGGGAAGTCCAACTCGGGCAGCGCGGCCGCAATGGCTTCATAGCGTTTTTCGATCTGCCGAGTCGGGAACAGTGACTGATACACCGACCGCGTCTGTGGATTGGCAGAGAAAATCACCAGCCCGGCCGTATGCCGGTCAATCCGGTGCAGCGGCACGAGATGGGGATTGTCCAGGCGCCGGATCAATCGGCGAAGCAGGGTCTGATCGACGTACTCGCCGGCCGGGGTCACCGGAAGGAAATGCGGCTTGTCTGCCACCACCAGATGCTCGTCCGCATACAGGATCGACTCGACCACCGGGATCGGCTTTTCATCCGGCACTTCACGAAAATAGTGAATGCGCAGCCCTTCCTTGTAGGGCAAGTCCAGCGCAATCGGCTGCCCCTGACCATCCAGCACCCGGCCCCGGGCGATTCGATCCAGCCATTGATCGCGCCCGATGGCACTGAAATGCTCACACAGGCAGTCGAGCACTGTCCGCCAGCTACCGGGGGGCAGATACAGCGTGCTGGCCTGATTCTGTGCGGCGGAAAACGTTGACGTGCTGGACATACGGAAAACTCTAACCTTCAAAGCAGAGAGGCATTATCCAACACCGGACGCGGCAGACCTAGCGCGGAATCAGGCGGGGATCGATTTGAGCGCCGCCGCCTCGGTGAATTCCTTGAGCCAGCGCAACACATCCACGGCGTCCCAACGGCCCGGATCGTACAAGGCGTACAAAAGCCCCTGATATCCGACCACATCCAGTTGCTTGTGATAGCCGGCACGCTGGAACAAGGCCTCGATCTCGGCAAAGCAGGTGTTGAAATGCAGCTTGTTGAAGGGAGTCTTGCCTTCCGTGACCAGACCGTCCAGGCGCAATTCGTGGACGGCCTCGCGCACCACGTCAACCGACATCCCGTTCACGCTGCTTTTCAACTGTTCGACATTGACCACGGTGGCTCCCTCTGACATCCGGCTTGCCCTGACGAATGCCCGGAAACGGCATGGCAGGCCAACCCAATTACTGTATGCGCATACAGTAACCGAATAACCCGAAAAGTGCCAAGCCGTGATTGAGCGAAGGTGACGAGCGCCACCAACGCGAAAGAGAAAGGGCCGTTAACGCAGGAATGCCACCACCTGATCGGCGCTGAACGGCCACCCCAGTTCCGCGCCGGTATCGACCCTTCGTAAGACCGGGATCCGCAGGCTGTAGGCCTCGAACCACGATTCATCGTCAGCAATATCCACCAGTTCCACCAGCAGACCATGCTCGACAAAAGGCATCAGCTCGGCCTCCGCGACTTCACACAAATGGCACCCCAGGGTGCCGAACAACTGGCATTCAGGAAGCATGTGCGCTCAACCCCAAAAATCGAGTGATCATTCTAGGCCTGCCCGCAAAGCCCGTCGACCCACCCACCGGGTTCGATCCCGCGCCTCGTAAAACCCTGATGTAAATCAGCCCACAAAATCGCCATTTACGCGATGCTCCGGTGTTTTTTACCTCTACGCTTGAAGAGCCTGACCTGTTCTGGAGTGCCTCGTGTTTGCCAATCTGCTGATCATTCTGGCGTCGTCCCTGGTGATGATTGCCCTGTTCCGTCGCCTGCGCCTGCCGCCTGTGCTGGGCTACCTGTGCGTGGGCTTGATGGTCGGGCCGAAGGCATTCGACTGGATCAATGAAAGCGAACATCTGCCGGATCTTGCCGAACTGGGCGTGGTGTTTCTGCTGTTTTCCCTGGGGCTGGAGTTTTCCCTGTCGAAAATGATTGCCCTGCGCCAGGTGGTTTTCCGTCTGGGCAGCCAGCAAGTACTGATCACCACATTCCTGCTGGGAGGCGTGCTGATGCTGTTGGGCATGCCCACTACACCGGCCTTGCTGATGGGCGCCGGCCTGTCGCTGTCATCCACGGCGATTGTGACCAAGGAGCTGGGCAGTCTCGGCGAAATCTTCAGCAGCCATGGCCAGAACGCGGTGGGCGTCCTGTTGTTCCAGGACGTGGTGGCCGTGTTGCTGCTGACGTTGGTACCGGTGTTCGCCGGCAGCAGTGATCAGGCCTGGTACTGGGCGTTGCCCCTGACCTTGTTGAAGACCGTATTGCTGTTTTTCGGTTTGTTGCTGGCCAGCCGCTGGCTGCTGCCCCGCCTGTTTCAGGAAGTCGCGGCATCCCGTTCCGCAGAGTTGTTCGTGCTGCTGGCGCTGGTGATCGTGTTGCTGACAGCCTGGCTGACCCACCTGCTGGGTCTTTCTCCGGCCCTCGGCGCGTTCCTCGCGGGCATGCTGCTGGGCGAGAGCCATTACCGGCATCAGATAGAGGCCGATATCCGGCCGTTTCGCGACATTCTGCTGGGACTGTTTTTCGTCAGCATCGGAATGTTGATCGACCTGCAACTGTTCGCCAGCCACAGCCTGCTGATTATCGGCATGACCCTGGGTTTGCTGGTGATCAAAGGCCTGGTGGTGGCGCTATTGGTGAAATGGCGCGGCAGCGACAGTGAAACGGCCTGGCGCAGCGGCCTCGCGCTCGCCCAGGGCGGTGAATTCTGCTTCGCCCTGATGGCGCAGATGCAGCAGAGCCGGCTGCTCCCCGCCGAGCTCGGTGCCCTGCTGCTCGCCGCCACCTTCTGCTCGATGCTGCTGACGCCCCTGCTGTTACGCGCCGCACCGCGCATCGCCGCCGCCCTGCACCGCAAGCCCAATCAGGAAGCGCAGATCGAGGAAATCAGCGCCCTCAATGCCGGGTTCGACGGGCATGTGGTGATCTGTGGCTACGGCCGTGTCGGTCAGTCGATCGGGCGCTTCATGCGCAATGCCGGGCAATCCTACGTCGCGCTGGACAACGATCCGGTACGGATTCAGGAAGCCGCTACCGCCGAACGCGACGTCCACTACGGCGATTCAACCCGCGGCGATCTGTTGATCGCTGTCGGTTTGCTGCGCGCCAGACTGCTGGTGATTGCCGTGGATCAAGCCGACGTGGCCTTGCGGGTTCTCAAGGAGGCCAGACGCCTCAACCCGACAGTGCCGATCCTGGTGCGCACCCGGGACGACAGCCAGTCGGCCGAGCTGAAAGCAGCCGGCGCCAGCGAAGTGGTGCCGGAACTGCTGGAGTCGAGCCTGATGCTCGGCTCCCATGCCCTGATCCTGCTGGGGTTTCCTGCGCACCGGGTGCAGGAGAAAGTCGATCAGGTGCGCATCGATCGTTATCGCCTGCTTCACGGCTTTTACCCCGGAGCCGACGATGAGGAGACCTAGTCCTGGCTCACCGCGCCGATCTTGTGCAGCGACAGGTCAGCGCCGTAGTACTCCTGTTCCTGGCTCAGGCGCAGACCATGCAGCGCCTTGATCGAACCGTAGACGGCGAAACCGCCGATCAGCGCCACCGTCACACCGAGGGCGCTGCCGATCAACTGGCTGATCAGGCTGACGCCACCGAGCCCGCCCAACGCGGTCGAGCCGAAGATCCCGCAGGCGATGCCGCCCCACACGCCACACAGACCGTGCAACGGCCACACACCCAGCACGTCATCGATGCGCCATTTGACCTGCGCCGCCGTGAAGCACCAGACAAACAGGGCGCCGGCAATCGCGCCGGTCACCAGCGCGCCGACCGGATGCATCAGGTCGGAACCGGCACACACCGCCACCAGCCCGGCAAGCGGGCCGTTGTGCAGAAAGCCCGGGTCGTTGCGCCCGACGATCAACGCCGCCACCGTGCCGCCGACCATCGCCATCAGCGAGTTGACCGCCACCAGTCCGCTGACCCCTTGCAGGGTCTGCGCGCTCATCACGTTGAAGCCAAACCAGCCGACGATCAGGATCCACGAACCCAACGCCAGAAAAGGAATGCTCGACGGCGCGAACGCCACCAGCCTGCCATCGCGATAGCGCCCGTTGCGCGGCCCGAGCAGCAACACCGCCGCCAGCGCCAGCCAGCCGCCCATGGCATGCACTACCACCGAACCGGCAAAATCATGGAAAGGGGCACCGAACTGCGCGGTCAGCCAGGCTTGCAGACCGTAGTTGCCGTTCCAGATCATGCCTTCGAAAAACGGGTAGATGAACGCCACGATCAGCGCCGTGGCGCACAGTTGCGGCACAAACCGCGCGCGCTCGGCGATGCCGCCAGAGATGATCGCCGGAATCGCCGCCGCAAAGGTCAGCAGGAAGAAAAACTTCACCAGCCCATAACCATGATCGGCACTGAGCACCGCCGCTGGTTGCAGGAAGGTCACCCCGTACGAAAGCCAGTAGCCTATAAAGAAATAGGCCAGGGTCGACACCGCGAAGTCGCTGAGAATCTTCGACAGCGCGTTGACCTGGTTTTTCTGGCGAACCGTTCCGACCTCCAGAAACGCGAAACCGGCGTGCATGGCCAGTACCATGACCGCACCGATCAGAATGAACAACGTGTTGGAACTGTGAACCAGCGTGTCCACAGCGCTTTGCAGATTTTCCATGAGGAGGCAGACCCAAGGCTGAAAAAGGCACCAAAGCGGTTCATGCGCACATTTCATGCACCAAGTTGCGACTGAGCGGTCACTGATCCGGTGGTCCGGTGAACCGCTTTGGCGCACAAGGTCGATGGGCTGACATGAACCCTCATCATCCGGGCCTTGCTTTGCCCGGTTTCGCGCCCGGCAACAGCGCACTGCCACCGATCGACGCACCACGACACAGCAAAAGTTGTACCAGCCATTTGCACTGAACCTTCACACTTGGCTCATACTCGAACGCTTCAGAACACCGCTTCAGAACGCCACTTACGGAGATCCCCCATGGCCAGCATCAAGGCAAAGACTGCTCAAGAAATCCTGATGAACGACTTCCAGACTCTGGTCAGCGACACTGAACGCTTGCTGGAACACACCGCCACGCTGGCCGGTGATCAGGCTGACGATCTGCGCGAACAGATCCACGAAAGCCTGCTGCGCGCACGGGAAACCTTGAAGCTGACCGAAGACACCCTGCGCGAGCGCGGTCAGGCTGCGGTCACCGCCACCGAAGAATATGTGTCGGCCAATCCGTGGCAATCGGTGGGCATCGCCGCTGGCGTCGGCTTCCTGATCGGCCTGCTGGCCACGCGGCGCTGATCATGTCGATCGGTGAATCCGGCCCGGACTCGGGCACCGCCTCCTCCACACGCCGTCTGGGTGCTGCCGTTCTCGGTTTGCTGCACAGCCACGTCGAACTGTTCGGCATCGAACTGCAGGAACAGAAAGCACGCACCGTCAGTCTGTTGCTGTTCGCCGGCCTGGCGCTGGTGTTTGCGCTGCTGCTGCTGGTCGGCCTGTCGACCCTCGTACTGATCGTGTTCTGGGACACCTATCGCCTGGCCGCAATCATTGGGCTGTGCGTGTTCTACACCCTGGCGGCAATCTTTTGCGCGCTGCGTCTCAAGGCCGCGATCTTCGATGAATCCTCGCCCTTCCACGGCACGCTGGAAGAACTGGCCAATGACCGGGAGCGCCTGCTGCCATGAGCCTGCCTGAACTTCCGCACAACAGCTCTCGCCGTGAAATGCGCAAGGCACTGATCCGTCTGCGCATGGAAATGCATCGTCAGGAAATCCGCCACGAAACCGGCCAGGTCCTGCAACCTCTGCAGCGCATGCGTGGCATGACGCAAAACCTGCAGGGCGGGTTCGGCATCAAGCACGCGCCGTTGTGGGGCGTGGCGGCCGTGACGCTGCTGGGTTTCATCACGGGAAAAGGGGCCAAGAGCGGAGGTGTCGGCGGCTTGACCCGACTGATCCGCCTGGGCACCAGCCTCGCTCCGCTGATCAAACTGGTCATGCAGAGTTCGAGCAAGCGCTGATCCCTCGCATCTGGCTGCATTCTTGCAATACCGGCGGGATTGAATCTCTTATCCGGAGGTTCAATCCCGCTTGCCTATCCGGCCGGCAGAATTCGACCAGAACAAGAACGACAAGGAGGCCCCGTGATCGACGGGCAACCGCTCGCCTGCTTTCAACCTTTCATCGATACCGCCACCGGACGCATTGCAGGGGTCGAGGCACTGGGTCGTCTGCGCCAGGCCGATGGCCAACTGGCGTCGGTCGGACCGCTGTTCGCCGACCCGCGCACCCCGGCCATCGCGCTGCGCCGAATGGACCGGCAGATTCGCGACAACGCGCTAAGTCGACTGCACGAGGCACCGCCGGACTGGTTTCTCAGCCTGAACATGTCACCGCGCTGGATCAGTCGATTGCGTGCCGACCAGGCGCTGCCGAGCCTGAAACAGCTCGCCCGGCATGGCATCGACCCGCAAAGGATAGTTTTCGAAATCACCGAGCTTGGCGGTAACAGCCAGCGCCTGAGCGAAGTCGTAGCGCGCTATCGCGATGCCGGCGCACGGATCGCCATCGACGATTTCGGCGCTGGTTATTCCCAGCTCGATCGCGTGCTGGCGCTGCAACCGGACATTCTCAAACTCGACATGCGCCTGTTCCAGGCCGCCGCACTTGGCGGACCGAGCAGTGACGTGGTCAAGGCCCTCGCGCAAATGGCCGAAAAGACTGGCTGCTGGATCATTGCCGAAGGCGTGGAAACCGCGGCGCAACTGAATTTCGCGCTGGAGTGCGGATCGCGTTACGTGCAGGGTTTTCTGTTCGCCCGCGCGCAGGAGGCGCTTTTTGGTACGGATGACTTCGTTGAACGCTTCGCCGAGCTGCGCCAGTCCTATGTGCGCCAGAAGCTGGCCGAACGCAGCAAACTGATGTTCATGCGCCAGCAGCTCAGCGAACTCATGACCATCCTGCAAACCTGGGCCCAGGCCCGCGCCCCGCTCAGTGCCCTGCCGCAGCTCGACGCCTTTCCCTGGCTGCTGCGCTTTTATCAGTGCGACCGTCACGGCACTCAGCTGACACCGAACCTGGAATGGCGACAAAGCGGCTGGGTGGCCGACAACCGCTACCTGGGCCACAACTGGTCATGGCGCCCGTACTTCTATCACCTGCTGGCCGAAGGCTGGGAAGAACGACGCCTGACCCTTTCCAACACCTATCGCGACGCCACCAGCAACCAGTATTGCCTGACCGCCGGACAGTTTTTCGATAACGGCGAGCGCCTGCTGCTGATCGACATCGATGCGGCGGGCTTGTAGTTGCGCTTGCAGATGCCAGCCTGAACCGGGAAGCTAGGGAATCAGTCACCAGACGGAGAGAATCAGCCTTGGATTGGCATACCCTGCTCAACCGCGAACGTCTCGGCAAACCATTGCACAGCCCGCAGGAACTTGGCCGCAGCCCGTTCCATAAAGACCATGACCGCATCATCTTCTCCGGCGCCTTCCGCCGCCTGGGGCGCAAGACCCAGGTGCATCCGGTGTCGAGCAACGACCACATTCACACGCGCCTGACCCACTCGCTGGAAGTCAGTTGCGTCGGCCGTTCGCTGGGGATGCGCGTGGGCGAAACCCTGCGCCGCGCCTTGCCCGAATGGTGCGAGCCGAGCGATCTGGGCATGGTGGTGCAGTCGGCCTGCCTGGCGCACGACATCGGCAACCCGCCATTCGGCCACTCCGGCGAAGATGCGATCCGTCACTGGTTCCAGCAGGCTGCCGGACGCGGCTGGCTGGATGCGATGAGTGATGCGGAACGCGGTGACTTCCTGAACTTCGAAGGCAATGCGCAGGGCTTCCGGGTACTCACGCAACTGGAGTATCACCAGTTCGACGGCGGCACCCGGCTGACCTACGCCACCCTCGGCACTTACCTGAAGTACCCGTGGACCGCGCGTCACGCCGACTCCCTCGGTTACAAAAAGCACAAGTTCGGTTGTTACCAGAGCGAACTGCCGTTGCTCGAACAGATCGCCCACAAGCTGGGTCTGCCGCAGCTGGAAGAGCAACGCTGGGCGCGCCATCCGCTGGTGTATCTGATGGAGGCGGCGGACGACATCTGCTACGCCTTGATCGATCTGGAAGATGGCCTGGAAATGGAGCTGCTGGATTACGCCGAAGTCGAGTCGCTGCTGCTCGGTCTGGTCGGCGATGACCTGCCGGAAACCTATCGCCAGCTCGGCCCGCAGGATTCGCGCCGGCGCAAACTGGCAATCCTGCGCGGCAAGGCCATCGAGCACCTGACCAACGCTGCGGCCCGCGCCTTCGTCGAACAACAGGATGCGCTGCTGGCCGGTACGCTGCCGGGGGATCTGGTGGAGCATATGCACGGTCCCGCCAAACGCTGCGTCCTAAACGCCAAGGACATCGCCCGCAAGAAAATCTTCCAGGACAAGCGCAAGACCCTGCACGAAATCGGCGCCTACACGACCCTGGAGATTTTGCTCAACGCCTTCTGCGGTGCGGCCCTGGAACAGCACAACGGCCGCACGCCGTCGTTCAAGAGCCGCCGGATTCTCGATCTGCTGGGCAACAATGCGCCGGATCCGCACGGCCCCTTGCACGCGTCGTTCCTGCGCATGATCGACTTCATCGCCGGCATGACCGACAGCTACGCCAGCGACATGGCGCTGGAAATGACCGGACGTTCCAGTCATTGACGCCTGCCGCCCGACCGATCTGCAATGGATCGGTCGGGTCTGGTGCAGTAGCGGCGAAAAGACAAGTCTTCCTTTTTTATAGTTTCAAGAAGACAGAAACAAACAACGAATAATAGCTTCAACCTTGACCGCACAAACTTTTCCTGCGCATCTGCCAAATTAATCAAGTACAACGCTTGAACATCTCACGCCTCTACCTACGTCAAACCTAGTTAACACGTAGTCTGATTCCTCTTTATTTGTAGGACTTCTCCTTGATTGCCGCTGACGCCCTGTCAGTTCATGCGTGCGTTCATTCATCTGAGCTAAGGTTCGCCCTTTATTTGCGCTCGTATGGGATTTGATTATGAACTCCGTTTTTATTGTCGACGATCACCCGGTCATCCGCCTCGCCGTTCGAATGCTGCTGGAGCATGAAGGTTATAAAGTCGTCGGAGAAACCGATAATGGTGTCGATGCCATGCAGATGGTTCGCGAATGCATGCCCGACCTGATCATCCTCGACATCAGCATTCCCAAGCTCGACGGCCTGGAGGTCCTGGCCCGCTTCAACTCCATGAGTTCGCCGTTCAAGACGTTGGTGCTGACCGCACAATGCCCGACCCTGTTCGGCATCCGCTGCATGCAGTCAGGTGCGTCGGGGTATGTGTGTAAACAGGAAGACCTGAGTGAACTGGTCAGTGCAATCAAAGCTGTGCTGTCCGGTTACAACTACTTTCCCAGCCAGGCTTTGAATCCTGTTCGTCACGATGATGTGCGCTATGTAGAACTTGAACTTTTCAAATCCGTCAATGACCGGGAACTGATGGTCCTGCAACTGTTTGCCCAAGGGCGCACCAACAAGGAAATTGCCAAAGGCATGTTTCTCAGCAATAAAACCGTCAGCACTTATAAAAAACGCCTGATGCAAAAACTGAAAGCCAAGTCCCTTGTAGAACTTATCGAAATGGCCAAACGTAACGCACTCGTGTGAGAGCCAACATGCCCCGTCGCTTAAAGAATTTTCTGATTGCATTGAGTGCATGCCTGAGTCTCAGCGCGCCTGTCACAGTTGCATCGCCCACTTTTCAGGACTTTGCCCTGCTCGCGCGCTCGACCGATCGATCGCTACCGGTCTTGTTCGAGCCATCACAAGCGGCGTGGCTGCACACTCGCAAAGAGTTGATTCTGGGAGCCTCAGCTCCCGACTATCCGCCCTTCGACATGACCACCAGCGGTCACGACTTCGAGGGTTTCACGGCGGATTACGCCGGACTGATTGGCCAGGCGACCGGCCTGCCGGTCAAGGTCAGGCGCTTCGCTTCGCGAGAAGCTGCGATCCGGGCATTGATCGACGGCAGCATCGACATCCTGGGTACGTCCAACGGTTTCGAAGCGGAGAACCCTGACATCGTGTTGTCACGACCCTATGCAGTCGACCAGCCGGTGCTGGTGACCCGCGAAGGCGAAACCCGCTCGCTGACCGAAGGCCTGGCCGGTCTGCGGCTGAGCATGCTCTATCACTACCTGCCGCTGGATGAGGTCAAGGCGATGTATCCCAAAGCCCTCATCACGTCCTATCCGTCCTACCAGAACGCAATCAACGCGGTCGCATTCGATCAGGCGGACGTGTTTCTCGGCGACACCATCTCCACCCATTACATGATCAGCAAGGGTTACCTGAACAACATCCGCATGGCCAATTTCGGCAAGCACGAGGCCCACGGTTTCAGCTTCGCCGTGCATCGCAACAACGCGCAACTGACCGGCATCATCGACACCGTGCTCAAGGCTGTCCCGGGCAGCGAGCGCGAAAACATCGCCAAACGCTGGAGCGTCGGCAGCGACACACTGCTCACCGACCAGAAGCTGCAACTGACCCGACGCGAAGAACAATGGCTGAAAAAGCATCCGGTGGTGAGTGTGGTCGTCAACGAGGCCTTCGCTCCGCTGACGTTCTTCGACAGTGAAGGCAACTTTCGCGGCATCAGTGCCGACCTGCTCGAACTCATTCGCCTGCGCACCGGTCTGCGTTTCGAGATACGCCGCAGCCGCAGCGATGCCGAGATGATCAAGCAGATTGAAAATCACCAGGCCGACCTGATTGCCGCCCTGCTGCCCACCACCCAACGCGAAGAAACCCTGACCTTCAGCCGTCCCTACCTGGAAAACTCCTACGTGCTGTTGACCCGAAAAGCGGCCGACAGCCCGACACACCTGGGCCAGCTCAAACGCAAGCGGCTGGCGATTGCCCAAGGCAATCCGATGATCGAATATCTGCGCACCGAATTTCCGCGTATTCAGCTGATCGAAACGCCGGACACCTTCAGCGCCGTGGCACTGCTCGACGAAGGTCAGGTCGAGGGCGCCGTGAACTCGCTGGTCATCGCCAACTACTTCATTACTTCCCGCATCTTTGAACAGCCACTGCAGATCACCACCACCATCGGCACACGTCAGGCGGCTTTCTCGCTGGCAACCGCCCGGGACAACACGGAGCTGGGCTCGATCATCGACAAGACGCTGATGAGCATCACCCCCGAAGAACTGGGCATCATCAACGGGCGCTGGCGGGGATACTCGAGCGTTTCACAAGGCACCTGGCGCCAATACCAGCGTTTTTTCTATCAAGTGATCGGCGGCGCCTGCCTGCTGTTGCTGCTGTCGCTGTTGTGGAATGCCTACATGCGCCGCCAGATCAGACAACGCAAGGCGGCCGAACGGGCCTTGAATGACCAGCTGGAATTCATGGGCTCACTGGTCAACGGCACCCCCCACCCCATCTACGTGCGTGACCGCCAGGGCGTCCTGCAAAGTTGCAATGACAGCTATCTCCAGGCGTTCAATGCCCGGCGCGAAGACGTCATTGGCAAAAGCGTGATGCAGGGTGCATTGAACAATGCTTTCGAGGCCCTGACGTATCAGGCCGACTATCAGCGGGTAGTGGCCGAGGGTAAACCGCTGGTGCTCGACCGGCCCTTGCAGATCGGCAACCGGCACCTGACGATCTATCACTGGATCCTGCCGTACCGGGACTCCAGCGGTGAAGTCCAGGGAATCATCGGCGGCTGGATCGACATCAGTGAGCGCCGCGAACTGCTCGACGAACTTCGCGCAGCCAAGGAACGGGCAGACGATGCCAACCGGGCCAAGAGTACGTTTCTGGCGACCATGAGCCACGAGATCCGCACCCCGATGAACGCCGTGATCGGCATGCTCGAGTTGACGCTCAAGCGCATGGATCAGGCTCATCCGGATCGCTCGGGCATCGAAACGGCCTACCACTCCGCCAAGGACTTGCTGGGCCTTATCGGCGACATCCTGGACATTGCGCGCATCGAATCCGGGCGGCTGAGCCTGAACCCCGAACGAATCAACCTGATCGATACCGTCGGCTCGGTGGTCAGAATCTTCGAAGGTCTCGCCCGGCAAAAACAGCTCTCACTGACCGTGTCCGTCTCTCCCCCTGAACTGAATGTCGATGTACACCTCGACCCGCTGCGCTTCAAGCAGGTGCTGTCGAACCTGATCAGCAATGCCATCAAGTTCACCGAAGCAGGACACATCAGAATCACGCTGGACGTTCTACCCACGGACGACCCCGAACGCTCGGTGATGCAATTGACCGTACAGGACAGCGGCATCGGGATCACGACGCAGGATCAGTCGCGCCTGTTCGAACCCTTCGCCCAGGCCGGCAACGGCGGGCAGCGAACCGTCGGTGGTGCGGGACTGGGGCTGGTCATCAGCCGCAACCTGTGCGAGATGATGGGTGGAAAACTGCGGTTGAGCAGCCTCCCCGGAATCGGCACTCAGGTCACTGTTTCTCTGCCGGTGGCGATCCTGCCTGCGCAAGTGGCGAGAGCTGAAGAGGAACCACAGATTCAGGCCCCCCTCATTCCGTTGACGGTTCTGGTGGTCGATGACCACCCGGCCAACCGGCTGCTGATGTGCCAACAGCTTGAATACCTCGGCCATCGTTTCTGTATCGCCGAAGATGGTTTGCGCGGGCTGGAACAATGGAAAAATGGCGAATTCGATCTGGTCATCGCCGATTGCAACATGCCCGTCATGAACGGTTACGAGCTGACCCGGGCGATTCGTCAGCACGAAAAAATCACCCGTCGTCCGGCCTGCACGGTGCTGGGGTTCACCGCCAATGCCCAGCCGGAGGAGATCCTGCGCTGCAAACAGGCCGGCATGAACGAGTGTCTGTTCAAACCCCTGAGCCTGAACAGCCTGAGCCAATGGGTCGGCAGTATTCAGCCGCTGTTCCGTGCGCCGGTGTTCAATCTGCAAGGGCTCACGCTGCTGACCGGTGGCAACCCGTCCCAGACTCACCGCTTGCTGGCAGAACTGCTCAACAGCAGTCGTCTTGACCGGCAGGAATTGCAGGCCCTGTCCCTCACCCGGGATCCTCCCGCGCTGGCCGTCATCGCCCACAAGATCAAGGGCGCCGCGCGCATTGCCCAAGCCTCGCGCCTGATCGACAGCTGCGATGCGCTTGAGCTGGCGTGCCTGCAAGCACAGCCGGGGGATGAGATCGAGCGTCGCTGCCAGGCCAGCCGTCTCGCCATCCTGGAACTGGAGCAGGCACTGGAACAGCAACTGAACCGGATCAGCGAGAGCAAAGTGACCGGGGCTTAACTATGCTTGGACGCTGAGCAGTGTGCTTACCTAAACGGAGAGTCCGCAATGCCCAGCCCACTGCGCCCGGAACAACGCCGGTTTCCGCTGCATGTGCACATCAGCGTCATGTTCACCTTTCTGTTGTTGCTCACCGGGGTGGTGCTGGGTCTGTTCAACTATCGACAGACCACTCAGATCATCCTGTCGAGCAGCGAGAAACTGTTCAACCGTATCGAGCAGGATGTGCGCCTTGATCTGCAGGCCACTTATGAACCGATTCGACACCTGCTGAGCCTGCTGGCGGAGACCCCCGCCGCCCGGTCCTCGGGCCTCGAACAGCGCCTGGCGCTGCTAAAGCCGTTCAGTCAGTCCCTGACGGACAACCCGGATCTGGCCTCGCTGTACCTGGGTTATGGCAACGGCGATTTTTTCATGGTTCGTCCTTTGCGCACGCCGGCGCTGAAAACCCTGCTCAAGGCACCGGACGCCGCGGCGTTTCAGGTCTGGAGCATCGAACACGACGCCAGCGGTCAGGCGCATTCGCAGTCGCTGTTCTTCGACCAGGCACTGTCTCCGGTCGGCCGGCAGGACAACCCCGACGATCCTTATGATCCTCGCAGCCGCGCCTGGTACATCAACGCGCGGCAACAGACCGAACAGATCACCACCGAACCCTACGTCTTTTTCTCCACCCACAACGTCGGCACGACGCTGGCCCGACGCAGCGGTGATGACGCGGTGATCGGCGCCGACCTGACCCTCGACGCACTCTCCGCAACCCTGATCAAACACGTGGTGACACCGGCCACGGAAATCGTCCTGTTCGACGCCGAAGGCAACGCCGTGGCCTACCCCGACAGCAGCCGGCTGATCGTCGATGACCGTACGGCGCGTCTGGCCAAGGCTGCCGACTTGAGCCCCGCCCTTGGCGCCTTGTTGTCCGGCCATCAGGGCAATCGGCTCAAGGCCGACGGCCGACTATGGATCGTCGCCCGCAGCCAGTTGCAGGAAGGCGGGCCGAAAGGTTTGCAGATGGCGTTGCTGGTGCCGGAGGACGAGTTGCTGGTCGACGCCTATCGCATGCGCTGGCAAGGCGCGCTGATCACCTTGGCCACCCTGCTGTTGTGCCTGCCGCTCGGGTGGCTGATCTCGCGGATTCTGGTCAAGCCGCTGCATGCGCTGGTCAAGGAGGCCGATGCGATTCGCAGTTTCGATTTCAATTTTCCCGTGACCCGTCGATCACCGGTGCTGGAGGTCGACCAGTTGAGTCTGTCGATGGCCCGCATGAAGGACACCTTGGCCAGTTTCTTCCGGATCACCGACAGCCTGACCGCCGAAACCCGCTTCGCCCCGTTGCTGCAACGAGTCCTGTTCGAGACCGTGCAGATCGCCCAGGCCCAGGCGGGCCTGATTTATCTTCGCGAAAATGATGGCAACCGGATGGAGCCCTACGGACTGGTGGTGGATGGCGCGTCACAAGCCCTGGCCGCGTTCGATATTCAGGGGCGCAATCTTGACGCTACTCAGGGCCCCGAATGGTTTCGGGAACTGGCGAACGCCAACACCGTCGTGAGCAATCTGGGTTTCGAACAGGCCACCGACCTGCAGAAAGTGCTGCTGGCCATGGAGTCGCCAAGGGTGCATCTGATCGGTATCCGCCTGCATAACCGGCACAACGAGACCGTCGGCCTGCTGGTGCTGCTGATCAATGACAGCGGCACGGCGAGTGATCTGGAAAAGCTGCGGCCCGACCGCATTGCCTTCCTGCAAGCGGTGTCCGGGGCAGCGGCGGTGAGTATCGAAAGCCAGCGCCTGCAAGCCCGGCAGAAGCAACTGCTGGATGCGTTCATTCAACTGCTGGCCGGCGCCATCGATGCCAAGAGTCCTTATACCGGCGGGCATTGCCAGCGCGTGCCGGAGCTGACCCTGATGCTCGCCCATGCCGCCGCAGCCAGTGAGGCGCCGGCCTTCAGCGATTACCAGCCGAACGAAGACGAATGGGAGGCCCTGCACATCGCCGCCTGGCTGCACGATTGCGGCAAGGTCACGACCCCGGAATACGTGGTCGACAAAGCCACCAAACTGGAAACCCTGAACGATCGCCTGCACGAAATCCGCACCCGCTTCGAAGTGCTCAAGCGCGATGCCTGGGTCAGCTACTGGCAAGCCCTGGCCATGGGCGGCGAAGAACGGCAACTGGCCGAGCTGCGCGACGCAACCCTGACAGCACTGGATGATGATTTTGCATTCGTCGCCCACTGTAATCTGGGCAGTGAAGCGATGGCCGAGGCCGACCTGCAACGCCTGCAAGGCATCGCGAAACGCCCATGGACGCGCACGCTGGATGATCGGCTGGGCCTGTCATGGGAAGAGAACCGGCGTCAGTCACGCACCCCGGCACCGACCTTGCCGGTCACCGAACCGTTGCTGGCAGACAAGCCCGAACATCTGCTGGAACGCGCCGAAGGCGAGTTGATTCCCGAGGACAATCCGTGGGGCTTCAAGCTCGACGTGCCACCGTACAAATACAATCGCGGCGAGCTGTACAACCTGAGCATTCCCCGGGGAACCCTGACCCGCGAGGAACGCTACATCATCAACCACCACATGGTGCAGACGATCCTGATGCTCAGCCACCTGCCCTTCCCCGGGCATCTGAACAGCGTCGCGGAAATCGCCGGCGGGCATCACGAAAAGATGGATGGCACCGGTTATCCCAAGCGCCTGAAGCGCGAAGACATGAGCCTGCCGGCGCGCATGATGGCGATTGCCGATATTTTCGAAGCCCTGACCGCTGCCGATCGCCCGTACAAAAAAGCCAAGTCCCTCAGTGAAGCGCTGGGGATCATGGCCACCATGTGCCGCGAGGCGCACATCGATGCGGAGTTGTTCGGGCTGTTCATCCGCGATGGCGTGTATCTGCAGTACGCCACGCGGTTTCTCGATCCACGGCAGATCGATGCCGTGGACCCGGCGGCCGTGCTGCTCAAGGCAGGCCTGGCGGCGTGATCAGCAGTCGGTCAGACGCAGGAAGATCGCCGCCAGTTGTTCGATCCCGGCCTGATCGTCGGCACCGAAACGCGCGAGCTTCGGACTGTCGAGGTCGAGCACGCCGATCAGGCGACCGTCCTTGACCAATGGCACGACCAGCTCGCTGTTCGACGCGCTGTCGCAAGCGATATGGCCAGGAAACGCGTGAACGTCTTCGACCCGTTGCGTCTGCAGGCTGGCAGCCGCCGCGCCGCACACACCGCGACCGAACGGAATGCGCACGCAGGCGATCTGGCCCTGGAATGGGCCGAGCACCAGCTCTTCGTTGCGATTGAGGTAGAAACCAGCCCAGTTCAGGTCATCGAGCTGGTTGAACAGGAACGCCGAAAACTGCGCGGCGTTGGCGATGAAATCGCGCTCGTCCGCCAGCAGCGATTCCAGTTGCGCGGCCAACATGCCATAGCCTTCGAGGCCTTGGCCGCTCTGTTGCAAATCAATCATGCCTTGTGCTCCAACAATTTCAGTCCCACCCAGTAACGGGCGAATTGGTACGCGCAACGTCCGTTGCGGTTGCCACGGCCGGTTGCCCAGCGCACGGCGAGAATGTCCAGTTGTTCGTCGCGCTCCCAGCTCAGGCCGGCCTTGGCGGCCAACTGGCCGATCCAGTGTTCGACGACGTTTAGGAAATGTTCCTGGGTAAACGGATAGAACGACAGCCACAGGCCGAAGCGATCCGACAGCGCGATCTTGTCTTCAACCGCCTCGCTCGGATGCAGCTCGCCATCGACGCGCTTCCAGTTTTCGTTGTCGCTTTCCTTTTCCGGCACCAGATGGCGACGGTTGGAAGTGGCGTACAGCAACACGTTATCCGGCGCCTGTTCGAGCGAACCGTCCAGCACGCTTTTCAGCACGCGATAGTCGCCTTCGCCGGACTCGAACGACAGGTCATCGCAGAACAGCACAAAACGCTGCGGCAGCTTGGCGATCTGCTCCACCACCCGTGGCAGGTCCGCCAGGTGATCGCGCTCGATTTCGATCAGGCGCAAACCGGCCTTGGCATGCTCTGCCAGCAGCGCACGGACCAGCGACGATTTACCGGTACCGCGCGAACCCCACAGCAGCGCATGGTTGGCCGGCATGCCATCGAGGAATTGCTGAGTGTTGCGGCCTAGTTGCTCCAGCTGCCGATCGACGCCGATCAGGTCCGACAAGCGCATGTCGAGGCTGACTTCCAGCGGCAGCAGATAACCGCTGCGACCGTCACGCTGCCAGCGTGCGGCGAGGCAGGTACCCCAGTCGATGACCGGGCGTGGAGCCGGCAGCAGTGGTTCGATCCGCGCCAGAACCGACTCGGCGCGTTCAAGAAAAGCATTCAATCGGGAATCCACGTCTTCTCCTCGGGCTCGTTCACAGTGATGATGGCGGTGCAGCGACGACAGACAGCGTTCGAAACCTGTCCCGGGCCTTGTTACAAGGCGCTTCGGGAACCCCGGAATCCGTGCATGATCGACTATGCTTGAGCAGCGAAGGGAAACGGAAGTGGTTCAACACCCCATGGATATCAAATTCACCCACCGGCTGTCGTACAAACAGGCCCGGCTTACCGTGCTGGTCGGGTTCATTCTGGGCACGCTGCTCAGCCTGCTGCAAATCGGCATCGATTATGCCAGTGAAGACGCGTCCATCAACCGTGAAATCCTGTCTTTGCTGGAAATCAGCCATAACCCGGCCTCGCGCATCGCCTACAACATCGATGCCGAACTGGCGCAGGAACTGACCCTGGGCCTGCTGCGCTCGCCGGCGATCATTTCCGCACAACTGACCGACAACAATCAGACGGTGCTGGCCAACGTCAAACGCCCGGAGCTGCAAAGCGGCTACCGGATGATCAGCGACTTCCTGTTCGGCGCCAAACGCCAGTTCGAAGACCGCCTCTACCTCGATCACTTGCCCAACGAATCCCTTGGCACCTTGAAACTGGAAGTCGACACCTACGCGTTCGGCAGCCGCTTCCTGCGCCGGGCCGAGGTCACGCTGCTCAACGGGTTTGCCCGCAGCCTGATTCTCACCGGGATTCTGCTCGCGCTGTTCTACGTGATGCTGACCAAACCGCTGGTGCGGGTGATCCGCGAACTCAGCGGCCGCGACCCGCGCAGCGCCGAGCCGACGACCCTGGAATGTCCGGGCGGGCACGCCAACGACGAGATCGGCGTGCTGGTCAAGGTTGCCAACCAGCAGTTCGAAAACATCGCCACGGAAATCCAGCAGCGGCGCAATGCGGAAAACCGCCTCACCGACTACCTCGCGCAACTCGAAGACATCGTGTCCGCGCGTACCGCCGAGCTCAAGGCGATCAACGCACGGCTCAGCCAGTCCAACCAGGAACTGGAAGTGGCCCGCAGCACGGCACTGGACATGGCCGAAGCGCGTTCGGCCTTTCTCGCCAACATGAGCCACGAGATCCGCACCCCGCTCAACGGCCTGCTCGGGATGATCGCCCTGTCGCTCGACGGCCCGCTCAACGCCGAACAGCAGCAACAACTGTCGATCGCCCACGACTCGGGCAAAGTGCTGGTAGAGCTACTCAACGATATTCTCGACCTGTCGAAATTCGATGCCGGGCAACTGGAACTTGAACACATTCCGTTCGATCTCGGCTCGCTGATCGAAGACACCGCCAACCTGCTGTCGCAGAACGCAGCGCCGAGCGTTGAACTGACTTGCCTGATCGATCCGTACTTCCCGGCGCTGGTGCTCGGCGATCCGACCCGGGTCAGGCAGATCGTCAGCAACCTTCTGTCCAATGCGCTGAAATTCACCCGTTTCGGTCGGGTCGATGTGCGCTTGTCCACCTGGAAGGACGGCGTCCGGATCGAAGTCTGCGACACCGGCATCGGCATTGCCCAGGAAGCGCAGGTGAAGATTTTCCAGCCGTTCACCCAGGCGGGTGCCGGCATCACCCGCCAGTACGGCGGCACCGGGTTGGGCCTGGCATTGACCTACAACCTGTGCGAAGCCATGCAAGGGCGTCTGACAATCAGTTCCGAAGTGGGTTTTGGCAGTCAGTTCTGCGCCGAACTGCCACTGCCCTGCCACACCCGCGCGGTGATTCCGCCACCGTTGCACGGCAAGGTGCTGGCGATCACCAACGCGGTCAGCGGGCTGGCGGAGCTGCTGGAAAGTCTGCTGCCGGTCTGGGGGCTGACCTACGAACAACGAACCCTCGACGACCCACTGCTCGGCCTGCCCCCCGACGTCATCATCACCGACTGCCCGGAATGCCTTTTCGGCCTGCGCCCGGCGATGACGGCACCGATTCTGCTGGTGACCGCTTATGGCAGCTTCATGCCGGGTGAAGAAGCCACCGCCCTCGCCCCGTTGCAGCAGCAGGCCCGACCGCTGGCTCGCAACGCGCTGTATCAGAATCTGCGCCGGACACTGTTGCCGGACCTCACCACCATCGACCGCGCACGCCTCGAAAACGTGCCGTCGCAGCGGCGCGGTCGGGTGCTGTTGGTGGAGGACAACCCGGTCAACCAGTTGGTGGCCAAGGGCATGCTGGGCAAACTCGGCTGCGACGTTGTAGTCGCCGCCCATGGCGTGGAAGCGCTGGATCAGCTGGAACACGACGAATTCGATCTGGTGCTGATGGACTGCAATATGCCGGTGATGGACGGCTACGAAGCCAGCCGCCAGATCCGCCAAAGCGGACGCTGGCCGCATCTGCCGATCGTCGCCCTGACCGCCAACGCCATGTCCGAGGAACGCGAACGTTGCCGGGCGGCGGGCATGAGCGACTACCTGGCCAAGCCGTTCCGCCGTGAAGAGCTGGCGGCGCTGCTGGACCAGTGGATTCCGACTACGACAGTGCTTTGATCTGCCCCAGCAGGTGATCGAGACCGTCGCGCAAGTCATTGAGCCGGTCCAGATCCACCCCGCTGTCGCACAACAGCCGCGCCTTCAACGGCCCGACCTGTTCACGCAGCGTCTGCCCTTGCGGCGTTAGGCTCAGATGAACCTCACGCTCGTCACGGGCCGAGCGCTGACGCTGGACCAGTTGCAGTTGCTCCAGACGCTTGAGCAACGGCGTCAGCGTGCCGGAATCCAGTGCCAGACGCTCACCCAGCGCCTTGACCGTCGGTTGCTCCGGCGCGGTTTGCTGCCATTCCCACAACACCAGCATCGCCAGGTATTGCGGGTAGGTCAGGCCAAGCTGATCGAGCATCGGTTTGTAGGCACGGATCACCGCCCGCGATGCGGCATACAACTTGAAGCACAGCTGACTGTCGAGCTTCAGCGAATCGGCGGACAGGCTGTTCATTTGAGCAGGGCTTCGATCTCGCGGCTCAGATCCTGCGGCTTGGTGGCCGGGGCGAAGCGCTTGACCAACTGGCCGTCCTTGCCGATCAGGAACTTGGTGAAATTCCACTTGATGCCCTGGGAGCCCAGCACGCCCGGCGCGCGTTTCTTCAAATGCACGAACAGTGGATGCGCGCCGTTACCATTGACTTCGATCTTCTTGAACAGCGGGAAGCTGACACCGTAGTTCAGCTCGCAGAACTCGCTGATGGCGCCCTCGTTGCCCGGCTCCTGCTTGCCGAACTGATTGCACGGGAAGCCCAGCACCACCAGGCCCTGATCCTTGTAGGTCTGCCACAGTTCCTCAAGGCCTTTGTACTGCGGCGTGAAACCGCATTTGCTGGCGGTATTGACCACCAGCACTGCCTTGCCGGCGAAATCGGCGAGGGTCTTTTGCTCGCCTTTGATGGTGGTGCACGGAATGTTCAGCAGGTTATCGCTCATGGTGCGCACTCTTGAAAAATGGGTAGACGGCAAAAATAGCGAGCAATTGAATTGTGTGCAATTTAATTATTCGAAAGGCGACCCGTGGATCGCCCGTATCAGTTACTCGCGCGGCACCAGGTCCAGGCACACCGAGTTGATGCAGTAACGCAGGCCGGTCGGCGGCGGACCGTCAGGGAATACGTGGCCCAGGTGCGCATCGCACTTGGCGCATTTCACTTCGGTGCGGATCATGCCGTGGCTGGTGTCACGGATTTCGGTCATGGCGCTCTCGCCGATCGGCGCGTAGAAGCTTGGCCAGCCGCAACCGGAATCGAATTTGGTCTTGGAATCGAACAACGGCTCGCTGCAGCAGACGCAGTGATAGATACCGTCAGTCTTGGTAGCGTTGTATTTACCGGAGAACGGTCGCTCGGTAGCACTGAGACGGCACACGTTGTATTGCTCGGGGTCGAGCATCGCCCGCCATTCTTCCAGGGTCTTTTCAATCTTTTCCATCATCACACCTCAGCGGCTGAAAAAGCCCGATCTGTACCTTTTCCACGGATCGGGCGGCACGTATGATTGCGCCTCGTCACACGCCAGTCTGGCAGCGGGTTCCTGCGCATTCAAACGGATTGTTGGAAACCGCCGCTCGAGACACTTGCCTGTGTGAAGACGCAGGATTCCCAGCACGGTTGTCCACCCGCCGCCTGGATCGTTCATTTTCGGGATCACATCGCCATGCAGTTCAGCAAATCGAACAAGCTCGCCAACGTCTGCTACGACATTCGCGGCCCGGTGCTCAAGCACGCCAAACGCCTGGAAGAGGAAGGCCACCGCATCCTCAAGCTGAACATCGGCAACCCGGCGCCCTTTGGTTTCGAGGCGCCGGACGAAATTCTCCAGGATGTGATCCGCAACCTGCCGACCGCCCAGGGCTACAGCGATTCCAAAGGCCTGTTCAGCGCGCGCAAGGCGGTGATGCAGTACTACCAACAGAAGCAGGTCGAAGGTGTCGGCATCGAAGACATCTACCTGGGCAACGGCGTGTCCGAGCTGATCGTGATGTCGCTGCAGGCACTGCTCAACAACGGCGACGAAGTGCTGGTGCCGGCGCCGGACTACCCGCTGTGGACCGCTGCCGTGAGCCTGGCCGGCGGTAACGCGGTGCATTACCTGTGCGATGAGGGCGCCGACTGGTTCCCGGACCTGGCCGACATCAAGGCCAAGATCACCCCGAACACCAAGGCGATGGTGATCATCAACCCGAACAACCCGACCGGTGCGGTGTATTCGAAGGAAGTACTGCTGGGCATGCTGGAACTGGCCCGTCAGCACAACCTGGTGGTGTTCTCCGACGAAATCTACGACAAGATCCTCTACGACGACGCCGTGCACATCTGCACCGCTTCGCTGGCACCGGACCTGCTGTGCCTGACCTTCAACGGTCTGTCCAAGTCGTATCGCGTGGCCGGTTTCCGCTCCGGCTGGATTGCCATTTCCGGGCCGAAACACAACGCCCACAGCTACATCGAAGGCATCGACATGCTGGCCAACATGCGCCTGTGCGCAAACGTGCCGAGCCAGCATGCGATTCAGACCGCTCTGGGTGGCTATCAGAGCATCAATGATCTGGTGCTGCCGCAAGGTCGCCTACTGGAACAACGCAACCGTACCTGGGAATTGCTCAACGACATTCCCGGCGTGAGCTGCGTGAAGCCGATGGGCGCGCTGTACGCGTTCCCGAAGATCGACCCGAAAGTCTGCCCGATCCACAACGACGAGAAGTTCGTGCTCGACCTGCTGCTCTCCGAGAAGCTGCTGGTGGTGCAAGGCACGGCGTTCAACTGGCCGTGGCCTGACCACTTCCGCGTGGTCACCCTGCCGCGGGTCGATGACCTGGACATGGCCATCGGTCGCATCGGCAACTTCCTCAAGTCCTACCGCCAGTAACCGGCGCTCAGTGCGCAACGGCCCGAACGTTGCGCACTGTCTGATTCAGCAACACTTCTGCTCCGCCCCTCCTCCAGCACCTTCTACACTTTCGACTCATACGAATCATGCGTGCCTGACGCAATGAGACCGGGTGCCGCGTGCCTGTCATCCATAGCGGATCCGGCGGTGGGAAATGTCCCATGCCCGACGAATCCGGTGTAGGACACAGTTTGAAATAGTCACTCGGTTGAATCGCCAGGTGCCGCACCTTATATACCCCGCAGTACGCTACATCTTTAGCTTGAGGAGATTTCTACAACCATGATGCGCATCCTGCTGTTTTTGGCCACTAACCTGGCGGTCGTGCTGATAGCCAGCATCACCCTGAGCCTTTTCGGCTTCAACGGGTTCATGGCGGCCAACGGGGTTGATCTCAACCTCAGTCAGCTGCTGGTCTTCTGTGCAGTCTTTGGTTTCGCCGGCTCCCTGTTCTCGCTGTTCATCTCCAAGTGGATGGCGAAGATGAGCACCAGCACCCAGATCATCACCCAGCCACGCACCCGCCACGAACAATGGCTGCTGCAAACCGTCGAGCAACTGTCCCGGGAAGCCGGGATCAAGATGCCTGAAGTCGGGATTTTCCCGGCCTACGAAGCCAACGCCTTCGCTACCGGCTGGAACAAGAACGACGCACTGGTCGCGGTCAGCCAGGGCTTGCTCGAACGTTTCAAGGAAGATGAAGTGCGGGCCGTGCTGGCCCACGAGATCGGTCACGTGGCCAACGGCGACATGGTCACCCTGGCGCTGATCCAGGGCGTGGTGAACACCTTCGTGATGTTCTTTGCACGAATCATCGGCAACTTCGTCGACAAGGTGATCTTCAAGAACGAAGAAGGCCAGGGCATGGCCTACTACATCGCGACCATCTTCGCCGAGCTGGTGCTGGGTATTCTGGCCAGCGCGATCGTGATGTGGTTCTCGCGTAAACGTGAGTTCCGTGCTGACGATGCCGGTGCACGCCTGGCCGGTACGGGCGCGATGATCAACGCATTGCAACGTCTGCGCGCCGAACAGGGCCTGCCGGTGCACATGCCTGACACCCTGAACGCCTTCGGCATCAACGGTGGCATCAAACAAGGGTTCGCCCGCATGTTCATGAGCCACCCGCCGCTGGAAGAGCGTATCGACGCCCTGCGTCGTCGCGGTTGATCAAACCGGCGCACCAACCAAAAGGCCCGCAGTGATGCGGGCCTTTTTTTTGCCTGTCGATTACTGTCCGGAAATCCGGTAAACCCGTTCCTCCAGCCGCGTAACGCCGGCCTGCACGAACTTCCAGCTGTCACCGAGTACATCCTGCTCTTCCAGCATCTCGACGCGCCAGGTACTGCCCAGCAAACGCTGCACTTCGGCATCGTCTACGGAAAATGGCGGCCCGGGCATCTGCGACTGGTCATAATCCAGCGTCACCAACAGCCCTCGGCATATCGGCAAAAGTCCCTGCAAGTGCGCCGCATAACGCTCGCGCATCGCTGGCGGCAAGGCAATCACTGCCGCCCGGTCATACAGCGCGGTGCAGCCCGCCACGTCAGCCGCCGTCAGCGAGAAGAAATCCCCGCACCACAACTCGATCGACCCGGCGCGATAAACCTTGAAGTCGCCCTGCTCGCTCACCTGCGCCTGCAATTGCTGCTCAAGAAAGAAGTCTTCCACAGCCTTCTCCGACAGCTCGACACCGAGCACCTGGTGACCACAGCCGGCAAGCCACAGCAGATCCAGACTTTTACCGCACAACGGCACCAACACACGCGCTTGCGCCGGGATGGCCAGATCGGGCCAGTGCCGCTGCAAATACGGGTTCACCTCAGGCTGGTGAAAGCCGATCTGGTTCGATTCCCACTTCTTGTGCCAAAACTCCGGCTGCATGCATCCTCCTAAGAATTCGATCAAAAGGCGTTAAAACTTATATTGGAATTAGATCAATGAACTGACTGAAGATGAGCCATCTTAACGCTCAGGAACCCTTCCATGTTTCCCAGCCTGTTTATCTCTCACGGCTCGCCCATGCTGGCGCTGGAGCCCGGCGCCAGCGGCCCGGCCCTGGCGCGGCTGGCGGCCGAACTGCCACGCCCGAAAGCCATCGTCATCGTTTCCGCCCATTGGGAAAGCCATGAGCTGCTGGTCAGCAGCCATGCGCAACCGGAAACCTGGCATGACTTCGGTGGCTTCCCCCGTGCGCTGTTTGAAGTTCAGTACCCGGCACCGGGCAATCCGCAACTGGCCCGCGAGGTTGCCGACCTGCTGACCGCCAACGACCTGCCCGCACGTCTCGATCCACAACGACCGTTCGATCACGGCGTGTGGGTTCCGCTGTCGCTGATGTACCCGCAGGCCGATATCCCGGTGGTTCAGGTTTCCCTGCCCAGCCGTGGCGGCCCGGCCTTGCAGAACCGCGTCGGTCAGGCGCTGGCCAGTCTGCGCGATCAAGGCATTCTGTTGATCGGCTCCGGCAGCATCACCCACAACCTGCGGGAGCTGGACTGGCACGCCGGCCCGGAAAGCGTCGAGCCGTGGGCCCGGGAATTCCGCGACTGGATAGTCGACAGGCTCGCCGCCAACGACGAAGCCGCCCTGCACGATTACCGCCAGCAGGCACCGAACGCCGTGCGCAGCCATCCAAGTGATGAACATCTGCTACCGCTGTACTTTGCCCGCGGCGCTGGCAGTGATTTCAGCATCGCCCATCAAGGTTTCACCATGGGCGCGCTGGGCATGGACATCTACCGCTTCGGCTGAGCTGCTCATTCCCGACTCAAATCGCAGGCAAAAAAAATCCCCGAACCAGTCGGGGATTTTTTATGTTCGATCAATCAGCCCAGAGGCGGATCAATCTTCGCGGTAGCGACGCAGTTTCAGTTGCTTGCCGGCAACGCGAGTGTCCTTCAGCTTGGTCAGGAGTTTGTCCAGACCATCTTCCGGCAGCTCGACGAGGCTGAAGCTGTCACGCACCTGGATGCGACCGATGGCTTCACGTGCCAGACCACCTTCGTTGAGGATGGCGCCCAGCAGGTTTTTCGCCGCGATACCGTCACGCGCGCCCAGCGCGGTACGGCAACGGGCACGGCCTTCGCCCAATGGCATCGGAGCACGACGCTCGCGGTCACCACGGTCCGGACGATCACCGGAACGCTCAGGACGGTCGCCACGTGGAGCGCTGTTCGGCACCAGTGGACGTTCCTTCTCGATCGCTGCCAGGTTCAGCGCCTGACCATTGGTGGCCTTGCGCAGCAGTGCGGCAGCCAGGGCACGCGGGGTGCAACCGATGTCGGCGGTCAGGCGATCCAGCAGATCACCGTGAGTCGATTCGGCGTCAGCCACCAGTGGCGACAGGCTGTTGGTCAGTTTCTTGATGCGGGCATCGAGAACGGCCTGGGCGTCCGGCAGACGCACTTCGGCAACTTTCTGACCGGTCACACGCTCGATTACCTGCAGCATGCGGCGCTCACGCGGAGTCACCAGCAGCAGCGCGCGGCCTTCGCGACCGGCACGGCCGGTACGGCCGATACGGTGCACGTAGGATTCCGGATCGTACGGCATGTCCACGTTGAACACGTGGGTGATGCGCGGAACGTCCAGACCACGGGCGGCTACGTCGGTCGCTACAACGATGTCCAGACGGCCATCTTTCAGCGAGTCGATGACGCGCTCACGCTGGTTCTGGGCGATGTCGCCGTTCAACGCTGCGGCTTTGTAGCCTTTGGCGTCGAGGGCGCTGGCCAGATCCAGGGTCGCTTGCTTGGTGCGCACGAACATGATCAGAGCGTCGAAATCTTCCACTTCCAGCAAGCTGAGAACGGCAGAAGTCTTCTGGTCAGCGTGAACCAACAGGTGAGCCTGTTCGATCGCGGTAACGGTCTGGGTCTTGCTCTGGATCTTCACGTGCTTTGGATCGCGCAGGTGACGCTCGGCGATGGCACGGATCGATTGCGGCAGGGTCGCCGAGAACAATACGGTCTGACGGGTTTCCGGCATGGCCTTGAAGATGACTTCGAGGTCGTCCATGAAGCCCAGTTTGAGCATTTCGTCTGCTTCGTCGAGAACCAGGTGGTTCACGGTCTGCAGTACTTTTTCGTCGCGACGCAGGTGGTCGCACAGACGGCCCGGAGTGGCGACAACGATCTGTGCGCCATTACGGATTGCTTTCAATTGTGGGCCCATCGGCGCGCCGCCGTAGACAGCCACAACAGTCACGCCCGGCATTTGCTTGGCGTAGGTTTCGAAAGCGGTTGCAACTTGCAGCGCCAACTCACGAGTTGGGGCCAGGATCAGAGCTTGCGGCTCGCGCTTGGACGGATCAATGCGGTGCAGGATAGGCAGGGCAAAGGCAGCGGTTTTACCGGTACCGGTTTGCGCCTGACCAATCATATCGTGACCGGCGAGGATGATCGGGATCGACTGCTGCTGAATGGCCGAAGGCTCTTCATAGCCGGTAGCGACTACTGCAGCGACAATATTGGGATGAAGTTCAAGAGCGGCGAAGCCGCCGATTTCCTGGGTCATGGGTCTGCCTCTAAGTGCATCCGCAAAGACCCATGCTCCAAAGCTGCACATGCCGTGTTGAGACTCAAGAGTCGCCCTGGCAGCTTTGTCGGCGGGGATTTGCGAAAACGAATGAATGAAAAAGAATCGTCAAGGAAGAGCCCGCAGTGCGGACGTGCAGCCGAAGCTGACTTCGGGGAATTGCGCTACCTAAACGCGGCCCGGTTAAAGGCCGGCGCGCACTATACCGGAATTTGCCCAAAAAGGGAGCTTTTTTTATCGGCGAAATACAGTTGTCACCGCCGTGTAACGGGGTTTTGCGGATAATCGGGCAAAGGTCTATTTTTCAAAGACCCCGGCCCTGCGGGCGATGGCGCTTAAACGATTCACCGACGTGCGGCATCTGGTCGCTGCACCCTTTCTTCCCCTGCGAGGAAACACCCATGAATCAGCCCTGCCCCGGCCGCGTGAGCCGTGCGCGCCACGGTCACGTGCATTTGATCGGCCTGGACCGCGCCGCCAAGCGCAATGCCTTCGACCTCGACCTGCTCAACGACCTGGCCCTGGCCTACGGCGAATTCGAGGCCGACAGTGACGCACGGGTGGCGGTGGTATTCGGGCACGGCGAACATTTCACCGCCGGGCTCGATCTGGTCAATGCCAGTTCTGCCCTCGCCCAGGGCTGGCAGGTTCCCCCCGGTGGTTGCGATCCCTGGGGCGTGTTCGTCGGGCCACGGGTCAGCAAACCGGTGATCGTGGCCGCGCAGGGTTATTGCCTGACCATCGGTATCGAATTGATGCTCGCTGCCGACATCAACCTGTGCGCCAGCAACACTCGGTTCGCGCAGATGGAAGTACAGCGCGGGATCTTTCCGTTCGGCGGTGCGACATTGCGCTTTCATCAGATCGCCGGGTGGGGCAACGCGATGCGCTGGTTGCTGACTGGTGACGAATTCGATGCCCATGATGCGCTACGCTTGGGCCTGGTGCAGGAAGTCATGGCCAGCGAGGATCTGCTGCCGCGTGCCATCGAACTGGCCGAGCGCATCGCCCGGCAGGCGCCGCTTGGCGTGCAGGCGACGCTGATGTCGGCGCGTCAGGCGCGCTATGAAGGAGAAACTGCGGCGGCTAAGAGCTTGCCGCCACTGGTGAAGAAGTTGCTGGCCACTGAAGACGCCAAGGAAGGTGTGCGCTCGCTGGTGGAGCGCAGGCCTGGCGTTTTCAAAGGCCTTTGAAGATCAGGTCGCTGGACGGATGCAGTTGATCAACGTCTGCAACGAGTAGCCCAGCTTCGGCGCCAGCGCTTCAGCCCGGGCGGTCAGCGCCTGCATGTCCAGCACCTGATCAAGATCCGCCGGTACGATCAGAATCACGTTGCCCTCCTTCACCGGCAGTTCCCAGTAATGCCGGTGATAGAGCCCGCGCAGCAGCGCCGCGCCCAAGGGTTTGCCGTCATCGGTGGCCCACTGGTTGATCACCAGCCAACCGCCGGGATTCAGACGTTTCTGACAATCACCGAGGAAATTCCACGCAAGGTGCCCGGCGCCGGGGCCGACATCGGTGTACAGGTCGACGAAAATCAGATCCGCAGGTTCGGCGGTCGGCAGCAATTCGAGGGCATCGCCGACGCGGATGTACAGCCGTGGATCGTCATCCAGCCC
Source organism: Pseudomonas sp. RIT778 (assembly GCF_019718735.1). Lineage (NCBI taxonomy): Bacteria > Pseudomonadati > Pseudomonadota > Gammaproteobacteria > Pseudomonadales > Pseudomonadaceae > Pseudomonas > Pseudomonas sp. RIT778. The sequence continues at coordinate 34,031 of NZ_JAIHBA010000035.1, read as the reverse complement.
GAGGTATTCGATGGCCAGACGCGGTACGTCGGGGCGCAGTTCGATGGCTTCGACGTCTTCCAGCGGCAGGAACTTGAGGCAGGCCTGGGTGAGCGTTCCCGCGCCCAGCCCGAGGAACAGCGCACTCTCCGGTTGCTCATGGCACAACGCGCCGATCAGCATCGCCCGGGTGTAGTCGTACTCCAGCCAGCTCGGGTCGGCGGTAAACACGCAGCTTTGCTCGATGGCATCGCCGAACTCCAGAAAGCGGTAGTCGGCCACTTCCAGCACGCGAATCACGCCGAACTCATCCTGTACCTCGGCGAGCAACAGCTCGACGCGCTCCTCAGTCATTTCGTCTCCTGGTGGTCACCGGGCGCGGTGACGCGATGGCACCGCTGTGGTGCCGTGGCAAAGCGGCGATTGTCGGCGAAGCGGCGGGAGCAGGTCACGCACTAATTGCTGCTAACATGGCCGTCCGTGCGTAGAACCTTAGAGACCGTGATGAGCCAACCCTGGAGCCCTGACAGCTGGCGCGCCCTGCCGATCCAGCAACAACCCCAATACCCCGACGCTGCGCATCTGCGCCAGGTCGAGCAGACGCTGGCCAGCTATCCGCCGCTGGTGTTTGCCGGCGAAGCGCGCGAGCTGCGTCGTCAGTTTGCCGAAGTCACCCAGGGCCGGGCGTTCCTGCTGCAGGGCGGCGATTGCGCGGAAAGCTTCGCCGAGTTCTCTGCCGCAAAGATTCGCGACACCTTTAAAGTGTTGCTGCAAATGGCGATCGTCATGACCTTCGCCGCCGGTTGCCCGGTGGTCAAGGTCGGGCGCATGGCCGGCCAGTTCGCCAAGCCGCGCTCGGCCAACGACGAGACCATCGACGGCGTGACCCTGCCGGCCTACCGGGGCGACATCGTCAACGGCATTGGTTTCGACTCGGCCAGCCGCGTACCGGATCCGGAGCGTCTGCTGCAGTCCTATCACCAGTCCACCGCCACCCTCAACCTGCTGCGCGCCTTCGCCCAGGGCGGTTTTGCCGACCTGCATCAGGTGCACAAGTGGAACCTCGATTTCATCGCCAACTCGGCGCTGGCGGAGAAGTACAGCCACCTCGCCGACCGCATCGATGAAACCCTGGCCTTTATGCGCGCCTGCGGCATGGACAGCTCGCCGCAACTGCGCGAGACCAGTTTCTTCACGGCCCACGAAGCGCTGCTGCTGAACTACGAAGAAGCCTTCGTGCGCCGCGACAGCCTGACCAACGATTACTACGATTGCTCGGCGCACATGCTGTGGATCGGCGACCGCACCCGTCAGCTCGACGGCGCCCACGTTGAGTTCCTGCGCGGGGTGAACAACCCGATCGGGGTGAAAGTCGGCCCGAGCATGAACCCCGACGACCTGATCCGCCTGATCGACGTGCTCAACCCGGACAACGATCCGGGCCGTCTGAACCTGATCGCGCGGATGGGCGCGAACAAGGTCGGTGATCACCTGCCGGCGCTGATCCGTGCGGTACAGCGCGAAGGCAAGCAGGTGCTGTGGAGCTCCGACCCGATGCACGGCAACACCATCAAGGCCAGCAGCGGCTACAAGACCCGCGACTTCGCGCAGATTCTTGGCGAGGTGAAGCAGTTCTTCCAGGTTCACGAAGCGGAGGGCAGCTACGCCGGCGGGATCCACATCGAGATGACCGGGCAGAACGTCACCGAATGCATCGGTGGCGCGCGGCCAATCACTGAAGATGGCTTGTCGGATCGCTATCACACTCACTGCGACCCACGGATGAATGCCGATCAGTCGCTGGAGCTTGCATTCTTGATTGCTGAAACACTGAAGCAGGTTCGCCGTTAAACCGCATCGTCCCTATCGCTAGCAGGCTAGCTCCCACTTGATTTTGTGTACGGCACAGATTCAATGTGGGAGCCAGCCTGCTGGCGATGAGGCCAGTTCAGTCAACGCCGAACTGGGCCAGCGCCATCCGCAACCTCCCTGCACTTTCCCGCTGACAATTAAGCTGCACCTGCTCAAGCCCCAACCAGTGCGCCATGCGCCGCAAGTTCAGCGCCAGCGCCAGCATCCCCGCGTCATCCAGTCCGGTTTCTTCCTCGTGCACCGCATGCACTGCCAGGCGCCCCGCCGCTCGTTCGGCGCGCAGGTCAACTCGCGCGGCAATCCGTTCATTGTGCAGGAACGGCAACACGTAATAGCCGTAGACACGTTTGTCCTGCGGCGTATAAATCTCCAGCCGATAGCGGAAGTCGAACAGCCGCTCGGTCCGGCTGCGTTCCCAGATCAGTGAGTCGAACGGCGACAGCAATGCACTGGCCTCGACCTTGCGCGGGATTTTCGGCTCGGGCAGGCAATAGGCGATCTGGCGCCAACCGGCGACTTCGCAGGTCAGCAGTTGTCCGTCCTCGACCAGTTCGGCCAGACGCGGGCGGGCATCGGAAGGATTCAGTCGGAAATAATCACGCAGGTCTTTTTCCGTGCCGACACCCAGCGCCTGCGCTGCATGCAGCAGCAAACCGCGCTGCGCCTCGGCTTCATCGGGCAATGGCTGTTGCAGCACGGAAACCGGAATCACCCGTTCCGGCAAGTCATACAAACGCTCGAAGCCACGCCGTCCGGCGACGGTGACTTCGCCGGCGGCGAACAGCCATTCCAGTGCGTGCTTTTCCGCGCTCCAGTCCCACCATGGCCCGGCCTTTTCCTCGCGGGTCGACAGGCTGCCAGCGCCCAATGCGCCCTGCTCTTCGACCGACGCCAGCACCCGGCGAATGGTGTCCTGTTGCTCCCGGCCGAACCGCGCCAGTTGCTGATAGATGTCCTCACCGCGCCTGGCCCGCTGCATGCGCCAGCCCATCAACGGGTACATCGACAGCGGCAGCAACGACGCCTCATGGCCCCAGTATTCGAACAGCGAACGACGTCGCCCCGAACTCCAGGCAGCCTGGTCGAGCAAGTCAGCAGAATAGGAACCGAGACGGGAGAACAGCGGCAGGTAGTGCGAGCGCACCACGGCGTTGACGGAGTCGATCTGCAACAGGCCGAGACGTTCGATCAGCCGGTTGACGTGCATCGCCTTGACAGCCGGCGGCTGGCGCCCGTGAAACCCTTGGGCAGCCAGTGCCAGACGTCGAGCCTGTTTAAGGGAAAAGGACAATGTCGCGGGCATGTGTACCTCCATGTCTGCTCGCAACCTACCTCACTACAAAGGGGTTTGTGTAGCGATGGCCTCATCATTTATGCATCGGATCGTCCCAGAACGGCCGAATCGCTTCGTGCTCGACATCGGCACGGCTGACCCCGATGTCCTTCAACGCTTCGTCGCTCAGACTGGCAAGCAACTCGCGTTCGCGGTGAAGTTCGTACCAGCGGCTAAACTTGTGCAGCAGATCGGAAATCAGATGGACCGGCACTCTTTCATCGCTCACATGCAGTTTTTGACCTTTCATCGTGTTGCCCTCCTTTAGGGATGGCTCAAGTCTCGCGCCGGGGCTACGATCAATCCAACGAATGTTTCTGATGGCATGCATCACGGAGATTCATCAATTGTCGGCTTACCCGAGTATCGATACCGATGTCCTGCGCACCTTTGTCGCGATTGCCGATCAGGGCGGTTTCACCCGCGCCGGCGAAATGGTCAACCGTACCCAATCGGCGGTGAGCATGCAGATGAAGCGTCTGGAAGAGGACGTGTTGCAGCGCCAGTTGTTCGAGCGCGACGGGCGTCAGGTGCGCCTGACCGCCGAGGGCCAGGTGTTACTCGGCTATGCGCGGCGCATCCTGAAATTGCACAGCGAAGTGTTCAACACCCTGCGCGAGCCGCACATGGTCGGCACGGTGCGGATCGGCACGCCGGACGATTACGTGATGCGGTTCCTGCCGGGGATCCTGTCGCGCTTCGCCCAGTTCTATCCGCTGATCCAGATTGAAGTGCACTGCGAGTCGACCAAACAGTTGCTGCAGCGCACGGATCTGGATCTGTCGATCGTCACCCGCGAACCGGGCAATGAAATCGGCCAACTGCTGCGCAAAGAGCGTTTCGTCTGGGCCGAGGCGCAGAATTTCAGCGCCCACGAGCAGACGCCGTTGCCGCTGGCGATGTTCAACAGTGATTGTTTCTGCCGCTTGTGGGCCTGCAATGCGCTGGACGCGATGGGCCGCGAATACCGGATCGCCTACAACAGCACCAGCCTGTCGGCGTTGATGGCGGTGGTGAGCGCGGGTCTGGCGATCACCGCACAACTGGAAAGCCTGATCACCCCGGACCTGCGGATTCTCGGCGCCGCCGAAGATCTGCCGCTGTTGCCCGAGGCCAGCATCATGCTGATCCGCAATCTCAACAATCCGTCGCCGATCACTGAATGCCTGGCCGAGCACATCGTCGAAGGCTTCAAACTTTAAAGGCGAGCATCACCGCGCACAGTACCAGGAACCCGCAGAACAGCCCGCGCAGGAGTTTTTCCGGCATCGCGTGGGCCACTTTCACGCCCCAGCTGATGCTGGCCAGACCGCCGATGGCCAGCGGCAGGCCGATCATCCAGTCCACTTCGTGGTGCACCGCGTACGTCACCAGCGTGACGCCGGTACTCGGCAGCGCCAATGCCAGCGACAGCCCCTGAGCGACCACCTGAGTGGTGCCGAACAGACTGGTCAGCACCGGCGTCGCCACCACCGCCCCGCCGACACCGAACAAGCCGCCCATGGTGCCCGACGCCGCGCCGAGCACGCCCAGCCACGGCCACGAATAACGCATCTCGGAAGTCGCTGCCGGACGCGCGCCAAACATGCGCACCAGGTTGTAGGCCGACAACGCCACGAGGAACGCGACAAAGCCGATGCGCATGGTTTGCGCGTCGATGCCCACGGCCCAGATCGAGCCGATCCACGCGAAACAGAATCCCATCACCGCCAGCGGCAATGCATGCCGGAGTTCGATGCGGTTGCGCTGGTGATAACGCCACAGCGCCAGCATCACGTTCGGCACCACCATCACCAGCGCCGTGCCTTGGGCTATCTGCTGATCGAGCCCGAACCACACGCCCAGCAGCGGAATGGCGATCAGCCCGCCACCAATGCCGAATATCCCACCTAATGTGCCAAGGGCGGCGCCAAACAACAGGTACAGCAAAAACTCGATCACAGCAGAATTCCTCATACGTCAGGCGACTCATCCTACGCAGTCGGCGCTGGCACGGAAACGCACAGCAACGCACAATGGCTGTGCCAAATCCGCATAGGCACTGAGCTGATTCATGAATCCCAACCAATTGACCGACCAACTCGGGCTGTTTCTCGATGTGCTGGAGAGCGGCAGTTTCTCTGCGGCTTCACGCCGACATCCGCTGACGCCCTCCGCCGTTGCCCGACGCATCGACAGTCTGGAAAGCGCTGTCGGCAGCCAGTTGTTCATACGCAGCACTCACGCGGTGCGCGCCACGCCGGCGGGTCTGGCATTTGCCGAACGGGCGCGACGGATCGTGGCGGAGTTGCAACTGGCCCGGGCTGAAGCGGTGTCCCTGAGCAGCGCGCCGGAAGGTCTGATTCGGGTGGACGCGCCGGCGGCATTCGGGCGTCGGCATCTGGCGCCGGTGATTGCCGATTTTCTGGTGCTGTATCCGGGCCTCGATGTGCAACTGCATCTGATCGACAGCTTCGTCGATATGGACGGTTCGAACCTGGGCAAGGTCGATCTGGTGTTGCGCGCCGGGCAAATGGCTGACACCCGGTTGGTGGCCACACCGTTGGCGAGCATGGTGCGCATCGCCTGCGCCAGCCCCGATTATCTCAAGCGTCGAGGTGTACCGAGCGAGCCAGCTCAACTGGGCGAACACGACGGCCTCGATTGGGACGGCCTCGCCCCGCCCTTCGCCTGGCGTTTCGAACAAGATGGGCAAATGCAGCTGCACCGCCCGGCGCGGGTACGCATGAGCGCCAACAACGCCGAGGCGCTGGTCTGCGGCGCGCTTGCGGGACTCGGGATCGCGCATCTGCCGACCTGGCTGGCGAGCGAATACTTGTTGCGCGGCGAATTGCTGCCGCTGTTCTGTGAAAACGGCCTTCCAAAACCGGAAAGCACCGGCATCTATGCTTTGCGACTGGAGCAACAGGCCAGTTCCCGCAGCCGCCTGCTGCTGGAATACCTCAAGACCCGGTTCAGCCCCGTACCGCCGTGGGATCTGGCCCTGCAACGGGAACTGGGCCGGCACTGACCGACTCGCCACCGGGCACAATTGTCTGGCGCATTAAAGATTCGAGCGCTAGATTCATCTGCATTACCGTTCAAGGCACCGACATGACCACCACCCGCGACACCACCGATCACTGCGAAGACCTGCTGCTCGACAATCAGGCCTGCTTCGCCCTGCATTCCACTTCGCTGATGATGACCAAGGTCTACAAGCCACTGTTGCAAGCGCTTGGCCTGACGTATCCGCAATACCTGGCGATGATGGTGCTGTGGGAGAAGGATGGTTTGACCGTCGGAGAAATCAGCACGCGTCTGCTGACCGATCCGGGCTCGCTGACCCCGCTGCTCAAGCGGCTGGAAGGTGAAGGTTTGCTCAGCCGAACCCGCAGCCGCGAGGATGAGCGGGTGGTGATCGTCGAATTGACCGAACAGGGCCGCGCCTTGGAAGACAAGGCCCGAACCGTTCCGCAATGCATCCTCGGTGCCAGTGGCTTCACGCTGGAGCGCCTGCAAAATCTGCAAGCCGAGTTGCAGGCCTTGCGCGGTCATTTGCAGGACAGCCTCGCTTAAGACTCCCCCTTCCCTGTGGGCGCAGCCTTGCGCCTGCGGGCGTATCGCCCGTTCGCTGCTAATCCCCGCAAAAAAATTTCCTCTCGTTTTTTCCTTAAAAAAACCTTCTATATCAAAAACTTGGGTTCACAGCTCGTCCTGATCCAAATGCCGATTACCGACTTCTTCAAAAATTTATCTTGCGCGCTAAATATTAGCGAAGTACATTTACCTCGCACCTAGTTAGCGCGCAAACAATTAGCGCAACATACACACTTAATGAGGCTCACATCATGCAAACTCTCTACACCGCAATCGCAACCTCCACTGGCGGCCGTGACGGTCGTGCGATCTCCAGCGACAACATCCTCGACGTCAAACTCGCCACTCCGAAAGAACTCGGCGGTGCCGGCGGCGCAGCCACCAACCCTGAGCAACTGTTCGCCGCCGGATACTCGGCCTGCTTCATCGGCGCCCTGAAATTCGTCGCCAGCCAGACCAAACGCAAAATCCCGGACGACGCCTCGATCACCGCTCACGTCGGCATCGGCCAGATTCCTGGCGGCTTCGGTCTGGACATCGACCTGCACATCAGCCTGCCGGGCCTGGAACAGGCTGACGCACAAAGCCTGGTCGACGCTGCCCACCAGGTCTGCCCGTACTCCAACGCCACTCGCGGCAACGTCGATGTGCGTCTGCACGTCACCGTGTAATCACTGACACTTCGGCCCGTACAGGAAATGAACATGAACACTTTCAGCAAAGTATTGACCGGTACCCTTCTCGCCCTGTCCATCCACAGTGCATTTGCCGGGGAGGTTGAACACAACACCCAGGCGTTTCTCGATGTGCTGAATGCTGGCACCGGCAAGCCGATGGAACAGCTGACACCCAAGGACGCCCGCGCCGTTCTGACCGGCGCGCAGTCCGGGGTCAAACTGACGCTGCCCAAAGCAGACGTCAGCGAGAAGACTATCCAGGTCGATGGCCAACCGTTGAGCCTGACCATCGTCCGGCCGGCCGGGGTCAAGGGCGAGCTGCCGGTGTTCATGTTCTTCCACGGCGGTGGCTGGGTGCTGGGGGATTTCCCGACCCACGAACGTCTGGTGCGGGATCTGGTGGTCGGCTCGGGTGCGGCGGCAGTGTTCGTCAATTACACTCCTTCGCCGGAAGCGCATTACCCGGTGGCGATCAACCAGGCTTACGCCGCGACTAAATGGGTGGCCGAACACGGCAAAGAGATCAACGTTGACGGCAAGCGTCTGGCGGTGGCGGGCAACAGCGTTGGCGGCAACATGGCGGCGGTCGTCGCCTTGATGGCCAAAGACAAAGGCACCCCGGCGATCAAGTTCCAGGTGCTGCTGTGGCCGGTGACCGATGCCAATTTCGACACCGGTTCGTATAACCAGTACGCCGAGGGGCACTTCCTCACCCGCAACATGATGAAGTGGTTCTGGGACAACTACACCACCGACGCCAACCAGCGGAACGAGATCTACGCCTCGCCGCTGCGGGCAACCACCGCGCAATTGAAAGGTCTGCCGCCAGCGCTGGTGCAGACCGCCGGGGCCGACGTGCTGCGTGACGAAGGTGAAGCCTACGCCCGCAAACTCGACGAAGCCGGCGTGCCGGTGACCTCGGTGCGCTACAACGGCATGATCCACGACTACGGTTTGCTCAACGTGGTCAGCCAGGTGCCGGCAGTGCGCTCGGCGATGCTGCAGGCCTCGGAAGAACTGAAGCAGCACCTGAAGCAGTAATTTTCATCAGGCACAAAAAAGCCCGACTCAATGGTCGGGCTTTTTCTTTCCGCAAAAAGCAGTGCTTATTTGGCACGGCCTTTGTAGGAACCGCCTTCGCGGGTATCGATCTCGATCATGTCGCCGATTTCGATGAAGTCAGCAACCGACAGCTCGGTACCGTTCTTCAGTTTGGCAGGCTTCATCACCTTGCCGGAAGTGTCACCGCGAGCGGAACCTTCGGTGTAGTCAACCTGACGCACGATGGTGGTCGGCAGCTCTACGGAAACCAGACGGCCTTCGAAGAATACGGCTTCGCAAACGTCGGTCATGCCTTCTTCCACGAATGGCAGAACGCTTTCGATGTCTTCGGCGTTCAGCTCGTACATGGTGTAGTCGGTGGTGTCCATGAACGTGTAGGAGTCACCGCTGATGAAGGACAGGGTCGCTTCTTTGCGATCCAGGATCACGTCGTCCAGCTTGTCGTCCGCACCGTAAACGGTTTCGGTCTTGTAACCGGTCAGCAGGTTCTTCAGCTTGGTCTTCATGATCGCGCTGTTACGGCCCGATTTGGTGAATTCAGCTTTCTGAACCAGCCAAGGATCGTTGTCGATACGGATCACGGTACCGGGTTTGAGTTCTTTACCAGTTTTCATTGCGAATATCCGAATTTGGATGGGATTTACAAAAATCTAGGCCGCGTATCATATCCAATTTCGGTAAAACTGTACCAGCGCCGTCGCAAGATCCGCCAGCAAGGCCTGTTCCAGACACCACGCGCGGGCATTTTCCTGCAGTTCGGGCCAGTGTTTGCGGGCCTCAAGCCAGTGGTCGCCGATAGGCTGCCCGGCACTCCAGGCGCGCCATAGACCGTTCATCGCCTCGGCGGCAGCCGGTGAAAGACGTTTTGTGTAGAGCGCAAGGAAGGCGTCGAGCTTGTCGAGATGGATGTCTTCGTCCTGCTGATAGATGTGCCACAGCATCGGCCGCCCCGCCCATTGCGCCCGGACAAACGAGTCCTCGCCGCGCACCGCGTTGAAATCGCAGCACCAGAGCAATTGATCGTATTGATCCTGCCGGACGAACGGCAGCACTTGCACGGTCAGCGACTGACGAACATGCGTCGCCCCGACCGCCAGCGACTCTACCCCGAGCCAACGGGCGACATCACCGAGAATCCGCCCTTCCGGCACCAGCAGATGAGTGGGCGTCGAGTCCGCCGCGAGCACATCCAGCCAACTGGCGAGTCCGGCATTCTCGTAGGCAAATAGCGAGATCAGTTGCGCATCGGCTGCAGGAACGATCCCCAGACCGTGCAGGAATTGTCGCTGAGCCTCGGGATCCTGCTGAAACTGCTGACGCCGCTCCAGCAAACCGTTTTCACGCAACAGGCCACCGGTGCCCGGCTGGAACCCCGGAAAGAAAAAGTACTTCTGCACCGACTTGTACTTCACCGACGGCAATCCGTGGCAACCGACTACCCAGTCTTCCGCGCTGAGGTAGTCGAGGTTCATCCACAACGGCGGCTTTCCCCGTGCGGCCATGGCGTCCATGTAGACGCCCGGCAACTGGCAGGCAAACGCAGCGATCACCACGTCGGCCGCCTCCGCGTCCTGCCACTCGGCTGACCAGTGCCGGACTTCGACGCCCTGCTGCCATTGCTGATCGAGTCCGATGTCGATTTCCGGGCAAATGCGTTCGAAAGCGCGCAGGTCATCGACCCACAATCGCACCGTCATTGCCTGCTCGCTGACCAGTTGCCGGGCCAGACGCCAGGTCACGCCGATGTCGCCGTAGTTATCGACGACCGTACAAAAAATGTCCCAGCGGGTGTTCAGTGGCGGCATTCAAGGCTCCCGTTGGCAAAAGCGCCGATTGTCCGCATAAATGTCTCCATGCAGAAGAGCCGACGGCAATTAATCTTCGTGCGACAATCGCCACTCGCCCGCATTCATCCGCCAGGAGGCAGCCATGCCCTATCGTCCCAACCCGCGTCGCCCCTTGCCTGTTCAGCTTAGCGCGCTGCAATTGACCGGCAGCATTGCCCTGGGTCTGTGGCTGGGTTTCCTGGCCATTGCGCTGACGTGCTGGCTCGCTTCACGCTTTTTCTTCAATGAACAACTGGCGCCGGTTGCCCAGGCCGTACAGCAACTGGCCAATCCACCCGCCGTCCGAGTGGTGCCGGACATTCCGCCGCAGAGCCCGTTGTTCGAGCAGTACGAAGAAAACCTGCGCAAGAACGAGCAACAGGCACGTCTGGATCAGGCGCGTGGCAGCACACGTAATCTGTCGAACCCCAAATGCCAGTTCTGGCTGCAACAGGATCAGACGGCCCCGAGCGAAAAGAGCCGCGCCAACGTCCTGCAATTCTGCGATTGATCATGAATAAACAGACGGTTCACCAACTGATTCTCGACAAGCTGCGCGTCGATCTCGACATCGCTGAACGCGCGGCGCAAACCGCTTACGAAACCGCGACCCACGAAGAGAACATCGCCGAAAACAAGTACGACACGCTGGGTCTTGAGGCGTCGTATCTGGCGGCGGGCCAGGCGAAACGGGTCGAGGAAATTCGTCAATCGCTAGCGCTGTGCCAGAACCTGACGCTGCGTGCGTATGACGATCAGCGAGGGATTGAAGTCGGCGCCCTGCTTGGTCTGGAAGACGAAAAGGGTCGTGAACAATGGCTGTTTCTGGCGCCGGATGCGGCAGGCCTGAAAGTCGACGTGGTGGGTCAGCCGATTACCGTCATCACCCCGCGCTCGCCGCTGGGCAAAAGCCTGCTGGGCAAGTTCGAGGGTGACGAGGTGGAGATTCTGGTGGCGGGCACCCGGCAACAGTTCGCTGTCACCGAGGTGCTGTAGACAGGGGCTTAGTGAACCGGCAGTTCGACGCCTTCGAACAGTTCTTCCAGTTCCTGCTTGTTGTGGCACTGAATGGCCTTGGCCATGACTTCGCGGGTCAGGTGCGGCGCGAACTTCTCGATGAAGTCGCACATGAAGCCTCGCAGGAAGGTGCCGCGACGGAAACCGATCTTGGTCACGCTGGACTCGAACAGTTCGCTGGCATCGAGCACCACCAGGTCGTTATCCAGTTTGGTGTCGACCGCCATTTTCGCCACGATGCCGACACCCAGGCCCAGACGCACGTAGGTTTTGATCACGTCGGCGTCGGCCGCGGTGAACACCACTTTCGGCGTCAGGCCGCGATGGCTGAAGGCTTCGTCGAGTTTCGAACGACCGGTGAAACCGAACACGTAAGTCACGATCGGGTATTCGGCCAGCGCTTCGAGGGTCAGCTTCGGCAGCTTGGTCAGCGGGTGGCCCTGAGGCACGACCACGCAACGGTTCCAGCGGTAGCACGGCATCATCACCAGATCGCCGAACAGCTCCAGCGCTTCGGTGGCGATGGCGAAATCGACGGTGCCGTCAGCAGCCATTTCGGCGATCTGCATCGGCGAACCCTGGTGCATGTGCAGCGCCACGTCCGGGTATTGCTTGATGAAGTTGCTGATCACCGGTGGCAGTGCATAACGTGCCTGGGTGTGGGTGGTGGCGATCGACAGGGTGCCCTTCTTCTCGTTGGAGAATTCCTGGGCGATCTGCTTGATGCTTTCGACCTTGCGCAGAATCTCACCGGCGGTGGTGATGATGCGCTCGCCGGCCGGAGTGACGCGGGTCAGGTGCTTGCCGCTGCGGGCGAACACTTCGACGCCCAGTTCGTCTTCCAGCAGGCGGATCTGCTTACTGATGCCCGGTTGCGAGGTGTAGAGGCTTTGGGCTGTAGCGGAAACGTTGAGGTCGTGGTGCGCCACTTCCCAGATGTAGCGCAATTGTTGAAGCTTCATATGAATCCCTCAAAGCAGGTAGACGCCACGGGCATCAGCGACGGTATATAACTATATTAATGGTTTGAAGAATAAATCTAGAACTTTTTTATCAAAGTGCCATTATTCCTGCCTCAGCGATCCTCCCGACGCCGACGCTCCACCAGCGGCACCAGATAAACCGGCACCTTGGACAATTGCAGCAGCCGGGCTGCCGTTCGCCCCAAAGGTGTTTCCGCCCCGACCCCGTGGCTGTGACTTCCTACGATCAGCAAATCGACAGAGAGTTTCTGTACCTGATCGAGAATCACCTGTGACGGATCGCCCTGCAGCACCCGCACCGCGCGTATCCGCTGCAGGTCCTGCTCGCCCTCGTCCCCCAGTTCTTCACGAAAACTGTCGAGCACCCGCTGCTCGATATTGGCGATGACGGTTTTCAGACCCTGACTGTGAAATTCGTTCAACGCCTGTTCGTCGAGATAGCTCTGTAAAACCGATTCGGCAAACAGCCCCATGGGTTCCACCGCGTGCACCACGTACAGATCGGCATTGAACGTTCGCGCCATTGCCAAGGCATGCTGCATCACTAACGGTGCGTACAGACCGAGGTCAGTGGCATACAGCATCGAACGAATCATATGACCTCCTCGCGTGCCAACATGGCGGAGATTTGATTCAGCTTAGCAGTGCCTTGGCGAGTACGACGTGCGACGCAACGTCTTGAACCACGTGGGCTTTAGACCGCCGGTTCGTTGCTGATGCCGTGGGGCACGTGACCGGTTGCCACGACTTCCCGGGCCAGCTCGCAGTGGCCGGCCTGATCGTCGAAAAACACGTCGGCGGCGAAGGCTTCGAGGAACGCCGATTTGGTCAGGCCACCGAGAAACAGCGATTCGTCCAGACGAATGTCCCACTCGCGCAAGGTGCGGATCACCCGCTCGTGGGCCGGCGCCGAACGCGCGGTGACCAGGGCAGTGCGGATCGGGCACTCCTCGTCGGAGAACTCGCGCTGCAACAGATTGAGCGCCGCGAGAAAGCCTTTGAACGGCCCGCCACGCAACGGTTCGCGCGCGGATTCACGCTCCTTGGCCTGGAAGGCTTCGAGGCCACCGGATTGATAGACCCGCTCCGATTCGTCGGAGAACAGCACCGCGTCCCCGTCGAAGGCGATGCGCAATTCATCGCTGGCCGCACGACTGGCGCCACCGGACAGAATGGTCGCCGCCGCGAAACCGGCATCCAGCGCAGCGCGCACATCTTCGGCGTGGGTGGAGAGAAACAGGTCGCAACCAAAAGCCTTCAGATACGGATAAGGACTGCGCCCGCCGACAAACGCCGCGCGGGAGATCGCCAGACCGTAATGACCAATGGAGTTGAAAACGCGCAGGCCGGTGTCGGCACTGTTGCGCGACACCAGAATCACCTCGACCCGGGCGCGGCCGAGGCGACTGTTCAGGTTGAGCAGTTTTTCCACCAGCGGAAAGGCATCGCCCGGCGCGAGGATTTCGTCTTCGTGATCGATCTGATATTGCCGGTAGGCTTCGACGCCACTCGACTCATACACCTTGTGGCTTTCGCTCAGGTCGAACAGGGCACGGGACGAAATCGCCAGCACCAGTTTGTCATCGATGTTCTTGGCCATGCCTTTCCCCCAGTGCGACCGGTTTAAACGTTACGCCGGTCGATAAAGCTCAATGTGCGATACAACGATTCGATTCGCGGCAACTCGCAGCCTGCCGCTTTTGCCGCCGCCAAAGGACGAGCGTAGATCGCCTCCAGCTCCAGCGGTCGCTTGTGCAAAAAGTCGTGGTACATGCTCGGCCAATAGTCGGGCATTTTCTCGGTCATCATGAACAGGTATTCGGCGTAACCGGGCGGCATGTCGTGACCGCAGGCCTTGGCGCCCTGCACCACTTCGGCCATCAGTGCCTGAATCAATGCGCGACTGTCGGTATCGGCCATCAACGGCGTGGTGCTGGCACCGAGCAACACCGAAAGGCCGTTGTAGGGAATGTTCCACACCAGTTTCTGCCAGCGCGCCTGATGCAGGTTCGGCATCGCTTGGGAGTCGAGACCGGCGGCGCGGAACAGGCCGGCGCCCTCCTCGACGATCTCCATGCGCGCCGCGTCATCCGGTGCCGGGCCGCTGTGATACCCGACGTTCACCGCCCCCAACGCCTGGTGGGTGATCTGCCCCGGCCCTTCGCGGTGGACGCAGATCAGGCACAAACCGCCCAGCAAGTGCAGGGAGTCGGGCAGCAACGCCCGCAAGCTGTCTTCGACGTCGAGGCCGTTTTGCAGCACCAGCACTTTCGCGTCGGGCTTCGCCGCCTGAATGATCGAAGGCGCCAGCCCGGCATTGCTGGTGGTCTTGGCGCCGACCAGCAGCCAGTCGCAGGGCGGCATGTCTTCAGCTGACGAATAGGCCTGCACCGGATTCAGCGTCAATGTGCCATGCACGGCACTGTCCACCTGCAAGCCGCGCTCGGCGACCGCGGAAAACTCACTGCGCAACAGAAAGTGCACATCGAACCCGGCCCGGGCCAGCATCACCCCGTAGAACCCTCCGATGGCGCCGGTGCCGATAATCCCCACCACCGGTTTGTTCACTGCTCCCATCACGGCAACTCCTCTGCAATTCGACCCAGCGCCTGCGCCACGGCTGCGTTCAGCTCATCGACATTCAGGCGCGTGTGCACTGCCCCAAAGAACTCGCCGTCGCGCACCACAAACAGCGCCGGCAAATGAAAGACCTGATAACGCTCGACCAGTCCGCCGTTGTCGCCGGCATCGATCCAGCACACGCGATCGACGGCGAGATCGAGCCCCGGCAACACTTCGCGGGCATAGCGGCAACTGGCGCAGCCGACGCTGGTGAAGATCACCAGTGAAACGCCGTTCATCGCCAGCAGCCGTTGGTCGGCGTCAAAATCGGTCAGCTGCGATTCGACCACTATACTGGGGGAAACAATGTCAAATGGCCGACACAGGGAGTCTGTGCTCATGGGACGGTTTATTCCTCATCCGGATGATGTGCCCGTTGAATTGACCCTGCTCACACCGGAGTGTATTTCGCGTCAACGGCTGCACACTATCAGCCTCGGCGGCATCGCTTGCAATTACCACCGTGCCTGGCGCCATGGCACCGCGCTGCAAGTGCGCATGCCGACCATCAATGCCGATTTCACCTATCCGGGCTATGTGGCCTGGTGCCTGCGTCGTAAAAAAGGTTATCTGGTGGGCATTGCGTTCACGGATGAGCAGACGCTGTTCAGCGCGCGAATGGGTGAGCAGGTGTGTCAGATCGAGCGCTATTGCCGAATCAACGATGCCCACGATGACCTGCAGGATATCCAGGCGCGAGCCCTGCAATGGGTCGAGCAGCACGCCGAAGAGTTCTCCCACGACAGCGTTCGCAAGGCTTTTGCGTAACCAGAGCTGGACTGAACAGTTACTTGCCCATTGTCTAGCAGGCGTCTAACGCGATAAGGTTCGGCTCCCCGACGCGCTTAAATCCGCTGTGCTCCGCCGCGCGGGGATCGCTGGCGGCCGGCACCCGTGACCTGACGAGTAAACGATGGCTGATTTACCGATCAACGACCTGAACGTCGCTTCCAACGAGACCCTGATCACTCCCGATCAGCTCAAGCGTGATATTCCTCTGAGCGACGCTGCCCTGCGCACCGTCACCAAGGGTCGCGAGGTCATCCGCAACATTCTCGATGGCACCGACCATCGTCTGTTCGTGGTGATCGGCCCCTGCTCGATCCACGACATCAAGGCTGCCCACGAATATGCCGATCGCCTGAAAGTGCTGGCGGCAGAAGTCTCGGACACCCTGTATCTGGTCATGCGCGTGTATTTCGAAAAGCCACGGACCACCGTCGGCTGGAAAGGCCTGATCAACGACCCGTACCTGGATGACTCGTTCAAGATCCAGGACGGTCTGCACATCGGTCGCCAGTTGCTGCTGGACCTGGCCGAGAAAGGCCTGCCGACCGCGACCGAAGCCCTCGACCCGATCTCCCCGCAGTACTTGCAGGACCTGATCAGCTGGTCGGCGATCGGCGCCCGCACCACCGAATCCCAGACCCACCGCGAAATGGCTTCCGGCCTGTCCTCGGCGGTCGGCTTCAAGAACGGCACCGACGGCGGCCTGACCGTGGCGATCAACGCCTTGCAGTCGGTTTCCAGCCCGCACCGTTTCCTGGGCATCAACCAGGAAGGTGGCGTGTCGATCGTCACCACCAAAGGCAACGCCTACGGTCACGTGGTACTGCGCGGTGGCAACGGCAAGCCGAACTACGATTCGGTCAGCGTCGCCCTGTGCGAGCAGGCGCTGAACAAGGCCAAGATCAAGCCGAACATCATGGTCGATTGCAGCCACGCCAACTCCAACAAGGATCCGGCCCTGCAACCGCTGGTGATGGAGAACGTCGCCAACCAGATCCTCGAAGGCAACCAGTCGATCATCGGCCTGATGGTCGAAAGTCACCTGAACTGGGGCTGCCAGGCGATCCCGAAAGACCTCGCCGACCTGCAATACGGCGTGTCGATCACCGATGCCTGCATCGACTGGTCCGCTACCGAAAACACCTTGCGCAGCATGCACGCCAAGCTCAAGGATGTCCTGCCGAAACGTCAGCGCGGCTGACAGCCGTTTCGCAGGCATAAAAAAACGCCGGGCATTGCCCGGCGTTTTTGTGTGTGCGGTGTGAGGTCAGTCAGATCTTGGCGGTGCGCCGCTGATGACGCTCCATGTAACGCTCCACGTAGGAGCACGATGGAATGACCGTGTAGCCCATTTCATCAGCGTACTGCAACGCCCGCTCGGTCAGGGCTGCCGCGATGCCTCGGCCACGCAAGGCGTTGGGCACGAAGGTGCGGTAGATATCCAGGGTCTGTTTCCCCAGATCCATATAGGTCAGGTAGGCACGATGACCGTCCACATTGGTCTCGAACTGATGACCAGCCTGGTCATGGTGGATGGACAACGCCTCGCTCATCACTACTCCTCGCGGGTCTCGAATTCTGACCCCTACCTTACCGATGTTTTCCCGGCGAAGGAACATCTACGCCACCCCGTGCCTGATGGACACCGAGAAGAACTGCACCGATCTCGCGCAACCCGAGCACGTATCAAATAGTAGGCACCATTGGCGAAAATGCTCAAGGTACGCTCGTCATCATGCAGATTGACGGGGCAGTTCCGGTGGACTCAGGGCCGGTTCGGGAGACAATCTTCCCGAGCCGAAAGGCTGAACATCGCCGGATGTTGAGACTTAAGACGAGCCCCCTGTTTTAAAGTCACCTCAACATGGACAAAGATATGCGAGGCGCTGCGCAAATTCGCAACAAAAGTGTGGACGAATCCATATAGACAGACTTTAGCCACTACCTGCAAAACAACCCGCGGCAACGGGAACTTTTTCTCATTAACTCGCTCATCTCGCGGCTTACAGCTGGATATTTTTTATACAACGCAGTTAAAAGTTGCTCGAAAAAGAATCAACGCCTACAATTTTTTTTGCTTCTTGCCTCACGTCAGTTTACTTACTACAAGTAATGGGTAGTATGTACGCCGGCTATTTCCTCAATCGGAGGAGACAGCCACTTAATTGAAAGTCCTTGAAGGGGAACACGATGAACAACGTTCTGAAATTCTCTGCTCTGGCTCTGGCCGCAGTTCTGGCTACCGGTTGCAGCAGCGCATCGAAAGAAACCGAAGCACGTCTGACCGCTACTGAAGACGCAGCTGCTCGCTCCCAGGCTCG
The DNA here is from genome assembly GCF_019718735.1 of Pseudomonas sp. RIT778. Classification (NCBI taxonomy): domain Bacteria; kingdom Pseudomonadati; phylum Pseudomonadota; class Gammaproteobacteria; order Pseudomonadales; family Pseudomonadaceae; genus Pseudomonas; species Pseudomonas sp. RIT778. The sequence continues at coordinate 15,971 of NZ_JAIHBA010000035.1, read as the reverse complement.
TGCAGACGAAGCTTACCGTAAAGCTGATGAAGCTCTGGCTGCTGCTCAAAAAGCACAACAGACTGCTGACGAAGCTAACGAGCGTGCTCTGCGCATGCTGGAAAAAGCTAGCCGCAAGTAATAGTCCTTCGGGATTGTTATCAAGCCGACCCATTTTTTGGGTCGGCTTTTTTGTGCCTGCGGTTTTCTGCGGGCAATAAAAAACCCGCCGCTGCGCAAGCCTCGGCGGGTTTTGTCTTTCAGCTTATTGCTGCAGGTCGATCGGTGCGCTGGAGACCATCGGCGCCGAGGTGTTCGGCGTGCCGATTTCGGTTGGCAGGCCATCTTCGGCCGCCACCACATCACGCACCACATCCCAGTCCATGCGCAGGTTGTTGGTGATGTCTTCACGCTTGAGCATCGCGTTGATCACGGCGGTGTGCTTGTCGACCACCGACGGGTTGCCCTTGTCGTCGATCGGCGTGTGCGCTTCCAGGTAGATCTTGCCACCACTGCGACCGAACTTGTAGGCGTCGTTGAGAATCCGTACCGAAGTCCCCACCGGCACCATGCCGGCCATTTCCAGCACGTTGTTGTTGAACATGCGGAAGCAGCCGTGGCTGGTGCGCATGCCGATGCCGAACTTCTTGTTCGAGCCGTGGATCAGGTAGCCCGGCGTGCCCAGGGTGAACTTGAACGGACCCAGCGGGTTGTCCGGACCGGCCGGCACCACGTTCGGCAGCGGATCACCGTCGGCCGCGTGCTCGGCCTTGATCGAGGCTGGCGGCGTCCAGGTCGGATTCGGTGTCTTGGCGGTGATTGTGGTGTGCGCGATCGGCGAGCCCCAGCCTTCACGACCGATACCCAGCGGGAAGGTGTACACCACGTTCCGGCCTTTCGGGAAATAGTAGAGGCGGTATTCGGCCAGGTTGATCACGATGCCTTCACGCGGGCCCGGCGGCAGGATGAAGCGGGTCGGCAGAACGATTTCGGTACCGGCGCCCGGCAACCAGGCATCGACGCCTGGGTTGGCCGCGACCATTTCCGAATAGCCCAGATCGTAGGTGGTGCCCAGATCGGCAAAGGTATCTTCGTACTTGGCCTTGATCACCTGCACCTGGCCGATGATGTCCTCACCGGGTGGTGGCAGGGGAAACTCCAGTGCGGCAACGGGACCGGCCACACACAGGGCGGCAAGAGACAGGCAGCGGGTGACGGCAGGAAAACGCGGCAACATCCGGAGAATCCTTCGCAAGATCGACAAGGTAATAAGAACGCGATTGTACACCGCGCCCAGGGAATTCGGGGAGATGCGCCGATGGGCTGGCATCACTCTTCATGATTGAAGCTGCCGCTCGCCCAAACTGCATTCAAAAGAATGGTTGCGCTTAAAGCTCGAAACGCAGCTCAGGCCAGATCGGCGACGTGCCGCGCTTCTGCGATTCGAGGATCGCCCGGCACAGCGAGCACAGGCGCTGATCCTGAAACACCCGGCGATCCACGCTCGACCAGCGCGGTTGCGCCGGCAGCAGACTGCCGCACAGGGTTCGGTCAGCCGAGCCACCGAGCTCCAGTTGACGGGTCACCAGATGCACTCGCACTTCCTGGCAGGCGAACAGATCCAGCTGTTCGTCAGGCTCGATCAGTTGGTAGGCAAACAGGGACCAGGCAGAACGCGGCATCGGGGGCTCCAAATTAGGGGGCGCCACATTAGCCGAAAGCCTGCCGCTAGAAAAGCCTCATAGCAGCGGTTTTAGCGTCGGCCAGACATTTTCCAGCAACTTGCCCTGAGCCCCGGCCGCCGGGTGCAGACCGTCTGCCTGCATCAAGTCCGGATGCCCGCCCACACCGTCGAGGAAAAACGGCACCAGCGGGATTTTTTTCTCCTCGGCGAGTTTGCCGTAGACCTCGGCAAAGGCATCGGTATAACGCTTGCCGTAGTTGGGTGGCAATTGCATGCCGAGCAACAGCACCTTGGCACCGCTTTGGCGGGAGCTGTCGATCATCGAAGCAAGATTTTGTTGCAATTGCGTCGGCGGCATTCCGCGCAGGCCATCGTTGCCGCCCAATTCGAGGATCACCAGTTCCGGTTTGTGCTCTGCAAGCAGCGCAGGCAGCCGTGCCTGGCCTCCGGCACTGGTGTCGCCACTGATGGACGCATTGACCACTTTATCGTCAAAACCTTCGGTCTTGAGCCGCTGTTCGAGCAACGACACCCACCCCAGCCGGGTATCCAGTCCGAAACCGGCGCTGATACTATCGCCAACGATCAGGACTGTACCCGCCGCTGCGTTCTGGGCCATGCACATCAAGGCCAGGCCAGCACTCAAAAACCACACACGCATCGGATTCTCCATGGGCGCAAGCATTCTCACCGCGAAGAACCTTAGCAAAGTGGTTCCCAGCGCGGAAGGTGAACTGACCATCCTGCACGAACTCAGCCTGGAACTGAACAAGGGCGACAGCCTGGCCATCGTCGGCGCGTCCGGTTCCGGCAAATCCACCCTGCTGGGTCTGCTCGCCGGCCTTGATCTGCCGAGCAGCGGCGAAGTGACGCTCGCCGGGCAAGGCCTGAGCAATCTCGACGAAGACCAGCGCGCGCGCATTCGGGCCGAACACGTGGGCTTCGTCTTTCAATCGTTCCAGTTGCTCGACAGCCTCAACGCGCTGGAAAACGTCATGCTGCCGCTGGAGCTCGACGGCCGCAAAGACGCTCGAAGCCGCGCCACCGAACTGCTGCAACGGGTCGGCCTCGGCCAGCGCCTGACTCACTCGCCGCGCCAGCTCTCCGGTGGTGAGCAACAGCGCGTGGCGATTGCCCGGGCCTTCGCCGCCGAGCCGGACGTGCTGTTCGCCGACGAACCCACCGGTAACCTCGACAGCCACACCGGCGAGCGCATCAGCGACTTGCTGTTCGAATTGAACAAGGAACGCGGCACCACCCTGGTGCTGGTGACCCACGACGAACGCCTGGCCCATCGCTGCCGGCGCCTGATCCGTCTTGAAGCCGGCCTGTTGGTCGCCCCTCTGGAGCCTTGATGGCACGTCTGCCGCTGTTTCGTCTGTTCAGTCTTGCCCTGCGCCAACTAATGCGCGATGCCCGCGCCGGTGAACTGCGGGTGCTGTTTTTCGCCCTGGTGGTGGCGGTGGCGGCGAGTACCGCGATCGGCTACTTCGGCGCCCGCCTCAACGGCGCAATGATGCTGCGCGCTACCGAGTTTCTCGGCGCCGACCTGTCGCTCGAAGGCAGCTCGCCGGCCCGACCGGAACAGATCAGGAGCGGCACCGAGCTGCGTCTGGATCATGCGCAGGTAGTGGAGTTTTCCAGCGTCATCGCCACAGACAACGGCATTCAGCTCTCCAGTATCAAAGCTGTCGACCGCGCCTATCCGCTGCGCGGCGAACTGAAAAGCGCCCCCGCTCCCTTCGCGACAGAGGAAGCCGGTGGCGAGCCGCAGCCCGGTGAAGCCTGGGTCGAAGCGCGCCTGCTGACGGCGCTGGACTTGAAGATCGGCGACAGCATCGACGTCGGCATGAAGACGCTGAAACTGACGCGAGTGCTGACTTACGAACCGGATCGCGCCGGCAACTTCTACAGCCTGACGCCACGAGTACTGATCAACCTTGACGATCTCGCCGCGACCGGCGTGGTGCAACCCGGCAGCCGGGTGAGTTACCGCGAACTCTGGCGCGGTGAACCGCAGGCGCTGGAAACCTATCGCCAACTGATCAAACCGGGGCTCGCCGCCAACCAGCGGATTCAGGATGCCCGCGACGGCAACCGGCAGATCGGCGGCGCGCTGGGCAAGGCCGAACGCTATTTGAACATGGCCAGTCTGGTGGCCGTGCTTCTGGCCGGTGTCGCGGTGGCGCTATCGGCCAACCGCTTCGCCAGCCGGCGTTTCGATGCCAGCGCCCTGCTCCGTTGCCTGGGCTTGTCGCGGCGGGAAACCCTGGTGCTGTTCAGTCTGCAACTGACGGTGCTCGGCCTGCTCGCCAGCCTCAGCGGCGCCCTGCTGGGCTGGCTCGCGCAATTGGGATTGTTCGCACTGCTGCATGATCTGCTGCCGACCGACGTACCGCCGGGTGGCTTGCTGCCGGCACTGGCCGGCATCGGCACCGGGCTGGTGGCGCTGGCCGGTTTCGCCCTGCCACCGCTCGCCGCACTGGGCCGCGTGCCGCCGTTGCGGGTATTGCGTCGGGACATGCTGCCGATTCCATCGAGCACCTGGATGGTCTATGGCGCGGCACTCGGTGCGCTCGGGCTGATCATGTGGCGACTGAGCCTCGACCTGCTGCTGACATTCGCCCTGCTCGGCGGCGGTGTGGTCGCCGCGCTGGTGCTCGGCGGTTTGCTGCTGTTGCTGCTGCAAAGCCTGCGTCGCCTGCTCGCGCGTGCATCCCTGCCGTGGCGTCTCGGGTTGGGTCAGTTATTGCGCCACCCTTTGGCGGCCGCCGGCCAATCATTGGCTTTCGGGCTGATCCTGCTGTCCATGGCTTTGATTGCATTGCTGCGCGGTGAACTGCTCGACACCTGGCAGAACCAGTTGCCGAAAAATGCCCCCAACTATTTCGCTCTGAACATCCTGCCGGCCGACAAACAAGCCTTCACCGATCACCTGATCAACGTCTCGGCCCAGGCCGCGCCGTTGTACCCGGTGGTGCCGGGACGGCTGATCAGTATCAATGGCGAAGCAGTGCAGCAGATCGTCAGCAAGGATTCGGCCGGCGACCGCGCCATCCAGCGCGACCTGAGCCTGACCTGGGCGGCCGATCTGCCGGCGGGCAACAAGATCACCGCCGGATCGTGGTGGACCGGCCAACCTTCGGATGACGTTCCGGGCGTCTCGGTGGAAGGCAAGGTGGCCGAAAGCCTCAAGCTCAAGCTGGGCGATCACATGGTGTTCAGCGTCGGCGGGGTCAATCGCGAAGCGAAGGTCACCAGTTTGCGGGAGATCAACTGGGACAACTTCCAGCCGAACTTCTTCATGATCTTCCAGCCTGGCACCCTGAAGGACTTGCCGGCGACCTACCTGACCAGCTTCTATCTGGCCCCCGGTCACGATCAGCAGATTGTCGAGTTGTCGCGAGCATTCCCGGCGGTAACCATCCTGCAGGTCGAAGCCTTGCTCGAACAGCTGCGCAGCATCCTCGCCCAGGTCACCCTGGCGGTGGAGTATGTGCTGTTGTTTGTGTTGGCGGCGGGGATGGCGGTGCTGTTTTCCGGGTTGCAGGCAACGCTGGATGAACGCATTCGCCAGGGTGCGCTGTTGCGTGCGCTGGGGGCCGAGCGGCAGTTACTGATCAAGGCACGACGGATCGAGTTCGGTTTGCTCGGCGCGGTCAGCGGGTTGCTCGCGGCGATCGGTTCGGAAGTGGTGAGTCTGGTGCTGTATCGCTTTGCCTTCGACCTGCCGTGGCATCCCCATCCGTGGTTGCTGCTGTTGCCGTTGATCGGCGCGGCGCTGATCGGTGGCGCCGGCGTGTTCGGCACGCGGCGTGCGCTGAACGCCAGCCCGCTGACAGTGTTGCGCGAGGGTTGATAGACTCCAGCCGTCTTAATCAAAAGAAGTTGCCATGAGCCGTTATCGCCCTCCCCGCACTGCCGGTACCGCGCTGATCACCCCCGAAGGTGAAGCGCGGATGCGCGCCGAATTCCATGAGCTGTGGCACGTGCGCCGCCCGCAGGTGACGCAGTCGGTCAGTGAAGCGGCGGCTCAGGGTGATCGTTCGGAAAATGCCGAGTACACCTACGGCAAGAAAATGCTGCGCGAGATCGACAGTCGCGTGCGTTTTCTCACCAAACGCCTTGAGGCGTTGAAAGTGGTCAGCGAAAAACCGAGCGATCCGAACAAGGTCTACTTCGGCGCGTGGGTGACCATCGAAGACGAAGACGGCAAACAGTCGCGCTATCGGATCGTCGGCCCGGACGAACTGGACCTGAAACTCGGCCTGATCAGCATCGACTCGCCGCTGGCCCGCGCCCTGATCGGCAAGGCGCTGGATGCTGAAGTGCGGGTACAGACGCCGACCGGCGAACAGTTCGTCTACATCGTGGCGATCGAATATCCCTGACGCTCAGCGCCGGGTGATCAGGCCTTGGCGTGCGACTCGGGTCAGTTGGCGAATCATTTCCGGCGCCTCTTCAAGGCTCGGGGCCTGAATGACGGCCAGATCGAAACTGTCATCGGCAAAACGCGCCAGCGACTCACCGTCTTCGACAAACTGGATCAGGAAGGCGGCAGGACCGCCGCTGCGACGTGGCCAGCCATCGAGATAACGCAACAGCGTCGGCTGATGTTTGCCGCCAAGCAGGATTTTCGGATTGCGCTGGGTGATGTGTGCCGTGATCGGCGCGGGACGTGCTGGAGGGCGTAGTGCATTCATCGTGTCGTGTCTCTGCCTCAAAAGTCTGCATGGCAGGTGAGAGGCAACACCGAACCAGCGCTTTAGCGGTATTTCGAAGCCCTGTTCCGGCTTCTGACGGCAACTGAAGAATAGTCACCTGGCGCCCCGCAAGTAGCTGTTTAAATCGGCGCATGAGCGGCATCGTAGAGAACGTGACCGGCCAGTGTCAAGAATCAGCCGCAACAAAAAAGGCCCGCACAATGCGGGCCTTTTGCTTGAGCCAGAGCCTTCAACCGGCGATGGCGCGATCCACCGAAAGCTTGCCGGCGCCTTCGATCAGCACCGCGAGGCTGCCACCGAGCAGGGCCAGGGCGAACTCGTAACCGTTGTTGGCCATGAACAGACCGTTGCTGATGTGCACGGTGAAGATCGCCACCAGCGACAGGAAGGTCAGACCCAATGCCGCCGGGCGAACCAGCAGGCCGATGATCAGCGCCAGACCGGCGAAGAACTCGGTGCCGCCGGCCAGGGTGGCCATCAGGTAACCCGGGGTCAGGCCGATGCTTTCCATGTATTGTGCAGTGCCCGCCAGGCCATAGCCACCGAACAGGCCGAAGAGCTTCTGCGAGCCGTGGGCGGCGAAGATCACGCCGACGGCAATGCGCAGAATGGTCAGACCGTAGCCGGCGCGAGTGAACAGAACCTTGTTGATCAGAGAGCTCATGTTGCGTTTCCTTGTTGTCAGAAGTGCTTGTTGGTTGGCCGCTATATTAATCAGTTAATTTCATGTTAAAAGCGCAAAAATTCCGCCATAACAATCAACTTATTAGATCATTTGCGTGAGACCACTTTCTGCCCCCGGGGCTCCAACGACTCCCGCTCCCGGTCGAACGCCAAGTAATACTTGTTCACGCTATTAACATAGCTGACGGCCCCCATTCCCACCTGCTCCATGGCGATACGCTCGACCTGGAAGAACCACTGGTTGGGGTTCAGACCGCGACGCCGCGCCTCGGCGCGCATGCCTTGCACCCGCTCCGGGCCGATGTTGTACGCCGCCAGGGTGAACGCCATGCGCTCGCGCTCGTTGAGCTTGGGGCTGTTGAAGAACTTGCGGCGGATCATGGCCAGGTACTTGGCACCGGCCTGCACATTCGCATCGAGATTCTGGATATTGTTGACACCAACTCGCTGCGCGGCGGACGGGGTGATCTGCATCAGCCCGGTCGGCCCGCTACCGCTGCGCGCATTGGGCTGCAGCGCCGACTCCTTGAACGCCAGCGCCGCCAGGTTGAGCCAGTCCATGTTTTGCGCTTCGGCGTGTTTCTGCAGGGTCGGTCGCAGTTTTTCCAGGCGCTGACGGTCAGCCTTGGCCAGCGGATAGTGCACTTGATACAGCCGGCGGTAGATCCGCAGGAACGCCGCATCTTCGTTCGATGGTTTTTTGTAGCCGGTCAGGAAGCGGTCGATGCTGGCCCGCAACATCGAGGCATCACGGCGCACGAACCAGTATTCCTCGCCCGGTTCGCTGATCATCACCTGACGGTCGAAACGCAGCTTGGGCAGGATCTTGCCCCACCGCTCGGCGATCGGTTGCTCGACAATGGTCAGGTGGAAGATCCCGCCCTGAACCATTTCCAGCACATCCTCGACCGCCAGCGTTGGATCGACCCATTCGATCTTGATCGGCGCCAGTTTATGCAGCGCCAGTTTCTGGTTGAGCTGACTGACCGCCTCCCCCGCCGCACTGCCAGTGGGCAGCGCCAGGGTTTTGCCGGCGAGTTGCTCGACCTTGGTGTAGCGCTTTTCACCCTTGATGCCGACCAGCACCAGCGGCACGTTGCTGGCAATCGGCTCGCTGCTGGCGACCGCGTGGCCCGGTTGCAACTCGAGCAGTTCGCCTGGCGCAACAAGATCGCCTTCGCCACGCTGTAGCGCGCCGAGCAGTTGATCCTTGGCTTTGGGGATGATCTTGAGGGTGATTTCCTGGCCGTCGCGGGCGTGGCCATTGAGGTATTGCTCGAAGGCGCGCAGGCGGTGGTATTCGATGCCGATGGCCTGGCCCTGGACTTCGCCGGAGCTGTTGCGGCTTTGGTTGACCAGCACCCGCAACACGCGGCTGCTGCGGATTTCGGTCAGGTCGCGGACCTTGGCGGCCGGCACGGCTTGCAGCGGCCCGGGCAGCCGCGCGACCGCCGTCATCGGCAGCAGCAACGAACCACACAGCAGGAGCAAAACCGAGGGACGAACCATCCACTCTCCGGAAAGAATACGGGGCGTTTGCACCGCTGAGCGGTCGCAAAACACCGACGAAAACAGAGCGCCTGGAGCGCTGATAAAGTGCGAGAGACTGGCACAGTGATGGCAACTCTGCCAGCCCAGCCTGCCTCGCGGCCTCAACAGACAGCCATAAGCCGTTGTAGTTCTTGGCTTTTCTTATAAATCTACAGCTCTGATATGCTTTCCGGCCTTCGGCCCGAGGTAGCACCATGCAACTCATCGATATCGGCGTCAACCTGACCAACCCCAGTTTCGCCGACAAACACCAGGCCGTGCTCGACCGCGCCTACGCTGCCGGGGTCTGCCAACTGGTGCTGACCGGCACCAGCGTCGAAGGCAGCGAACAGGCACTGGAGCTATGCCAGCAACTGGATCCGGACGGCCAGCGACTGTTCGCCACCGCCGGCATTCACCCGCATTCGGCCAGCGACTGGAACGCCGACAGCGTGCGGCGTCTGCGCAGTCTGTTGCAGGAATCGAACGTGGTAGCAGTGGGCGAATGCGGGCTGGACTTCAACCGCGATTTCTCGCCGCGCCCGCAGCAGGAAAAAGTCCTCGAAGAACATCTGGCGCTGGCCGCCGAACTGCAATTGCCGGTGTTCCTGCACGAGCGTGATGCGAGCCAGCGCCTGCTGGAAATCCTCCGTGACTTCCGCGACCGATTGCCCGCCGCCGTGGTGCATTGCTTCACCGGCGAGCAGAAAGCGTTGTTCAGTTACCTCGATCTGGATCTGCACATCGGCATCACCGGCTGGATCTGCGACGAGCGTCGCGGTACCCATTTGCATCCGCTGGTGAAGGAGATCAAACGCGGTCGCCTGATGCTGGAAAGCGATGCGCCGTACCTGCTGCCGCGCACATTGCGGCCAAAGCCGAAGAACGGGCGCAACGAGCCGGCGTATCTGACCGAAGTGCTGCGTGAAGTGGCATTGCATCGAGGCGAAACCGAAGAGGATCTGGCGGCTCACACCACCGCCTGCGCGCGTGCGTTTTACGGTTTACCTACCCTGCCCTAGCCGAGGCGAATGCATCACTTGTTGATGCACATCAAGATCCGGACACCTGCGTAGCGGCACAATAATGGCACCTTGCCAAAATTGTTTCCGCTATCAGAGAAGACCTCCATGGGTGCCTGGCTTAGCAATATCTCGCTGAAATACAAATTCTGGGCGGTCAATGCGGTCGCCTTCGTCACCACTCTGTTGCTGGTGCTGTACGCCGTACAGCTCGAACAACAGGCCCGCAGCCACGCCGCGCAAACTTCGGCCCAGGCCCAGGCGCAATTGCTCAAGGCCTGGCCGGCCGGGCAAGCGCTGCCCAAATCCGATCAAGTGCTGACTTTCAAACGCGGCGAAGCGCCGCGCCTCAACGATCAACCGCTGCTGGAGATCACCGACAGCAACGGCTGGATCGAGATCAGTCACTTGCCGTTGTTCGGTGAAAACCCGCTGCTCGGCGCCGAGGTCTTCAGCCGTGCCGATGGTCAGCAGGTCGCCGTGATCGCCTACGCCCCCAGCCTCAGCCAGGTGTTCGGCGAACGCTTCGCCAACTACGCGGTGGCGGTGTTCATCCTGATGCTGGCGATGCTCGGCGCTTCACAGTTGCTGATCCGCTTTCTGCTCAGTCAGCTGAACACCCTCAAGGACGTGATGCTGCACGTGGAGAAAACCGGCGACCTCGCCGCCCGGGTGCCGCTGGCCTGCAAGGATGAAGTCGGGCAGATGGCCAACGCGTTCAATGCGATGCAGGCCGGTTACCAGCGAGTGGTGACCACCGTGGCCAACACCGCGCGGCAACTCGACGTCGGCGCCGCGCGGCTGGCATCAAGCATGAACGAGGTGCGTCACGGCATGCTCGGCCAGCAGAGCGAAACCGATCAGGCCGCCACGGCGATCAACGAAATGACCGCAACCGTCTACCACATCGCCCAGCACGCCGGCGCCACGCGCGACCTGTCGCAGACCGCCGATGGCCTGGCTGGCAGCGGCCAGCAAGTGGTAAGCCGGGTGCAGACTTCGATTGCCGGCCTGTCCAGCGGCGTGCAGCAGACCGCCGAGATGATCCAGCGGCTGGCCGAGGACAGCCAGAAGATCAACGGCGTGGTCAGCGTGATCCACAGCATCGCCGAACAGACCAATCTGCTCGCGCTCAACGCTGCCATCGAAGCGGCTCGCGCCGGGGAAATGGGTCGCGGGTTCGCGGTGGTCGCCGACGAAGTGCGCAACCTCGCCAAACGCGTGCAGACCTCCACCGATGAAATCACCACTATGGTCTCGGCGTTGCAGGCAGGCACCCGCGATGCGGTCGACTTCATGCAGGAGAGTTCGTACAAGGCCGATGACTGCGTGCAGCAGGCGCAAGAGGCCGGCGAAGCACTGGCGGAAATCACCGGAGCGGTGGCGCAGATGCGTGAGAGCAACACGCAGATTGCGGTGGCGGCGGAGCAACAGAGTCAGGTTGCCGAAGAAATGAACCGCGCGGTGGTGAGCATTCGCGATGTCACCGAGAACACCGTGCAACAGACCGTGGATTCGGCGACCACCAGTAACGAGTTGGCGACGCTGGCCGGTGAACTGAATAAGGCGATCGGTCAGTTGAAGCTCTAGGGGGCAACATCAAGAATGGCCATTGTCCCTATCACTTCAATAGCCAACCTTGATTCGCCGCCCTGGCTGCCCGGGCCTATTCTTCAACCATGTACCAAACATGGATCGAGGAGCAGCAACATGGGCAAACGTCACCCCAACCTTCCCGCGTGGCAATGGCGCGCGTACCCGAACAACCATCAGCACCCGACCAATCTGGTGCTGCACCTGATTGCCGTGCCGCTGTTCATCGTCGCGTTTCTGTTGATCGTCTCGGGGGTGTTCAGCCTGAGTCTGGCCAGCGTGGCGATCGGCGTGATCGGCATCATCGCGGCGCTGGGTTTGCAGCGTCACGGCCACAGCCTGGAGGCGCAAGCCTCCGAGCCGTTCAGTGATCGCAAGGACGCCGTCTCGCGTCTGCTGGTCGAGCAGTTCCTGACGTTTCCGAGGTTCTTCCTCAGTGGCGGCTGGTTCCGCGCCTGGCGTGAACGCCATCGCCGCCATTGAGTCAGGCGAAGATCGTCACCGTCTGCCGACTCATGGCAATCAGTTCACCCTTCGCGCTCCACAGCTTGGCGGCGACATGGCCGTAACCGTCAGCCGCATACTCGATGTCCGCCAGGTATTGGCAGAAATCCAGCGTGCTCAAATCCCGTAACGGCTGAACGAATTCGATGGTCCAGGTCAGCGTGCTGCCCGGTGCGGGTTTCTTCAGGTACGGCAACAGCGCGGGCGGCCAGGCATCGACCAGCGCCAACAGGTGCGCCTCGTTGACCGGCTCTTCCTTCACATCCCCACGCAGACGCACCCAGCCGCCCATCAGCCGCGATTGATTGCCGGTGAACGGCATGCCGCCGACACTCCAGCGCATCGCCAGATGACGCATGAACTCTGGGGTTACGCCTTTGATGTACGGCAATTCCTGGCAATCGTCCCAATGTTTCATCTCGGGTGCCGGATAGGCTTCAACCGCCACTTCCGAAGGCCGCGAAGCCCCGAAGCTGCCTTGCACCATCGTCACCACCTGACCGTTCTGCACGGCGCGCCCCAGCACCTGGCTGACTGCCTTGCCTTCGCGCAGCACTTCGACTTCAAAGCTCACCGGCACTTCGGGCTCGACCGGGCCGACGAAGGTGATCGCCAGCGAACGCACCGGCCGATCGGTCGGAACCTTGGTGCGCATCACTTCAAATTGCAGCGCGGCCACCAACCCGCCAAAACTGGCCCGGCCCTGGCCCCACTCCGCCGGAATCGTGACCTCCGGTTGACGACGGACAGCATCGATCAGATCGCAAAAGCGCATGGAAACCTCGGACAGGAAAAAGGGAATGACCGGATCTTAACCAGCGCGGCAGAGCGGCGCAGCGTCCATTCCGGTCAAAGAGACTGACAGATAAGCCGTTTAGTGTGGGAGCGAGCCTGCTCGCGATAGCGGTGTGTCAGTCACTTCATTGGTGACCGTGCAGCCGTAATCGCGAGCAGGCTCGCTCCCACATGTGGTCTTGTGGAAAATTCAGGACTTGAAGCAGGCCGCGCTGAGTTTTTCCAGCACCCGGTCGGCCTTGATTTCGGCCTTGGCCATGGTCGCCTGCCAGGTAGCGACGCAGGGTTGCAGATCCGGCTCCAGTTCGGCGCGGGCCAGCCATTGCCAGCAATCGTGCCAGTCACCGAGGGCGCCTTGCGCGGATTTCAAACGGGGCAAGGCGGCTTCGGGCAGACGATCCAGTTCGGGGTAGGCCTCGATGCCGTAACGCACACGCTTGATCAGCAGCCGCAGGCGATGGCGGTCGTGGGCCGGATCGTGCAGCGCCACGTCGAGATTCTTCCATTGTTTGCCCAGACGTTTTTCGATGCGCTTGTCCAGGCGCTTGAGCAATCCCTGGCGCTGGGACGCGCGCAGAAAACGCGGAAAGGCATCGAGGATCATCAGCAGCGACGCCACTTCGGCGCTGGCCGCCAAGGCCGGATAAGCCTCGGCCATCTGCGCCATGCGGCGCTGCGCGGCTTCGGGCTGATCGTGTTTGATCAGCCAGGCTGCCAGCACCTCGCGGTCGCGCCACGGCGTGGTCAGTTGCCCGACGCTGGCTGCCGCGCTTTCCAGTTGTTCGACACCGGGCAAACCGCGCAACGGTCGCAGCAGACTGCGCAAGCGCCGCACGGTGGTGCGCAGATCGTGCAGCGCCTCAGGATCAGTCCGGGCGGTCAAACGTGCCTGACAGGCCAGCAGCCTGACTTCCAGGCTCAAGACATGAGCCACCAACCGGTCGACCAACGCAGACATTACTTGCTCCTGAATTCAATGGCTTTGCACGAGTGTGCGCCGGCGCAAGGCACCTGCCCTTGCGCCACGTCAGCAGCTTAGCGCCCGGCGCGGGATTCGCGAATGTAGAAGCGCGCTTTTTCGGCTTTCTTGGTGCAGCCTTCGAACCCTTCGAATTGCTGCTGGGTCTTGGCTGCCGTCAACAGCGACAGCGCCTTGGAATAGCTGACGGTGCCGGCAAACCCTTCGGCTTTCGCCAGATCCAGTTCATGCCACGCCGCGTCGAGCTGGCTGCCGCAGCTGTCGCGGTAAGCGGTCTTGCCGGCGCAACCGGCCAATGCCAGCGCCATCAACGGCACACAGATCCAGGCTTTCATCACTCACACCTCAAAGATAGGTCAACAGTCGTGCAGGTAAGACGGTGCGGCAGCGAAAAAGTGCCTTGCGCCCCGTGATTCCACCGCACTGCAAAAGATAACGCCGACGGGTCATGAAGTATCGAAAAAACGACGCCATCGCCGCCCCGAACGACCCCGGCGATTGTCGCCCGGCCCTCGATGGGTGCATTGTGGAACCTTGCCGGGAGGAAGTCGGATGAAAAAGCGTGTCGCACTGGTGCTGGGCTCCGGTGGCGCCCGGGGCTATGCCCATATCGGGGTCATTGAAGAGATCGAACGACGGGGCTATGACATCAGTTGTATTGCCGGCTGTTCAATGGGGGCCGTGGTCGGCGGAATCTACGCCGCCGGCAAGCTTGACGAGTACCGCAACTGGATCGAAAGCCTGGATTACCTCGACGTACTGCGCCTGGTGGACGTGAGCTTCCGTCTCGGCGCGATCCGTGGCGAAAAAGTCTTCGGCCAGATCCGCAAGATCGTCGGCGAGATCAACATCGAAGACCTGCGCATCCCCTACACCGCCGTAGCCGCCGACCTCACCAATCAACAGGAAATCTGGTTCCAGGAAGGCTGCCTGCATCAGGCGATGCGGGCCTCGGCGGCGATTCCCAGCCTGTTCACCCCGGTGATGCAGGGCAACCGGATGCTGGTGGACGGCGGCATTCTCAACCCGTTGCCGATCGTGCCGGTGGTGTCGAGCCATTGCGACCTGATCATCGCGGTCAATCTCAACTCGACCAACCAGCGTCATTACAAATTGCCGGTGATCCAGCGCCCCGCCGCGTTCCGCACCCGCTTCGACAGCCTGATCAATTCGCTGGGCTCGAAGATGCCGTTCCGCCGCAAACAGGCCGAGCAACTGCTGCGACTGGAACAGGAAGCGTTGCGGGCCGAAGCAGCCGAGATCAATCCATGGGTCGAGGGTGCGGAACCGGAAACCCAGCAACCGGCCGCGGCCCCTGAGCGCGACGGCGCGCCGAAGTCCGCCACCGGTTCGTTCATCATCGATAACGTCGGGCCTGCGTCATTGCTCGACCTGATCAACCAGAGTTTCGAGGTGATGCAGACCTCACTGGCGCAGTACAAGATCGCCGGGTATCCGCCGGACATCCTGATCAATGTGCCGAAGCGGGTGTGCCGGTTCTTCGAGTTCTACAAGGCGCCTGAATTGATCGCGCTGGGTCGCGAGATTGCCAGGGATACGCTGGATCGCTACGAGAGCGAGCAGAACTAAAGGCTGCTCTCGCTCAACAAGCGATAACCGACGCCCGCCTCGGTCACGATAAACCGGGGCCGGGTCGGATCGTCCGCCAGTTTCTGTCGCAGGTGCCCGACCACGATCCGCAGGTAGTGGCTGTCCTCGGTGTGAGTCGGGCCCCAGATGTCCTTGAGCAATTGCTGCTGGGTGATCACCCGCCCCGGATGCCGCGCCAGTTGCGCCAGCACGGCGTATTCCTTGCGGGTCAGGGCGACTTCGACGCCGTCGAGCAATACCCGGCGATACGCCAGGTCCACGGTCAGAGGGCCGAAATTCAACGCGGCCTGCTGCGCTTCTCCGGCCGGCGCCTGACGCAGCAACGCCCGCACCCGGGCGAGAAATTCCTGAATGCCGAACGGCTTGGTCACGTAGTCATTGGCGCCGCCATCCAGCGCCTGGACTTTCTGCCCTTCGCTCGCGCGCACGGACAGCACCAGCACCGGCGCCGTGGCCCATTCGCGAAACTCGCGCAGTACCTGCTGGCCGTCCATGTCCGGCAGGCCGAGGTCGAGCACCAGCAGGTCCGGTTTGTTCAGCGCCGCCTGGGCCAGGCCCTCGGCGCCGGTGCCGGCCTCCAGCACCTTGTAGCCCTGGGAAGCGAGGCTGATGCGCAGGAACTTGCGGATCTGCGGTTCGTCATCGATGACCAAAATGGTCGCGGTCTGGCTCATGAATTCACATCAACACAAAAGAGTGGCAAGAGAGTAGCGCAGCGCGGATCAGGCTTCACCGTCCATCCCCGGTTGCGTCTGCAAAGGCAGGTGCAGGGTAATGCAGGTGCCGCGCCCGTCGATGCCGTCGCCGACACTGATCCGCCCGCCATGGGCGCCGACCATGCCCTGACAGATCGCCAGCCCCAGCCC
>NZ_JAIHBA010000034.1:0-99338 GCF_019718735.1 Pseudomonas sp. RIT778 | reverse complement strand
GCTTCAGCGGCGGCGGTGGCAGTTTCGGCGGGGGCGGGTCCTCCGGCGGCTGGTGATAACAATAATGAGCAGGCACTTCACGACATGGCATTACTGACTGAACACGAACAACGCAAGGTCGCCGAGGCCATCGCCCGGGTCGAGCGCGACACCGACGCCGAACTGGTGACGGTGCTGGCGGCCCGTGCCGACGACTACGCGTACATCCCGCTGCTGTGGGCGAGCCTGCTGGCGCTGGTGGTGCCGGGTATCGTGCACTACCTGACCGGCTGGCTGACGATGCACAGCCTGTTGCTGGTGCAGTGGGTCAGTTTTGTCGTGCTGTGCCTGGTGTTTCGCCTGCCCAAAGTCACCACTCATCTGATCCCGCGTCATGTCCGCCACTGGCGCGCCTCGAACCTGGCGCGTCGGCAGTTTCTCGAACAGAACCTGCATCACACGGTGGGCAGCACCGGCATGCTGATTTTTGTCTGCGAGGCGGAGCGGTATGTGGAAATTCTGGTGGATGAGGGGATTTCCAAGAAGCTGGATAACAAGAGCTGGGATTCGATTGTTGCGGCGTTTACCGAGCAGGTAAGGCAGGGGCAGACGTTGCAGGGCTTTGTTACCTGCATTGAAGCGTGCGGGGAATTGCTCAAGGTGCATGTGCCGGTTACGCAGGTGAGGAATGAGTTGCCGAATCGGTTGGTGGTGTTGGGATAAGCCGTTCGGGAAATTAGCCGTGCCCTCGAACGCCATCCCCCCTAAACTAGCGGCCATTCCCGATTTGCCCGTCCGAGGCCGCTTTTTCCCATGTCCGTTACCGCTCCTTCCGCATCTGCCAAACCGGCGCCCGATCACCACGCCCGGTTCATCGAGTTGCTGCAAACCAGCCTCGAACAGAACGGCTTCATCAAACTGGTGCTGGCCAAATACGTCGGCGAAGAAGCGGACCTGCAGCGGATCATCATCAAGCCGGTAACGGTCAAGGCGCAGCCGTGCCTGTCGTTCGTTTATCGCTACAAGACCCGCGACATCACCAAGAACCTGCCGCTGGACGAAGCGGTGACGACGATTGCCGGGCTGCTGCCTGCGGCGTTCAAAAATGCGCATTTGCTGGCGCTGACGGACGAAGCCCAGCTCGAATACAGCAAAAAGGGCAAGAGCTCGCTGTTCATGAGCAAACCTCAGCAATTGCGCGAAGTGCCGTCCGCCGAGCACAACCGCGAGAAAAACCGTTTCCTCGATCTGAACCGCCCGTTCCTCAAGGATCTGGGCGTGACCAACGCCCAGCACGAGCTGATCCCGGCGATGTCGCGCAAGTGGAAGCAGATCAACAAGTTCATCGAAGTGTTCAGCCACGCGCTGACCTCGTCGCCGCTGGCCCTGGACAAACCGGTGCGGGTGGCGGATTTCGGTTCGGGCAAGGGTTACCTGACGTTCGCCATCCATGACTATTTGCGCAACACCCTGAAGGCCGAGGGCGAAGTCACCGGCGTCGAGCTGCGTGAAGAGATGGTCAACCTGTGCAACACCGCCGCCGCGAAGCTGGAACACCCGGGGCTGGTGTTCAAATGCGGCGATGTGCGCAGCGTGGCGCCGAGCGAGCTGGACGTGATGATCGCCCTGCATGCCTGCGACATCGCCACCGACTACGCGATCCACACCGGTATCCGCTCCGGCGCCTCGATCATCA
The DNA here is from genome assembly GCF_019718735.1 of Pseudomonas sp. RIT778. Classification (NCBI taxonomy): domain Bacteria; kingdom Pseudomonadati; phylum Pseudomonadota; class Gammaproteobacteria; order Pseudomonadales; family Pseudomonadaceae; genus Pseudomonas; species Pseudomonas sp. RIT778. The sequence goes on along the minus strand of NZ_JAIHBA010000034.1, from coordinate 97,663 downwards.
TGTGCTCGCCGTGCTGCCACAAACAGATCCGCTTGCAGATCCAGAGCCCGGCGCTGCTCAAGCCGATGCTGCAATACGGTCTGCACCTGGGCCAGCAGGCCGAAATGGTTACCGACAGCTTGCGTGCGCTGTTCCTTGAAGCCTGCGGTTACGAGACCAAGGTGTTCGAGTTCATCTCGCTGGACCACACCAACAAGAACAAGATGATCCTCGCCGTGAAGCGCGCCGAGCCGGTGGACCCGACTCAGCTGCTGGTGAAAATCCAGGAATTGAAAGCGTTCTACCAGATCAGCGAGCACTGCCTCGAAACCCTGCTGCTCGCTGACGGCCTGCTGAAGCTCAAGGCTTGAGCTGAACCCCGGCCGGTAGCGTGCCCGGTTGAGCCGGGCGCACCGCGGTCTTGCGCCCGAGCATCACCGTCGCGATCACCCCGCAGGCGAACAGCCAGGTGATCGGCTCCACGTGTTCCCCAAAGAACAACGCGGAAAACGCGATGGTGAAGAAGATCTGCAACAACTGGATCTGACTGACCCGGGCAATGCCCCCCATGGCCAGCCCGGCGTACCAGGCGAAGAAGCCCAGAAACTGCGAAAACAGCGCGACATAACCGAAGGCCCACCAGGTTTTCGCCGACACCGCGCCTTGATGCTGGAACGCCAGATACAGCACCGGGCCGATCAGCAGCGGCGTCGACAGCACCAGCGCCCAGCAGATCACCTGCCAGCCGCCCATCTCCCGGGCCAGCCGCCCGCCCTCGGCGTAACCCAGACCGCCTACTGCAATCGCCCCCAACATCAGCAAATCCCCGGCCTGAATGCTGCCGGCACCGGTGTACAACGCGTAACCCAGCACCAGCGCACTGCCCAACGCGGCGCAGGCCCAAAAGGCTTTCGACGGACGTTCATGGGACAGCCACGCGGCGTACAGCGCCACGCACAGCGGCTGCAAACCATTGACCAGCGCGCCATGGGACGCCGGCAACGTCTGCATGGCCCACGCCGACAGCACCGGGAAACCGAGAATCACCCCGGCGATCACCAGACTCAGGCCTTTGACTTGCTTCCAGGTCGGCCACTTTTCCCGTCGCCACAACAAGAGCGCCGCCGCCGGAATCGCCGCGAACAACGCACGGCCCAGGCCGTTGAGCAGCGGGTGCAGTTCCTGCACCACGATGCGGGTGAAGGGCAGGGTAAGGCTGAAAATCACCACGCCGAGCAGGCCGAGGGCCATGCCGGTGTTTTCGCGCGAAGACATGAGGGCAACCAGATTCGAGGGTGGCAGGGAGGTGTCTTCATCTAGCCACAAACCACGGCAATCGGGCTGTTACAGCTGAGCGCAGAGTTATCCATACAGTTTGCGAACGTCATCGCGGTCCTTGAACTACTTTGAATACTCCTGTGCATTCACCAGAGGAGTCCTGTCCATGGCCGCGAAAAAGATTCTGATGCTGGTCGGCGATTACGTCGAAGACTACGAAGTGATGGTGCCGTTCCAGGCCCTGCAAATGGTCGGGCACACCGTGCATGCCGTGTGTCCGGACAAGGCTGCCGGCAAGACCGTGCGCACCGCGATCCATGACTTTGAAGGCGACCAGACCTACAGCGAGAAACCCGGTCACCAGTTCGCCCTGAACTTCGATTTCGCCAAGGTTGATGCCAAGGATTACGACGCACTGCTGGTGCCCGGCGGCCGTGCGCCGGAATACCTGCGGCTGAACGAAAAAGTCCTCGAACTGGTGCGTGCTTTCGACAAGGCCGGCAAGCCGATTGCCGCTGTCTGTCACGGCGCGCAACTGCTGGCGGCAGCGGGGATTCTTGAAGGTCGCGAGTGCAGTGCGTATCCGGCCTGTGCCCCGGAAGTGCGGCTGGCCGGCGGCACCTACATCGACATCCCGGTCACGGACGGCCATGTCCAGGGCAACCTGGCCACCGCGCCCGCCTGGCCGGCGCACCCGAAGTGGCTAGCGGGTTTCCTCGGGTTGCTTGGAACCAAAATCACCCTGTGACACATCGATAAGGAGAAACACCATGTCCGGATGGTATGAGTTGAGCAAAAGCAGCAACGGCCAATTCAAGTTCGTACTGAAAGCGGCGAATGCCGAAACCATTCTGACCAGTGAGCTGTACACCAGCCGCACGGCCGCCGAAAACGGCATTGCCTCGGTGCAGACCAACAGCCCGCTGGATGACCGCTACGAGAAAAAATCGACGAAGGACGGCCACCCCTACTTCAACCTCAAGGCAGCCAATCACCAGATCATCGGCAGCAGCGAATCCTATTCATCGGACGCGGCGTGTGCCAAAGGCATTGCTGCCGTGAAGACCAACGGGCCGACGAAGGTGATCAAGGACAAGACCTTGCCGGTTCTTTGAATCCAGCACAAAAACCTGTGGGAGCGAGCTTGCTCCGGGCGGCGATCCGACGATGACGGTTCATCAGTCGACATCGTTGTCGGATCTAATGGCCTCATCGCGAGCAAGCTCGCTCCCACAAGGGTTGGTGTGTACCTTGAGATCAGCTCAGGCTTTTGAGAATGGCCTGCAACTGATTACGCCCGGCCTCGCTCAGCGGGAACACCGGCAAACGCGGATCGCCGACTTCCAGATCGGTCAGTCGCAGACCGGCCTTGATCGTCGCCGGCAACCCGCCTTTGAGGATGAAGTCCAGCAGCGGCAACTGGCGGTAGAACAGCTCCCGCGCCTTGCCCAGATCCCCCGCCAGTGTGGCTTCGTACAAATCCAGATTGAGCTGCGGAATCAGGTTCGGCGCTGCCGTGCACCAGCCTTTCGCCCCGGCAGCAAAGGCCTCCAGCGCCAGCGGGTTGCAGCCGTTGTAGAACGGCACCCGGCCTTCGCCGAGCAGTTGCAGCTTGTGCATGCGCTGGATGTCGCCGGTGCTCTCCTTGACCATGGTCACGTTCTCCACGCCGTTGACGATGCGGAGGATCAGCTCCACCGACATGTCGGTGCCGCTGGTGGCCGGGTTGTTGTAGAGCATGATCGGCACGCCGATGCTGTCGCCGATGGCACGGTAGTGGGCGAGGATTTCCGCTTCGGTCAGCTTCCAGTAAGAGGCCGGCAGCACCATCACCACATCGGCGCCATGGGCTTCGGCGAAACGGGCGCGGCGTACGGCTTTGGCGGTGGTCAGGTCGGACACGCTGACCACGGTCGGCACGCGTTTGGCCACGTGCTTGATGCTGAACTCGGCGACCTGATCCCACTCCGCATCGCTCAGGTAGGCGCCTTCGCCGGTGCTGCCCAGTGGCGCGATGGCGTGGACGCCGTCGGCGATCAGACGGTCGATGGAGCGGCCGAGGGCCGGCAGGTCAACGCCTTCGCCATTGGCGCCGAACGGGGTGATGGTGTAGCCGATGATGCCGTGAATGTTGGACATGAGAGTGCTCCGCAAGGATGAGGTGTTCAGTTCAGGCAATCGGCGTGCTGACGCAGGTTCTGCCGGGCGTAGTAGTTGAATGCGGCAGCATGGCGTTTGGGTTTGGATACCCAGTCATGCGCCTCGCGACCCAGCTCGGGAATGATCGGTTTGATCGTTCCGGCGGCCATCGCCAGCAATTGCAGTTTGGCGGCGCGCTCGATCAGTTGCGCGATGACACAGGCTTCCTCGATGGTCGTGCCGGTGGACAGCTGACCGTGATGGGAAAGCAGGATCGCCCGTTTGTCGCCCAACGCCCCGGCAATCAATTCGCCTTCTTCGTTGCCCACCGGCACACCCGGCCAGCCTTCAAGGAACGCGCAATCGTCGTACAGCGGGCACAGGTCCATGTGGGAAATCTGCAGCGGCACCTCCAGCATCGACAGCGCGGCAATGTGCGTCGGGTGAGTGTGGATGATGCAGTTCACGTCCGTCCGGGCGCGGTACACCCAGCTGTGGAAACGGTTGGCCGGGTTGGCCATGCCGTGGCCTTCGAGCACCTCCAGGTCTTCGTTGACCAGCAGCAGATTGCTCGCGGTGATTTCATCGAAACCCAGCCCCAGTTGCTGAGTGTAGTAAGTGCCCGGCTGCGGGCCACGGGCGGTGATCTGTCCGGCAAGGCCCGAATCGTGGCCGTTCTCGAACAGGATCCGGCAGGTCAGGGCCAGCTTTTGCCGGTCTGTCCACGTATTATCCGCCAGGCTTTTTTGCATCTGGGTCAGCGCTTGCTTGACCAGTTCGTCTTTGGGTAGTGCTAATGTCTTCGCCATATCCGTGTCCTGTGGTGGTTGCCATGGATGACACTTAAGAGGCTATATGACACTTTGTGTCATTGGCAAGGACAAATCGTCTTTCCTTTGCTGGATTAATCGCTTCGCATGTCTATCCGTTTGAAATTATTGAGAAAAAAACTTGGCGTAACCCTTGAGGCGCTGGCCGAGAAATCCGGCATGACCAAGAGTTACCTGTCGAAGGTCGAGCGCGGGTTGAACACGCCGTCGATTGCCGCCGCGCTGAAACTGGCCAAGGCGCTGAACGTCAAAGTCGAGGAGCTGTTCTCCGAAGACAACGTCAGCCTCGACAGCTACAGCCTGGTGCGCAGCCACGAGCGCCAGTCGCTGGCGGCCAACGATCACAGCCCCGGCTACGCGGTGCTGGCCCATCAGGTCAGCGAACGCAGCCTGCTGCCGTTCATCATTTACCCGCCGAGCGAATTCACTGACAAAACCTTCAAGGAACACTTGGGCGAGGAGTTTCTGTTCGTCCACGAAGGCCAGGTCGAAGTGGACTTCGTGAACGAACGGGTGCTGCTGGAGCGGGGCGATGCGCTGCACTTCAATGCGCAGAAACCCCATCGCATCCGCTCAGTGGGCGAGGTGCAGGCGCAGTTGCTGGTGGTGGTGCACAGCAGCGAGGAGTGATCAGACCTCGACCGGTACCGACAGCTTCGAATTCCCTAGCGCATGGCTCTTGGAATCAAAGAACCGCAACTCGACACCCGTGCCCTCGAACACCTTCGTGTAATGGCGCTTCTGATGCTGGATGAACGCCGCGCTGCGCGGGTAGATCGAGATCGCCACGGTCTTCGGTTTCGCCAGACGCAGGGCGCGCACGAGGTGGCTGTCCTGCTCGCCGAGGGCATGACCGAAGATGCACAGGTTGTCGCCGTGTTCGAGTAACTGGTCGTAGCAGAACGACAGGTAATCGGAACTGCGGATGGTCTTGAGCTTGTCCGCGCTCGGCCCTTCGTTGACGAACAGCGGCACGTCGTCGAGCGTCTTGATCGTGTTGTTGATCGCGAAACTGCCGAGCAGCGTGCCCTCGGTGGCGGTCAGTTTGCGCGCGGTGCCGTCCTGATTGCGCACCAGATGCAGACCGCCGTGCAGGTACAGCAGACGCGGTTTTTCAGTGCTGCTTTCGCACAGATCGAAACTGGCGTCGGGGCCATTGAACAGGTCGTCGATTGCCTCGCCCTGATGTTGCAGCGCCCAGTAATTGAGCAGGTCGTAATTGGTGGTGAACACCGTGCGATAATGCGCCAGTTCACTGTTCAGGGTCGCCAAAGTCGAGGCTTTGATCAGCCGCCACGGGATGTGAACTGCGTGGACGGTGTTGATCAGCGCTTCCTTGATCGCGTAGTAGCGATTGCGCGGCGCGGCCGAGCTGACGGCCAGCGCCTTGTTGACCCGGCTGGTGGTTTTCAGCGCGCCGAGCACCTGCTCGAAGCTGCGCGTCTGCATGGCGTCGAACACGCTCAGTTCCGACGGGCTCAACGGTTTTTCTTCCACCGTGCGGGCGTTTTCGAACAGCGAGTCGTAGCCGAAATCGTCCCACACCGCGCGACTGGCGCCGTTGCCCAGCAGCAGACCGCTGAAGTCGGTGGCGGCGCGCAATGCGTTCCAGTCTTCGAGTGTGGCGTCGACATCCAGAAAATCGGTCATTGCAGGGCACGTCTCAAAACAAAGGGCAGATGGGCGGCGACTTTATCACGAGCGGGCATTGAGCCAGATCAACATCCGCCGTGACCGATCGGTCGATCCTGTGTGTATCCGCCGGATCGCAGGAGTCGATTCGGCCCCAGTCAGGAGACGCGCCATGAGCAGCACCTTTTTCATTCCCGCCGTAAACATCATGGGCAGCGGCTGCCTCGACGACGCCATGAACGCAATCCGCAACTACGGTTTTCGCAAGGCGCTGATCGTCACCGACACCGGTCTGGCCAAGGCCGGCGTGGCGACGATGATTGCCGAGAAACTGGCGATGCAGGACATCGATTCGGTGATCTTCGACGGCGCCAAACCCAACCCGAGCATCGCCAACGTCGAGGCCGGGCTGGCGCTGCTCAAGGACAGTCGCTGTGATTTTGTCGTGTCCCTCGGCGGCGGCTCGCCCCACGACTGCGCCAAGGGCATCGCGTTGTGCGCCACCAATGGCGGGCAGATCCGCGACTACGAAGGCGTCGATCAATCGGCCAAACCGCAACTGCCGCTGATCGCCATCAACACCACCGCCGGCACCGCCAGCGAGATGACCCGGTTCTGCATCATCACCGACGAAACCCGCCACGTGAAAATGGCCATCGTCGACCGCAACGTCACGCCGCTGCTGTCGGTCAACGACCCGGCGCTGATGATCGCCATGCCGAAAGGCCTGACCGCCGCCACCGGCATGGACGCGCTGACCCACGCGATCGAAGCCTACGTGTCCACCGCCGCCAACCCGATCACCGACGCCTGCGCTCTGAAGGCCATGACCCTGATCAGCAACAACCTGCGTCTGGCCGTGCGCGACGGCAGCGACCTGGCCGCGCGGGAAAACATGGCGTACGCGCAGTTCCTCGCGGGCATGGCGTTCAACAATGCGTCCCTCGGTTACGTGCATGCGATGGCGCACCAGTTGGGCGGTTTCTACGATCTGCCTCACGGGGTGTGCAACGCGGTGTTGTTGCCGCATGTGCAGACGTTCAACGCGCTGGTCTGTGCCGATCGCCTGACCGATGTGGCCCACGCCATGGGCGCCGATATTCGCGGGTTCAGTCCGGAGGAGGGCGCAAAAGCCGCGATTGCGGCGATCCGTTGCCTGGCCAGAGACGTCGAGATTCCCGGTGGCTTGCGTGATCTGGGCGCCAAGTGCACCGACATACCGGTACTCGCCGCCAACGCCCTGAAAGACGCCTGCGGCTTCACCAATCCGCGCGCCGCGGATCAGCGGCAGATCGAGGAGATTTTCCGCAGCGCTTTCTGAGTCCGGATCGCACAACAGCAGTGACTGATCTGCCCTCATCGCGAGCAGGCTCGCTCCCACATTGGAATGCGATTTCCTGTGGGAGCGAGCCTGCTCGCGATGACGGAACTACAGTCACTGACGATTTACGAGTGATCGCTTCATCCCGCCGGTGCCAGGGACTTGGCGGCGGTATCACCAAACTGAATCAGCACCACCCCCGCCATCAACAACACCGCGCCGAACAGGCGCGGCAATGTCAGATGCCTCTCCACCAACCCGAACAGGCCGAAGTGATCCAGCACGATTGACGTGATCATTTGCCCGGCCAAAGCCAGCGCCAGAAATCCCGAAGCCCCCAGCTTCGGCAGCAATACCACCGCCAATGCGACGAAGCAGACCCCGAACGCGCCGCCGGTCCACATCCACAACGGCAGCTTGCTGGCGAGGGCCAGCGACGGCAATGGCAGGCGCAGGGCGACAATCACCGGCAACAACACCAGCACACTCACCACCAGCGAAGTCAGCGTCGCCCACAGCGGATGCCCCAACCCCCGGGCCAGATTGATGTTGATCGCACTCTGGAACGGCACCACCGCCCCGGCGAATACCGCCAACAGCAGCAATCCGACCCACTGCATCGTTCCCATGATCGTTCTCCGGCAAGGTTTTGCTGGACTCTAGGGTATTCGTCGAGCAGATTTAAATTCTGTTTTGGTATCTGGAACATGCATCGAATGAATGATCTGCGCCGCATCGACCTCAACCTGCTGGTGATTCTCGACGCCTTGCTCGGCGAGCAACACGTGACCCGCGCCGCCGAGCGCCTGCACCTGAGCCAACCGGCAGTCAGCCATGCGTTGGCGCGTCTGCGCGACTTGCTCGGTGATCCGTTGCTGGTGCGTGCAGGTTCGGGGCTGGTGCCCACCGCGCGGGCGCTGGAATTGGCGGCGCCGCTGGCGGAAACCTTGGCTCAGGTGCAATCGCTGCTGGCGCCCAACACCTTTGATCCTGCCAGCGCCCGTCGGACCTTTCGCCTCGCGATGTCGGACTACGGCGCGGCGATCATCCTGCCCGGGCTGATTCGCACGTTGCGCGCGGAAGCGCCGGGCATCGACCTGCAAATCAGCCATGCCAGCCGCGAAGGCATGGTCGAAGGCCTGCTCAACGGCGACATCGACCTCGCCGCCGGCGTACTCCCCGAATTGCCCGGCGAACTGCGCAGCACGCCGCTGTTCGAGGAGCGCTACGTCTGCCTTCTGGATCGCCGGAGCCTTCCCGCCGGAGGTGTTCTCGACCTGCCAACCTATCTCTCCCGTCCTCATGTCTTGCTGGAAATGCGCGGCAGCGGCACCCCGGAAATCGAACGCACCCTGACCGCCCTGCGCGAACGCCGCCGAGTCGCCATCAGCCTGCCGCACTGGAGCGTCGCGCCACGCTTCATCAGCGGTACGGATCTGATCTTGACCGTGGCTTCGCGGGCGTTGAATGAGGTGGATGACGAATCGCTGATCGTCGTGCCGCCACCGTTTGAAATTGCGCCGTTCACGTTTGTGTCGGCGTGGCACAAGCGGCGGGGTGGGGATCAGGCGTTGAACTGGTTGAATCGGCGGATTGAGCAGGGGATAGTGCGCGGCTGAAAACATCAAGGAGCGGGGCGTGACAGTGAAGTCTGGGTTTGTTGTGGGGCTGGCGCTTTTTGGGGCGCTGATGGCGGGGCGGGTGCTGGCTGATTGTGTGCCTGCGCCGGTGACGGGCGCGCGGGATTTTTCAGTGTGTAAGGCGTGGCCGGCCTTTCCAGGTTTGACGCTCAAGGCTGTCTCTAAATTTGAGCCGGATCCGGTGTATGGCAAAACCGGTGATGTCGGCAGTTACGATCTTGCGCTCTCTGTTGTCTCGGTCGAGGATCCGGAGCCTCTGGCCACCTATCACAAGCCTTCTGCATTCCAGTCCGATGCGTTCGCGCTGGAAAGTCTGGAGTTCGATACGGCGCGCTACAAATTGACCCCTGAAACTCGGGCCTTTGGTGTTCGGGTCGTCTTCAAAGGCTCCTCCCGCGTCAATCCCATGGATGAGACTTCGCTGTCCCTTTACGTGAAGGAAGGAGACACCTTACGCCCTGTGCTGGATCGACTTGTGGTGTATGGCTACAACGGAGAGTGGGACGGAAATTGTGCGGGAGAACGCGCGAGCACCCTGCGCACGATCGAGATTGGAAAGACCAGTTCGCACGGTTATGCCGATCTGATCGTCAAATCGGTGACTACGGGAATTGTTGGCAAAGGTGATCCAGACACTTGTGATGAGAAAACCACAACCGGTAAACCTGTGCTGACAACCCTTCGCTACGACGGAAAATCATACGTTTTGCCTAAAGGTTTCAAAGCCATCGAGTGATACAGAGCCAACGCGACTTAATTCAAGGAAGAACAATGCTCACCCCAACCCGACTTTTCATCGCCCTCAGCTTTTTCGCGATTACCGCCCAGGCGCAACCGGCCTGCGTGACAAAGAAGCATGACGACCAATCGCTCTCGCGCTGCAAACCATGGCCGGCGTTCAAGGAGCAGGTGATTGCCCTCAAGTCCACTTATGTACCGGATGCCGGTAATGACGATGCGGGCGTGTTTGATCTGGATCTGGCGGTGCTGAACAGCACCAACGCCAAGCCGATTGCCACTTACTCCAAACCCGGGGCCTACAACTCCGATGCCATCCGGTTCGACGATCTGGTGATCGACACTGCCCGCTACAGGCTGGCTCCGGATGTCCGTGCCTTTGGTTTGCGTTCGAAGTTTGAGCACAGCTCCCGCGCCAATCCATACGAAAAAACCGATCTGGCGCTGTATGTGCGTGAAGGTGGCAAACTGCGCCCGGTACTGGAAGGTCTGGTGGTCTATAAGAACCATGGTGAGTGGATGGATGAATGCGAAGGTGAAGGTCAGCAAATCCGCCGAACCGTAGAAATAGGCCCGGCCAGCCACAACGGCTATTCCGACCTGATCGTCACCTCAAGCGGCACGGCGATGAAAACCGTCAAGGCCGGCAAGGAGTGCGTTTCCCAGGATTCCCCGCTGAAGAAAACCCAAATCACCCTGACCTACGACGGCAAGCAATACACCCTCCCCGAAGACCTCAGAGGTTACTGACCGATGCTCACCGGCCTCAACCACCTGACCCTCGCCGTCACCGACCTGGACCGCAGCATCGCGTTCTACCGCGACGTGCTGAAGCTGCGAGTCGAGGCCAACTGGGACGCCGGTGCCTATCTGTCGCTCCCCGGCCTGTGGTTGTGCCTGTCCCTCGATATTAAGCGCCATCCCGAGCCCGCCGCCGACTACACCCACTACGCCTTCAGCCTTGGTGCGGCGGATTTCCCGCTGTTCGTGCAACAGCTTCGCGCCGCCAACGTGCAGGAATGGCGCGACAACCGCAGCGAAGGCGCGTCGTTCTACTTCCTCGACCCGGACGGGCACAAACTCGAAGCCCACGTCGGCGATCTGGCCTCGCGACTGGCCGCGTGTCGGCAAAAGCCCTATGCGGGGATGCGTTTTTTCAACGAGTCGTGAATATTCACAAACCGCTGGGATAGACTGGCGGCCACGTTTTCCGGGACTTGCAGGTTTTCCATGACTCCATCGTTGCTAATGGCCGTGCTGGCCTCGGGTTTCATCTACGGCATCACGCCGGGGCCGGGTGTGCTGGCGGTGTTCGGCATCGGCGCCGCACGTGGGCGGCGGGCCGGGGCAGGGTTTCTGTGCGGGCATCTGCTGGGCGATGTGATCTGGTGCAGCACCGCGCTGATCGCGATTGTCGGCGCCCGGGAAATCGGCAGCACCGCGTTCGATGTGCTCGGTGTGCTCAGCGGCCTGTACCTGTTCTGGCTCGGCTGGCGCGCGGTGCGGGCCAAACGCAGCAATGGCGATCAGCCGCACGGCGCGGCCCGTCAGCCGTTCTGGCACGGCATCCTGTTCGGCCTGACCAACCCCAAGGCCTATCCGGTGGCGGTGGCGACCTTCACCGCGTTGCTGTCGAGCCGCGCCGAACTGCTCAACTGGTCGATGCTGCCAATGCTGATCGCCTTGAGTTTCCTCGGCGGATTGCTCGCCTACGCTATCCTCATTGGCATCGTCGGGGCGCGCCAGGTGCGTACGCTGTACCAGCGTCATGAACTGGCGATCACCCGGTTGTGCGGGATCATGTTCATCGGTTTTGCCATCAACGCGCTGGTGCATGCGCTGCCGGGGTTGATGCCGAACAAGGCTTGAAAACAGTCGCTGGGATGCGAGGTCGAGGTCACGGATGGTTGAACAGTGCTGCATTGCCCGGACACCCACGCTGAACCATGGAAAGCCGAAATTCCGCGCCGCTGGCGAGTTACATCGATCTGTTGCTGGACGCCGTTTGCGCGGTCGACAAGCAAGGTCGTTTCGTTTTTGTCAGCGCGGCCTGCGAGCGGATTCTCGGCTACACGCCTGACGAACTGATCGGCCAGTCGATGATCGACTACGTCTACCCGGCCGACCGTGAGCGCACCCTGGCCGCTGCGAGCGACATCATGGGCGGCGAGCCCAAGCACAACTTCGAAAACCGCTACGTGCGCAAGGACGGCAGCGTCGTGCACATCCTGTGGTCGGCGCGCTGGTCGGAAGTCGATCAACTGCGCATCGCCGTGGCCCGGGACATCACCGAACGCAAACTCGCCGAGTCGCGTCAGGCGGCGCTGTACGCGATCTCCGAAGCGGCCCATGCGGCGGAGGATCTACTGGCGCTGTTCAAGCGCATCCACCTGATCATCGGCGAGTGGCTACCTGCGCTGAATTTCTCGGTGGCGCTGTACGACGAACACTGCGCGCAGCTGAATTTTCCCTATCACGTCGACGATGACGAGTTGCAACCGGAGCAACCCGGCACCGTCACCGGTCGCCTGTGTGCCGAAGTGATCCGCAGCGGTCAGCCAATCCTGCTGACCCCGGATTGCCCCCACGCGCCGCCGGAGTTCGCCGCGCTGGTGGTCGGCCAGCAATCGCCGTGCTGGCTCGGTGTACCGCTGAGTTCGAAAGACCGCACGATTGGCGCTCTGATCGTCAAAAGCCTGCCGGGCGGCGAGCGCTACACCGAGCGCGACAAGGAGTTGCTGCAATACGTCTGCGCCCAGGTCGCCACCGCCATCGAACGCCAGCAATTGCACGCCCGCCTGCGACGCATGGCGCAATACGACCAACTGACCCAGTTGCCCAACCGCGAACTGCTGCGCGACCGTCTCAAGGCTGCGCTCAGCCATGCGCGGGAACAATCCGGGCACATGGCGCTGCTGTACGTCGATCTGGATCGCTTCAAGCAGGTCAACGACACCTTTGGCCATGGGGTCGGCGACATGCTGTTGCAGACGGTGGCCAACCGGCTCAAGGGCTGCGTGCGCGAAACCGACACCGTGGCGCGGATCGGTGGCGACGAATTTGTGGTGCTGCTGCACAGCGTCCACGCCGCCGACGATGCCGACAGCGTGGCGGAAAAAATCCGACAGGTACTGGTGCAACCCATGCGCCTGGACGGGCACAACCTGCACATCGAACCGAGCATCGGCGTGGCCCGTTATCCCGAGCATGGTGACGAGGAACAGCAACTGTTCCGTCACGCCGACCAGGACATGTACACCGCCAAACGCCAGAATCATCGGCGGCTGGACAGCTGATTCGCGGTTCACCGTTCGTCGCGGCGACGGCAACTTTTCTAAACCTTTGGCGGTCAGGAAATTCTCAATCTAGGCGGGCACCTGCTCGCTTACGATCAATGCCAAGAGGTAGAGAATCATGCCTAACTCAAGAAACTCGAACTCGGGAAACTTCGCCAACGATCGAACGAAGGCGTCTGAAGCCGGTCGCAAAGGTGGGAAAACCACCACAACGACTGTCGACAAAGAGCCAAAAACCGACATGGGCCGCAAGCCTGCTCAGAAATCGAAGTAGTCGGCGAAGGTTGTTTTGATTGAGAGGCGGGGGCGCAAGCTCCCGCTTGAATTTCGAGAGAAGGAGGGCGCGACCATGAGCCGGATGGCCACCCGAGTACGCCACATCAGTTTTGTCAGCCTGTTGGGGTTGTTTGCCAGCAGCGCGTTTGCCCAGTCGCCCGCCGACTTCATCAATGAGGCCTCGGCCAAAGGCATGGCCGACATCGAGGCCAGTCGTCTGGCGCACAGCAAGGCCGAGTCCAAAGAGGTCAAGGATTACACCATCGTCGTCATCAACGACCGCACCACCGCCAACCAGCACCTGGCGAAAATCGCCAAGAAACTGGACCTCCCGGTTGCGCCCCGCGAAGAAGTCGCCGACAAGGCCAAGGCGTTGATGCCGGAAGTCAAAGAGGGCGCGAGCTTCGATCAGGCCTACGCCGCCAGCCAGGTCAAAGCCACGGAAGAAGCCATCGAACAGATCCAGCAGCAAGCCCAGACCACCGACGTGCCGGAGATCAAGGCGTTTGCCGACGAGACCCTGCCGAAGCTGCAGAGTCATCTGGAAATGGCTCGGGCACTTCAGGCAAGCCGCTAAATCCGTGGCAATGAAAACGGCGCTTTTTTAGCGCCGTTTTTTTTTGCCTGTCAGCATTCATTCAGATCCTGCTTCGGCTTGCTTTTGTCCCCCAGACCTTCCAGGTCAAACACCTCATTCTCGCCCATCGCCCGGTAATGCCGGCGCAGCGCCTCCAGCTGCTTAAGATCCAGCGACTCCAGCCCGAGCATCGCGTTCTGCGCCTCCTTGTTCACCCGCAGCAGTTCATCGAGTTTCAAATGCAGGATGTCGGTGTCGCGGTTCTGGGTGTTCTGGATCAGGAACACCATCAGGAACGTGATGATCGTGGTCGAGGTGTTGATGATCAGTTGCCAGGTGTCGTTGTAATCGAAAATCGGCCCGCTCAACCCCCAGAGCCCGATCAGAATCAAAGCCCCCATGAACGTCTTGGGGCTGCCGGCCCAGAGCGCCAGCGTTTGCGAAATCTTTGCGAATTTCATGGGCGTGTTCCTTGTTGGGGGGAGCTTGAAATTCAGACATCGCAGGGATGCGGAAAATTCTACTGACAGAGACTTGCTGTCTTTGAAACTTGATTGTTCCAGGTCACGGTTTTGAACGCTTTTGGAAGTGGGAACTTTCTTTGTGTGGGTTTGCGTCTAGGATCAAATGGCAGTCAATTTGCCAGCATGCGAGTGCACGGATAGAAACCCAGTCAGAGGCCGCTCATGGAATTCTTCGAAAAGTTAGCCAGTCTTGCCGCCAAAGTCCGGTTGCAGAGCGCTGCAATCCAGACAGAAGAAGCGACAAAAAATGCGTTTGTCATGCCCTTCATCAGTACTGTTCTGGGTTACGACGTATTCGACCCGACAGAGGTGACGCCGGAGTTCGTTTGCGATATCGGCACGAAGAAGGGCGAAAAAATCGATTACGCCATCATGAAAGAGGGCGAAGTGCAGATCCTCATCGAGTGCAAGAAAATCGGTGAGCCACTGCACATCAATCACGCCTCGCAGCTGTTTCGTTATTTCCACGTTACCAGTGCCCGAATTTCCATACTCACCAACGGCCAGGTCTACAAGTTCTTCACTGACCTGGATGCGCCGAACAAGATGGATGAGAAGCCCTTCCTTGAACTGGACCTTCTGGATATTGATGAGTATTCGGTGCCAGAACTCATCAAACTCACCAAGTCTGCGTTCGACGTTGATTCGATCATCAACGCGGCGGGTGAGTTGAAGTACGTCAGCCAGATCAAGAAAGTTATCGCCTCGCAGGTCAGCAAGCCGGATGACGATTTCGTCAAAGTGTTTGCTTCGAGAGTCTACGACGGGGTCATTACGCAGAAGGTGCGGGATCAGTTTCACGAACTGACGAGAAAAGCGGTCGTTCAATTTCTCAATGACCAGATCAATGACCGCCTCAAGTCGGCCATGAGCGGCACGATCCAGCCGACGCTGGCATCTATTCCGGCTGCGTCTGGTGGAACAGATCCGGTAGATCCCCGTGACGAATCCGACGATAAGGTTTTGACCACTCTGGAGGAATTGGAGGGGTATCACATTGTTCGGGCGGTCGTTCGATCGATTGTCGATGCTAAACGAATCGTTCAGCGCGACACCCAGAGCTACTTCGGGATCCTGCTTGATGACAACAACCGAAAACCGATTTGCCGCCTGCACTTCAACCGTTCGCAGAAGTACATCGGCATTTTCGACGAGGAGAAAAACGAAACCCGCCATCCCATTAACTCCGTGGATGATATCTACGAGTATTCAGATCAGTTGAAAAAGACCGTGGGCTATTACGACTAGTGCGGGACTTTCCAAAAAACCGGCCATCGGCCGGTTTTTTTATGCAAGCGAAGTCCGCGAAAAAAGTCGCGTGCTGCCGTCACGTCTTAAGTCGGATAGGGAATGCACAGGGAGTCGATGTATCGTAGCGAACCACTGCAAAAGTCCTGACAGGAGAACGCAATGACCTGGTCCGCCAAGCAATACGTCACTTTCGAAGATGAACGCACCCGCCCGGCCCGCGATCTGCTGGCGGCGATTCCCACGCCCGAGGCGCGTTCTGTGGTCGATATCGGATGTGGCCCCGGCAACTCGACCGAGTTGTTGGTGGAGCGTTTTCCGGGGGCGAAAGTGCAGGGGCTCGACAGTTCGCCGGACATGATCGATGCCGCGCGCAAGCGTCTGCCGCAGTTGCAGTTCGAGGTGGCGGACATCGATAAATGGGCCGATGAAGGGCCGTTCGATGTGATTTTTGCCAACGCCGTTTTGCAGTGGGTGCCGGATCACGCGACGTTGCTGCCGGCGCTGGCAGGCAAGTTGGCGCAGGGCGGCAGTCTGGCGATTCAGATGCCGGACAACCTCAACGAGCCGTCCCATCGGTTGATGCGTGAAGTGGCTGCCAACGGGCCGTGGGCCAGCAAACTCGCGGGCGCGGCGGGGCAGCGAACCGAAATGGCGGATGCCAGTGCCTATTTCTCGATGCTGCGGCCGCATTGCGCGCGGGTCGATGTTTGGCGCACGACCTATCACCATCAGTTGGCGGGCGGCGCCTCGGGTGTTGTCGAGTGGTTCAAGGGCAGTGGTTTGATTCCGTTCCTCAGTCCGTTGACGGAAGCGGAGCGGGCGGAGTATCTGGCGCACTATCTGGCGGAGGTCGCGAAGGCTTATCCGGCGCTGGCGGATGGTTCGGTGCTGTTGCCGTTTCCACGGTTGTTCATTGTCGCCACACGTTGAAATGAAAAAGGGCCGATTTGATCGGCCCGTTCTTTTGGAGTCAGCGTTGTACCGCGACCAGCATCATCATCGGTCGCTCGCGCTCTTCGGCGAGGGCCGGTTGCGCGGCCACTTCGGCATCGCTCGGGCCCCATTCATTGACGTGTTGAATCGTGAAACCTGCGTCGATCAACGCGTTGAGCAGCGTGCCGACCGTACGATGTTGCTTGATCACGCCGTCGGCCAGCCAGTTGGTCACCCGCTCGCCTTCCACCTGATAACTGTCCAGCGGCCAGCGCTTGTTGCCCTCGCTGTCGATCAGCCAGCCCGGATTGCGCGGCGCCATGAAGATCGGGTGCTCGATGGAAAACACAAAATGCGCACCCGGTTTAAGCGCTGCATGCAGCTTGGCAAACAGCCCCGAGAGATCCTTGATGTAGTGCAGCGCCAGTGAGCTGTAGGCCAGATCGTAAGTGCACGCGGGCAAATCGAGGTGTTCCAGGTCGGCACGTTCGTAGCGGATGTTCGCAGCCGAGGTGGTTTCCTTCGCCCGTTCGAGCATTTTCTCCGAGACATCCAGCCCCAACACTTCGGCAGCGCCTCGTTCGCTGGCCCAGCGGCAGAACCAGCCATAGCCGCAGCCCAGATCCACCACCTGCAAACCGTGCAGGGAGGGCAACAAGGCTTTCAGCGCCGGCCATTCCGGCGCGGCATCGAGGCCGCCGATGGAGCGGTTCATCTGGCTGTAGCCCTGGAAAAACTCGGGATCGTCGTAGATGTTCTGGGTCATGGGTTTGCTGCTCTTTTGAATTTGATTTAGGTGGCTCGGAGGCCACGGTTTTGAATCCCTCGAAAGATGATGGCGCGTATTCGTCGATGGCCGCGCAGGGGGAGGGTAGTGGGCGATGGGGAAATGCTAGCGGGTAGTGGCGAGTGTGAGAACCGGGCGAGTGTTGGGGATCTGTAAACGCAGTTTTTCGATTCGGGATGTTTAAAGCGTTGGCCATGTTTACTGAACCTTCCCACAAGGTTTTCAGGTTGTCCGTCGGAAGTGCGGGCTCTAGCCTTTGAGGGTCGCTGATGAATCGGCGATCGGGATTGGAACCCCGGCGACTTCACTGAATGCAAAGCGTCGTTCATGACGTATGCTTGCGCACCTTGATGGTGTGCACTCTGTTATGGCGGCTGTGCGCGGGAGACTTCGAGTCTGTCGGGTTTTGCTTGGTGGCCCGGGTTCCAACCTGCGTACAGCTGCCACCCCTTCGCGTGGAACCGAATGGGGCAGCTCTAACCATCACACCGAGTATCAAATCATGTTCAAGCCAACACCGAATCCCCCAGAAGTCGAAACCGACCCAACATCTCCCTACACCTCAGTCGACTCCAGAAAACTCAACGACGCCGCCAACCGCGCCCTCGATCACTACCTCTGCCCCGGCGCCCATGTCATGGGCACGAACAACGAGCCCGACCCGATGTACTTCGCCAACCCGGCCTACGACACCGAATCCCTGCTGGCCAACGCCAGCGAATCACTGGGTTCGGCATCCGAGATGCTCAACAACTTCGCCGCCACCCTCGACCCCACCCACCGCAGAACCGCAATAGGCATTGCGCAACTGGTGATGCTGGGGGAATTGGCGGTGAATCAGGCGCTGGATCATGTTGAGGTGAAAGGCTGATGCTTTGTTTTGGTGAAAAGGCTGAGCCGGATAAGAGCAAAATATAGTGAAACCTAACGGTATATAGGGACACCCGTTATACGTCGGTAGATTTATGTAGAAACAAGCAATTGTGAGGCTGTCTTAAATCCCGGCGTCGCTGAATCGAAGAGTAACTACGCCGATGCAACGTTTCAGCGGGCAAGAAAAAACCGGTCTACAAGACCGGTTTTTATCCGCTTCAACGTTGCTGCAAAACCTTGAGCGCCGCCGAGGCCAGGAATCCGGAGCGGCTTTTCTCTTCCGGATGGTGCAACACGTATTCATCGATACGGTTGAGCAGATAGCCCGGTAATGTGATGTTGAGTTTCTGAGCTTTGCCCAGGTATTTGGTCACATCAATATTCACCACCGCCCAAGTGCAGCCAGCGTATTTTGGATTGGCGGCATGCAGTGTGACCTTGTTGGCCGGCGGGATGGGCGAGCCGTCTTCGGCCAGAATCTCGAAATGGCCTTCGATGGCTTCGCGAGCCATGGCCATTGCATCGTCCAGATCATCTCCAGCGGAGAAGCAGCCCGGAATATCCGGCACCTCCACTCCCCAGGCATGTCCTTCATCACCCACTGAAATCGCGATCGGGTAAAGCATGTGTCGTCCTCCACGGCGCAATTGACCTGATGAGTCAAAGCAGCGCCTGCTGCAAAATACTGATGGCCGTTTTCTTGAGCAGATCCTTCTTTGGGTGAGGCACTGTGACCAAACCAGGTTTGGTCGGATGCTTGAAGTGATGATGACTGCCCCTGACCCGCACCAGATACCAACCGTCTGCGACGAGCTTGCCAATTAGAAAACGGCTATTCACAACACCTCCCTGTGGTGTGCTTGGTGGGTACTATACCCACGATTTTTTATCGATCAACACTATAACCACCGAGCGGTCATCGTCCTTTGATGGGGCTGGTGTTCTCGATGGTCTGGGCGGGGGGATACTTCAGTAGGACTGGGAACTTTCAGGTCGTGGCCAGAAAATGCAATGGGTTGGAGGGTGAAGAACAGAGCGCGCTGCTGCAGGGCGGTATCCCGCGCAAGCAGGCGTTTACATTGGAGTTTGTGCGTTATGGCGATGACCTGTAGAACGTCTGACGGAGATCTGCTCGACACCCTGTGTTACCACGCTTATGGCCATCTGAACGGAACGGTCGAGGCGGTGTTGGATGCTAATCAGGGCCTGTCCGATGAGCCGCAACCGTACCGCGCCGGTATCGTGATCGATCTGCCGGATCTGCCGGCACCCGATGACAATGAGGTGATGCTGTGGGCGTGAGAAGGCCGGAAGTATGGGGTGATCGGATGGGAAATGCTTGATGCCAAAAGAGTGGCCTCAAAGAATAGATGAGGTAGTATCCGGAGCTGGAAGCTTCATCAAATATGCAAGGATCGGGATGAAAATATGAGTGATCAGGACGAGTCGAAATACGAAGAAGAGCTCAAGGAGTTTTTCGAAAACAAGGTGAACGTTTCCGACTGGTGGAAGGGCAGAGATCTTGATTGGGTTCTTCAGGATTTGGTCTGGTCTGTCGATGTCAACAATGATGAGTACACACCAAACATTTCGATTACCACGGCGGCCGGCGTGATCGCGGGTAAGCTGATTTCTCGAAATACGTACATCAGCGAACTAGCAAACCAGATGTTTGGCGAGGAAAGTCTGAAGATCAAAGATGATTGGCTTCAGAAAGCGACGCCAAAACCAGGTGCAGAAAACCACCCACCTCAGTTTATTCACATCAAAGATGCTCAGGTATTTACTGGCAACGCGAGAATTCCTAACGACACAGGTGTTCTTTGGCGTGGGAAGCTCAGTGCGGTAATTGGTTTCAGTTACTCTGGTTTGGAGTGATCTATTTGAGATCAACTTGGCCCGGCATCTTGCCGGGTTTTTTATGAAAAATTTCATGACCCCATCATTTCGAGTTGTTGCTGATGGCGCTGACATTACCGAGCGGATCAATGGCCGCCTCCTGCAGCTGAAGACCACCGACAATCCGGGTATGGAGTCCAACGAGTTCGAGTTGCATCGACGACCGCGACGGCGCAGTGGTGCTGTCTCCGCGCGGGGCCAGCATCGAGATTTACCTCGGCTACACAGAAACCAAATTCACCCGAATCGGCCGATACGTCGTCGATGAGATCGAGCTATCCGGGCCGCCCGACACGTTGGTGATCACCGGCAAGGCCTGCGAAATGCGTGGCAGCGGTAAGACCACGCGCAGTGGCAGCTGGGAAAACGTGCCGTTGTCGCGGATCGTCGCCGCTCGCAATGGCTGGCAAGCGGTCTGCCCGGTGCAGACCAAGGTGCCGCGTGCCGATCAGCTCAACGAGTTGGATTTCAATTTCATCACCCACCTGGCCAAGCAATATGACTGCACAGCCAAGGTGGCCGACGGCAAGCTGCTGGTGATGCAGCGTCAGGGCGGGGAGAGCGCTTCTGGCAAGGCGCTGGGCACGGTGACTATCCAACGTCAGGATGTCAGTCGCTTCCAGTTCAGACTCGGTGACCGCAATACCCACAAGGCCGTGTCGACCAAGTACTAGGATAAGAAGAACGGCAAGCTCGCCGTGGTCACCCTCGACAACGACGAGTCGCCAGACAGCTTGCCGCCAGTGCACACCGACCGGCACATCTACTCGAACAACTCCGCTGCCGAAGCAGCAGCCCAGGCACGTCTCACTGCATTCAACCGCTCCACTGCCGGCGTTCGGCTGGAGATGGTGGGCCGCACCGACCTGTTTGCCGAACGATCGGTCAATGCTCTGGGCTTCAAGGTCGGGATCGACGGCGAATACCTTGTCGACTCGGTAGAGCAAGTGTTTACCCAAAGTGGCTGGAGCACGACAGTCGAGTGCAACGGCGGCAAGAAGGGCAAGGCGAAAGCCAAAGGCAAGAAGAAAAAGGCGGTGAAGGATCTGAAGGTCGTTCAGATCAAGCAGTAGCGCCGTAGTCCCACAATCTAGGAGAACCTCATGTCACTGACACAGCAACAGCTGCAACGCATCATGCCCAACGCCCGCCGCCAAGCGGGCGTTTTTGTTTCTGCGCTCAATGCCGCAATGGTCCGCCGGCAGATCAGCACGCTGCAACGGCAGGCCGCATTTCTTGCCCAGGTCGGACACGAATCCGGCGAGCTGAATTACGTGCGCGAGCTGGGCGGCGACCAGTATCTGGGCAAGTACGACACTGGCAGTCTGGCCGTGCGGCTGGGCAACACGCCCGAGGCCGACGGCGATGGCCAGCGCTACCGTGGCCGGGGGCTGATCCAGATCACCGGCCACAACAACTACCTGCGCTGCAGCTTGGCGCTGTTCGGCGATGAGCGTTTGTTGCGCACGCCGGAGCCGCTGGAACTGCCACAGTGGGCCGCCGAGTCGGCCGCGTGGTTCTGGTGGGTTCGTGAGCTGAACGCTCTGGCGGATCGAAACGAATTCGAAACCATCACGCGAAAGATCAACGGCGGCCTGAATGGCCTGCAGGATCGACTTCAGCTATGGGAGCGGGCGAGGGCGGTGCTATGTACCTCGGCGAACTGATCCCGGAGCCGCATCGGCTTTTTGGCAAAGTGGAGCTGCTGGTCACACTGGCCGGCGGATCCGCTGCCATCGCCTGGCAAGTGCAGGATTAGCGCTACGGCAGACAGCTCGCCGAGCAGGCGCGCCTCCACACCGAAACGCTCAATCAACTGGCCCTGGCCTCCGCCGCGCAGCAGCGCGCCGAACAAGACAAACGCCTCGCGCTCGAGCAGCGCCTGGCTACCAGTGAACAAACTCATTACTGAGCCTTGACCGATGTCCAACGTAATCAAGATCGCCTGCGTGACCGTCTTGCCACTGCTGATCTGCGCCTGTCAGTCCTGCTCGACGCCACCAGTGCCGGCAGCGGATCGGTGTCAGCCGCCACCGCCACCGCCACCGCCACCGGCGGCGTGGTTCACGGCCCCACAAGAGCCGAACTTGACCCAGCGCATGCTCAACGAATTATCGCCATCACCGATACCGGCGACCGGGGGCTGATCGCGCTGCAGGCGTGCCAAAGCTACGCCATGGCAGTCGTACGCTAGCCCGAATTTTTGACATCAAAAAACCCGCCGAAGCGGGTTTTTTAGTCAGCTGAAATCAGCCCACACGTCCTTCTTTCTGAGCGATATACATCAGCGCCCTATCAAGATCGTCCTCTTCCTGAGACGTCCAGACATGAGGTGGAAGGCCGGTTGGGGCAGACAACGTCTGGATCCCAGCCGAAATGGCACGCTGCGCATCAGAGGTTGGAGATTTCCAATCACTCATAGCGGTTACCGTCTTCGTTTTCGTATCCATTACGAAACCTCTCTGTTGCATCGCATTAATCATGTCCTGTTTTGAACCTGGCATTACGCTAAGGTTCATACTGCCCGTCCGTAGTTGGACGAACTTGGTTTCACCGCCAGTAAAATGGTCTCTCACAGCTGCGCTGGTAACCGCTCTGAGCCCGCAGTTATTAGCAGCGTAGCAATCCTTTGCAGGCTGAGCACCACTGCCAGAAAAAAGTGCTACGTCTCGGTGAGACATGAACATTCCAGCAGAAAAAATTAGCGCGCTTGTAGCCTTCTCAACCAGCCCGATGGTGACAGACAGTAATACCGTCCCATTGTTCACGTACATCTTAGCTGGCGGACGATTTTTGAGGTCCAGAACCGGAGCCGCGAACCAGCTTTTCCACGCTTCGATCAGAAGCGCACTTCCTGCAAAAACCATCCCAAACTGTGGGCTCACGGCCAGCTTATCGAAACCTGTATCGTCCACATAAGCGACGAGATTAGGTTGACCGTCAAAATTTTCAATCGACCATCTCGAGTCGCTAGTGAGCAAATGCTGAGCTCTGCAGATTACATTTGTGGTCATCCATGCACCGCTGTGAGTTTTCGGGATGGCTATTATCGCCATCCCGCTTGTGACGTCAATTCGATATCACTTTTAGCACGCATATATAGTGAATCAAAGAGGATTCGCCTACGCCGTATGGCGTTTCGTGCTACTCACTGCATAGGTACATGCAGAACATCTATTCATTTCAACGCTTCTTCATAGAATTTTGCCTTGCTGACACCGGCCTGTTTTGCCATGGAACTGACCAAGTCGGGGCCGAAAGGCTGCTTGGGGCAATCCACTGTCACAATGAACCGTCCTGCGTCAGTGGTCTTCACCCACTTCTCATGCGAGGTTCCAGTCCTTGGTCGAGGCTCAAATCCTAAAGCTTTCAGAGCTGTTTTGACCTGCTTGCAATCGAGAGGGTGATGTCTCGCCATTCGTTACGAAGCTAGCTTCAAAGGCATTGCGTCACGGAAGGCGAAGGCACTCTTCTTCCATCGATGGATATGGTTCATCGCTGAAATCAGATGGTACTTCGCTACGATCGGCATAGGCGATTTGCGTCTCAATAGCTGAGCGGCGTACGGCCGGTCTTCTCCATCGAGGATGTCTTGAAGGTAGTCGGCAACCTGTTCGTGCAGCTTGCGCTGAACTTCTTTTAGGCTCTCTCCTTGAACCCCCAAGCAAAGATCGATGCAGAAAGCCTGCCAGTAATCTTCCTTTCGCTCAGCGAAGCAGCGTAGCAAGATTTCATTCGGTTTCATGGGATCTCCTTTTGGTAAAGCGCTGCATACAAGATGTGGTCAACAGCTTATCCACAGCTTTATCAACACTGGACGGCGATTATCGACAAGTCAACAAGCTTGTCAATTCGGAAATTGTGTCCGATCACTTGCGCCCAGCTCATATGTAGATTTTCTACTGCGATTCCGACCAACGGAACCGGAGCAGTCACAGAGTTTTTTGGATCCAAGCAGTCCTTGCCATGGCTCTCACCGGGGAGTCTAGTCCGGGTTTTCGACATCGTTATTAATCTTTCTTAATCGGCCAAATGAGCTTGTTCTATAGGACTTATTCACAGGAAGATCTCGTATCACTTTTGTACCAAATCAGCGTTTTCGAGGGGCGTTTGGGGGGCTGAAATGTCCGTTGACTCCCTTTAAAACCCCGAGACCAAAAACGCCCGCGACTCAGTACATCACCTTCTTAGCGAGGAGTGCTGACTGAACCTCAGTTGAAGGACTGAATCAATCTGCGGGCCTGATCAGATTGGACCTTGGTTTCTGACATTTCCCACGGTCCGGTCAACCTTGAACCACTCAAACGTCTGTCGGTTCGCCCTGGTTCAGTACCATCTGCTCGGCGCGCTCTTTCGGCGTTGCCGGATCCAGCCATTCGCGGGCGAACTCTGGCGATAACGCCACCGGCCGCCGGTCGTGGATATCGACCATGCCACCTGCGCTGTCCGCGGTAAGATCACGAAGCCGTCGTGTCCACCTGGGTCGTGTTCCTATTCGGGTAATGGCCAATAGCGGCACAAAGGATCGGCGAACGGTCCCGGTGCCTGACCAGATAGGGCTGCTTCTTCGGCCCGCCTTCGTCGACCAACTCGAACCAGTTGTTGATCGCGATGATCGCCCGGTGCGGCCAGACCGCGCGGAAGAATGGGCCGTGGGCGACTTTCTCGACCCAGGCGATGATCGGTGTAGCATGGTCTTTTGCCCAATGCGGGCGCCACCCCCAGCGGATCATGTCGGCGTGAAGGAAGTCGCCTTCCTGATGGAAGAGGGCGAGCTGGGCGGTTGGTGCGGCGTTGTACCGCTCGAAACGTTGTTCCTCGGTTGAGTTGACCAGGGCGTTCGGCATGCTCAGCGCCGCCACGAAGTCGTGGATGCCGTCGTATTGTGAAAGTCGTCCGCACATAGCTCGCCCGCCTATAAGATATCTCCTACAGAAATTGACCGCAGGCGCTTCTGAAAGTTAACTGTGCATTCGTACAGTCTGGGAAGTCGAGCGTCATGAGCTATTCAATTTCAGGCCGTATTGCAGAGGTCGGCCGGAAGCTGCCTCCTTGTCTGTTCCAAGTCCCAGCTGGTTTTCCTTCGCCGGCGGCGGATCACATTGAGGCACACATCTCTCTGGATGAGGTGCTGAACATCCGTGCTCCGCATGTCTATCTAGTGAAAATTACCGGGGAAAGCATGCAGGGAGGCAGGCATCTTTGACGGGGATCTGGCGGTAGTAGATCGTTCGCTGGAGCCGACCCACGGTCACGTAGTCATTGCACTGTTGAACAATGAGCCTGTGTTTAAACGCCTGTGCCTTCGCGGTAAGGAAGTTATCCTGATGTCGGAAAACCCCAAGTATCCGCCACGATACGTACTATAAGGTGACGAACTGGCGATCTGGGGTGTGATAACCAGTAGCGTGCGCAGCCATGTCTAAGCAGCTGCCGGTATTCGGCCTGATCGATTGCCACAGCTTCTACGCCAGCTGTGATCGTGTGTTCCGACCAGACCTGGCCAAAGTGCCCATCGTGGTGCTGTCGAACAACGACGGCTGCGTCATCGCCCGCAGTTACGACGCCAAGCCCTACGTGAAAATGGGCGGGCCGTACTTCCAGATCAGAGACAAACTCAAGCAACACGGCATCGTCCCGTTCTCCTCGAACTACGCGCTGTTCGGCGACATGAGCGAACGTGTCATGACCTTGATCAAGTCGATAGTGCCGGCCGTCGAGGTCTACAGCATCGACGAAGCCTTTGTCGACCTCACCGGCATCAACGACGTGGACAGTCTCGGCCGCAGGATCCGCAGCCAGGTGCTGCGATGCACGGTATCCCGGTCGGCGTCGGCATCGCACACACCAAGACCCTGGCCAAGCTGGCCAACCAAATAGCCAAACGCCTGCAGGCGCAAACCGGTGGTGTCGTGAACATGTGCGATCCGATCAAGCGCGACTGGGTGTTATGCAACACGGACGTAGCCGGGGGCTGGGGAGTAGGGCGACGCATGAAGCTGCACCTGGATGGCATGGGCATCAAGACCGCGATGGACCTGGCGAAGGCAGACGCCTGGGCGCTACGAAAAAATTTCAGCGTGGTGATCGAGAAGACCGCCTGTGAATTGGCTGGCACTGCATGTCTTGAGTTGGACGAGCCGGATCAGCCCAAGCAGGAGATCTGCTGCAGCAGGATGTTCGGTAAGCGCCTCACAGAACTGGCACCGATCAAGGAAGCCGTCGCCACATACGTGATGCGCGCCTCGGAAAAATTGCGGACCCAGAACTCACTGTGTAAGAAAGTCCGCGTCAGCATTCGCACCGGCATGGTTAATCCGTTCGAGGCCAAATACGCAAACGGCGTCCTGATCGAACTGCCATATTCCACTGATGATGTGCGTCTGCTTACCAAGGCCGCCGTCAATGCTGTCGAGCGCGTATTCCGGCCGGGATTCAAATACAGCAAGGCAGAGGTGATGTTCGTCAATCTGTGCCAGCCTGGTGAATTCACCGAGGATCTATTTGCCACCACGCAATCGGCCGAGGCGACGAACCTGATGACGGTGCTGGATAAGATCAATGAGAGGTGGGCAGGGGAACACTGCGGTCTGCGGGTGTGCCGATCAATCCCGATAGGGCAATGCGGCGCGAGATGATGAGTCAGAGCTACACGACAAAGCTTGATCAGTTGTGGAGGGTCGCTTGCAGGTAGCAGAGGTGCCAGGTTCTGTTCGTTACCGGACACTAAGAACCGGAAACAGACACCTTAACGGACACCTTGGAGTATCGGGGGTAGGCTGGAAGCCTTGAAAATAGTGGAGCGGGTGAAGGGAATCGAACCCTCGTTATCAGCTTGGGAAGCTGGAGTAATGCCATTATACGACACCCGCTCAGAGCGGCTGACTTTGTACCAGACTCGGCCACGGATTTGAAGTTTTCTTTGCGTGTGGCGAGTGGAAAAGCCTGAATCAGAGCCGGATCGGTCAATCGCGGGCAAGCGTTGCGGGCTGGAGGACGGCTGAATCCCGGACCCGCAGGCTTGCTCGCGACGACACTGTTTCAAATGGCCAATGCATGGTGATCCTGGACGAGCTGGTAACGCGTTCGGCTGGCCTGTTGCGCCGGTTTCAGGAAACCGAGCAGGGCGTTCTGGCTGTCCCGGCAGGCCGACTTGTGTTCCATGTCGAGGAAGTGCCCGGTGGCCTGCAGGGTGGTGAAGGTGCTCTGCGCGACATGGTTGCCGAACAGGCGCGCATCTTCGGCGGCGGTGTATTCGTCCCATTCGCCGTTCATGAACAGCACCGGTACGTTGATTTTCTTTGCCGCATTCAGATAGCACTGACGGTCGCTGTGCAGCACGTCGCTGATGTGGAAATGCATCTGCCCGTATTCGTGCTCGGCCAGGCTGCTGACGTGGCGGTAGTTGAAGCGCTTGAACAGCGACGGCAGGTGTTTGCCGATGGTGTTGTTGACGAGGTGGCCGACCCGGTCGCCGTCACGTTGGCCGAGGCATTCGACGCCGCGTTCGAGGTAATCGAGCATGTGCGCGTTGATCACCGGGGAGAACGAGCTGATCACGGCTTTTTCGATGCGCCGAGGCTGATGGGCGAGGGCGACCATGGTCGCGGCGCCACCCCAGGAGAACGACAGCACGTGTTCGGCCGCGAAGTGATCGATCAGTTCCAGCAGGATCAGACCTTCGACTTCCTTCGTCAGATGTTTCTCGTGGCGGTTGTGGACTTTCGACTTGCCCGCGTAAGGCTGGTCGTAGCAGACCACGTTGAATTGCGGGTGCAGATTTTTCACGGTTTGTGCAAACGACGCAGTCGTGGCCATCGAGCCGTTGACCAGGATGATGGTCTTTTCTGCGGCGTCTGCGCGATAGAACTCCGTGTAAACCCGATACTGACCCTGTATATCCAGCACAGCGATTTCTGGCCTCATGTCATAAGACTCCTGGCAAGCAAGCGGGTATGCGCGCAAATAGAGATTGCACGAGCTTTGTGACAGGTAGGCATACGCCTGGAATTTTGGAGCCCATGTCGATCCGTTACGGCAGGTCGACGGGTATTGTTATTGGCGGGCAATCTGCCGGCTGAGGCGGAGCCCTTGAGGCTCTCTACCGACAAAAAGTTTCTTAGAAGTTATGTGTGACTCGTCGGTCACAATTTGGCCGACGTCCTGATTCAAGCAGGGGGATCCGGATCGCGCAAGTGCCGTTGGTAAATTGTTCGACAACTTCTGCTGAGCGGTCGGCTGCTTAGAACAAATGAATCTCTTCGGTGCGCAAAGCGCGGTACTCGCCCGGTTTTAGCGCGTGATCCAGCGGCAGCGGGCCCATGGATTCGCGGTGCAGGCGCAGCACTTTGTTGTTGAAGTGACCGAACATGCGCTTCACCTGATGGTAGCGACCC
The DNA here is from genome assembly GCF_019718735.1 of Pseudomonas sp. RIT778. Taxonomy (NCBI): domain Bacteria; kingdom Pseudomonadati; phylum Pseudomonadota; class Gammaproteobacteria; order Pseudomonadales; family Pseudomonadaceae; genus Pseudomonas; species Pseudomonas sp. RIT778. The sequence continues at coordinate 69,294 of NZ_JAIHBA010000034.1, read as the reverse complement.
TCGACGATGCTCAGCCGCGCCGTCCGTGGGCCGAGCACTTCCAGCTGCGCCGGTTGGGTGGTCAGGTCCTCGAAGGCGAAGTAGATTCCCTCGGCGAACTTGATCGCATATTCCGGGCCGATTTCCTGTTCGGTCTCGACGTAATAGACCTTCGGCAGTTTGGTCTGCGGTTGGGTCAGGCGCCGCGACCAGCTGCCGTCGTTGGTGATCAGCATCAGCCCGGTGGTGTTGAAGTCCAGGCGCCCGGCGATGTGCAGGTCGTCCTTGTCCGGCTCGTGGATCAGGTCGAGCACGGTCGGATGCTCGGGATCGCGGGTGGCGCTGACGCAGCCTTGCGGTTTGTACAGCATGAAATAGCGCGCCGGTTTGCCGCTTTGCAGCACTTCGTCGTCGACTTCGACGCGACTGAATTCCAGGATTTCGCTGTGGGGATCGCTGACGACTTTTCCGTCAATGCGCACGCGCTTTTCCACCAGCAACAGGCGAACCTGCTTGCGGTTGTAGCGGGGCAGGTTACTGAGGAAACGGTCGACGCGCATGATCAGGAATCGGCAAGAAGCGGGGCGCGCATCTTACGGGATCGACGGCTTGGCCGCTTGCAGTTGCGCCTCGACCTGGGCGCAACGCGGGCACAGGCAGGACTTGTCGCGCAGCTCCGCCGGCAGGGCTTCGAGCACTGCCGGATCGATGGATACGCCGTAGCACCAGCAGGCGCGGTCGGCGGTGCGCGGGTCGGCCAGGGTGCAGTCGTTGCGGGCGCCGCAGGCCGGGCAGAGGTCAGGTTTGGTCATGAGTGTCAGGCATAGGTCGAGTGAGGCATTTCCACGCAGGTGCGGTTACGGCCGGTCTGTTTGGCCCGGTACATCGCATGATCGGCCCGGGACAGCAGGCTGTGCAAGGTGTCATCCCGTTGCAGGGTGGTGGCGCCGATGCTGACCGTCAGATTCAGGGTATGACCGTTGTAGGCATATTCATGCTGTTCGACGTGCTGGCGGATCTTCTCGGCAATCTTCTGACCGGTCTCGCCGTCGGTGTCCTTCAGCAGAACGATAAATTCCTCACCGCCCCAACGGCAGACGATGTCTGAGTGCCGCAGGCAGCTTTGCAGGTCCCGGGCGAACCCGATCAGCACCTGATCGCCGGCCATGTGTCCGTAGGTGTCATTCAAGACTTTGAAGTGGTCCAGATCCAGCAGCAGCGCGGTCAGCGGTTTCGGCTCGCGCTGAGCTTCGTGCAGCGCTTGCACGGCGAGCAGGTCGAAGCCACGGCGGTTGGGCAGTTCGGTGAGGCTGTCGAGGGTGGCCTGGGCGTGGATCTTTTCCTGATAGCGGCGGATCAAGCGGTTGACCAGCGCCAGCACGATCAACGTCACCAGCAGGCAGATCAGCAAATTGAGGTACAGCGACTGGCGGATTTCGCTCAGCGCGCCGTCTTCGCGTTTGTCAACGAACAGGTACCAGTTCAACTCCGGAATAAACCGCACGTTGAGGAAATGTCCCTGACCGTGGGCGGAATATTCGTAGCTGCCGCTGTGGGGTTTGGGCAACTGGCTGACCAGGCTTTTCATGCTGTCGAGGTCGTTCAGGCTTTTTCCGACCGGCGCCCCTTCCGGCCCGCCCTCGGCGCCGGTCAAGACCAGTCGGCCGAAGGTGTCGACGAAGTAAACGCTGCGTTGATAGCGTTGCTGGTACTTGTCGATCAGCTTGATCACTGCGTCCACCGTCAGCCCTACGCCGGCGGCGCCGATGAAGCGATCGTTGTAGTCGTAGACCTTGTAGTTGATGAAGAAGGTCATGTTGTCTTTGTTGGCCAGGTCCGGGTCGACGTTGATCTCGTACGGATCCTTCATGTCGCGCACGCGGAAGTACCAGGCGTCGCGTGGCTCGTCGATCTTCACCTGCTTGAGCACGCCCTTGGCGTGGTAGTAGGTGTGGGTGCTGTTGGAAATGAAGAACGCGGTGTACGCGCCGTAGTGGGTCATGACCTCGTCGAGGTAGCGGGTCATCTGGTCGCTGTCTTTCTCGCCGTTCACCACCCAGTCGCGCATGAAGGTGTCGCGGGACATCATCGATGAAATCAGGATCGGTCTGACGAGGTCTTTCTGGATTTCCGAGTACACCGTGTCGGAAGTCAGCGGCAGTTCGGTGTTGACGATGTTGTCGCGGATCGACGCCCGCGAGGCGTAGTAGCTGAGCAGCGAGGTGGCGAGAAAACCTGCGCCGAGGAGGGCGACCAGAGTCAATACCAGCGAACGTTGGGAGTAAAACGCAGATCTGAGCGGCATTGGCAGTTCCGTCGACGGTGGCCCGATGGCAGCATTCTAGTGAGATGGCCGGGAAAAAACTGCGGGATTTGTGCCTGAAATGACGGGTAATCAGACGCCGCTCTCTCACCGACCCTCTCCAGCAGGGAGAGGGTCGGCGATTTGCCAGGTTTTCGGGTCAGTCGCGGCTGGCGAGGTAGGCGCGCCAACCACCCAGATGGCTGATGTCGAGCGCTCCGGCCAGCCCGTAGGGTTCGCAGATGAAACCGCTCTCCCAGCGGCCGTCCGCCAGTTGTACCTTGCCCAGCCCGAGGGGGGCCGGGATGCCGGTCAGGAATGAACCGAGCTCGCGGCTTGGCAACTCCCAGACCTCCACCTCGATTGCCACGCCGCCTTCCGCCACGCGCAGCATGCCCGGACGCAGTGGTGGGCCGCCGGCCAGCGCGTAGAGTTTGTAGTCCTTAGAGCTGTGGGTGGCTTCGATCAGGCGGGCGCCGCGTTGCTGCAACTGCCAGTTCAGGGCCAGTCCATCAAGGTGCGCGCCGCAGACCACCAGCCGCGCCCGGTCATTGCGCGCCGGACTCGCCGGTGTCGGCAGCACCAAATTATGCTGGCGCTGCAAGGCGTCCGCCAGGCCCAGCAGATACTGGTCGGTGAACGCCCGGCCAAACAGCGTCACGCCCCACGGCAAACCATTGTCCATGACCGCACTGGGCACGGCGACGGCCGCATAATCCAGCAGGTTCATGAAATTGGTGTAGTAACCCAGTTCTGCGTTGCGCAGCACCGGCTCGGCGTCCAGTTCGGCCAGGGTCACCGGGCGGCCGATGGTGGGCGTGAGCACACAGTCGAGTCCGTCGAGGGCCTGATCGCAAACGGCTTTGAGCGCTTGCAGTCGATACTGCGCACGGAACGCTTGCACGCCCGTCACCGCCGGGGCCTTGGCCAGCACCGCGCGGATCACCGGCAGCACTGCTTCGGGACGCTGTTCCATCAGTTCGCCGGCGATACTGTAACGCTCGGCGACCCACGGCCCTTCGTACAACAACCGCGCAGCTTCGAGGAACGGTGACAGATCCAGTTCGACCGCTTCGCCGCCCAGAGCCTTCAGACGGTCGATGGCATCGCCGAACAGCAGCGGGCCTTCGGGGCAACCGAAAAACTCAAGATCCTGCGCCCGCGGTACGCCAAACCGGAAGGGTTTGGGAGCACCGAATGCCGAGCCGTCATTCCACGCCGGATTGCTGCGGCTGTATTCATCCCGAGGGTCGAAGCGGGCGGTCAGTGCCAGCAACTGGCTGGCCTCGCGTGCGGTCGCGGTGAAGGTCGTGACGCAGTCCAGCGTGCGGCAGGCCGGCACCACGCCCGCCGTAGAGATCAGGCCTTTGGTGGCTTTGAGTCCCAGCAGATTGTTCAGCGCTGCCGGCACCCGTCCCGAGCCAGCAGTGTCGGTGCCCAGGGCAAAACTGGCGACGCCGAGCGCCACTGCCAGCGAAGAGCCGGCGCTGGAACCACCGGAGGGATATTCCGGCAACACGCTGTTCGGGCAGGCGCCATACGGCGAGCGGCTGCCATTGAGGCCGGTGGCGAACTGGTCGAGGTTGGTCTTGCCCAGCGGAATCGCGCCCAGCGCCAGCAACTGTTCGACAATGGTTGCCGAACGTTCGGGAAGGTAGGCGAATGCGGGGCACGCGGCCGTGGTCGGGACACCGGCGAGGTCGATGTTGTCCTTGATCGCGAACGGCACGCCATACAGCGGCAAACTCTCTGGATCACCGCCGTCGAGGCTGGCGAGGTACGGCTCCAGCTCCTCGACGCTGAGCAGATGAATAAACAGGTGATAGTCGGGATTGAGCGCAGCGGCTTTTTCCCGCAAAGCCAACAGCAATTTGCGCGGTGTGGTCTGGCCGTCGCGGTAGGCCTGGCGCAGGGCATCGAGTTGCAGGTTCATGAGGTCATCCTTTGCAAAAATGGGTTCAGTCGAGTTCCAGCACCACGACCCGTTGACCGGCGCGCACCGCCGAACCGGGTTGCACGCGAATCTCCCGGACCACGCCGGGCAGCGGCGCGAGCACGGGGATCTCCATCTTCATCGACTCCAGAATCACCAGCGCATCACCGGCCGCGACGCGACTCCCGACCTCGACCTGGACCTGCCACAGATTGCCGGCAATGTGGCTGTCGACACTCTGCTGACCGCTGGCCAGCGGTGTTTCTTCCTGGCTTTGCGGCACGGCTTCTTCGCTGTCGAAGTGCGCCTGGCCGCTGGCGATCCAGCGTTCGCGCTCGGCGTTGAACGCGGCTTGCTGCTGTAGACGAAAGGCGTGGATGCTCTCGGCTTCGCGGTTGAGAAACCCCTGATAGTCGCCGAGGTTGAGCTGGCTCTGTTCGATGTTCAGGTCGAAACGCCCGAGGGGAAAATCCCGGCGGATGCGCAGCAATTCGTCGGCGCTGACCGGGTAGAAGCGGATCTGGTCGAAGAAGCGCAGCAGCCACGGTTTACCTTCGAACGCGGCCACTTCGCGATAGCGGTTCCACATCTGCAAGGTACGCCCGACGAACTGATAACCGCCCGGGCCTTCCATGCCGTAGACGCACATGTAGGCGCCGCCGATGCCCACCGAGTTCTCGGCGGTCCAGGTGCGCGCCGGGTTGTACTTGGTGGTCACCAGCCGATGGCGCGGGTCGAGCGGCGTGGCGACCGGTGCACCGAGGTAGACGTCGCCGAGGCCCATCACCAGATAGCTCGCATCGAACACCGTGCGTTGCACCTCGTCGAGGTTGGGCAGGTCATTGATGCGGCGGATGAACTCCAGGTTGCTCGGGCACCACGGCGCGTCCTTGCGCACGGTGGTCATGTATTTCTCGATCGCCAACTGGCAGGCCGGGTCGTCCCACGACAGGGGCAAGTGGACGATGCGCGACGGCACTTGCAGGTCAGTGGCGCTGCACACGGCGTTCCACTCGCCGGCGACGATGCCGAGCAGATCGGCCAGCGGCAATTGTTCGGGCTGGTAGTGCACTTGCAGCGAGCGGATGCCCGGGGTCAGGTCGATCACGCCGTGCAGGGCTTTGGCTTGCAGCGCCTGCATCAGTGCGTGCGCCCGGAAGCGCAGGACCAGATCCAGCTCCGGGGCGCCGATTTCCAGCAGCAGATGGGTATCGCCGGACAGTCGGGCGACCAGTCGCGTGTCCCCCTGACTCAAATCCAGCACCACGGGCGAAACCAATGCCTGTAATGAAGTGGGTGCGATGTCTGGTCGGGCCCCATCGCTGGCAAGCCTGCTCCCACAGGTATCCCATTTGAGGGCGAGATCGCGTGCGGTCTTGAGATCGACCGGCACGAACTGCACTTTGTCCCCGGCCTTGAGCTGACCCAGTTGCCAGAGATCCGCCTCAATCACCGTCACCGGGCAGACAAACCCGCCAAGACTCGGGCCATCCGGGCCGAGGATCACCGGCATGTCGCCGGTGAAGTCCACCGCACCGATGGCGTAGGGGTTGTCGTGGATGTTCGACGGATGCAGCCCGGCCTCGCCGCCGTCGGCGCGCACCCACTCTGGTTTCGGCCCGATCAGGCGCACCCCGGTGCGGCTGGAGTTGAAATGCACTTCCCATTGCGTGGCGAAAAAGGTGCCGATGTAGTTTTCAGTGAAATATTCAGGCGCGCCATGAGGGCCGTAGATGACGCGGATCCGGCGCACGGCAGGTAATTCGCTGACGTGATGGGCGGCTAATGTCTGCCCGGCGCTGCGCTCATTCAGGGCAGCCAGATGCAGCACGTCACCGGCGCGCAAGGCCCGCCCGCCATGACCACCGAACTGACCGAGCGTGAAGGTGCTTTTGCTGCCCAGATAATCCGGCACTTGCACGCCGCCACGCAGGCACAGGTAGCTGCGGGCCCCGGCACCCGGCAGATTGCCCAGGTGCAATTGACTGCCCGCCGGGATCAGCAGGGCGGTGTTCATCGCCTGCGGCTGGCCGTCGAGTGTCAGGGCAATCGGTGCGCCGGTCACGGCCACCACCGCATCGCAATTGAAGCGCAGCAACGGCCCGCTCATGGTGATTTCCAGCGCCGCCAGGCCTTCATCGTTGCCCAGTAAACGATTGCCCAGACGCAACGCGCGACTGTCCATCGGCCCCGAAGGTGGCACGCCGACCGCCCAGTAACCGAGGCGACCGGGGTAGTCCTGGACGCTGGTCTGGGTGCCGGCGCTCAGCACTTCAAACGTGTTGGCCCGGTACACCAGGCCTTCCAGGCAACGGGTCCAGGGCTGGCAGCTGGCGAACGGCGTATCGAGCAGAATCTGCCGCAGGTAGTCGCGGTTGGTTTCCACGCCGTACAGCAGGCTGTCGCCAAGGGCCTGATGCAGATCGGCACGCGCCTGTTCGCGGGTCGGCGCCCAACTGATGAGCTTGGCGATCATCGGATCGAAGTAGGGCGGGATCTCACAGCCAGCCTCGACCCAAGTGTCGATGCGCAGGTGCCGGCCATCGGCGACGGGGAAATCGACCGCCGTCAGCAAGCCGGGGCTGGGCTGGAAATCGCGGCCCGGATCCTCGGCATACAGCCGCGCCTGAATCGCATGCCCCTGCGGTTGCAGGCCTGCGAACAACTCGGCCAGCGGCGGCAAGTCACCGGCCGCCAACTCGATCATCCAGCGCACTAGATCGACGCCCCACACCTGTTCGGTAACGCCGTGTTCGACCTGCAACCGGGTGTTCACTTCCAGAAAATAGAAGCGCTGCGCATCGCTGTCGAAAACGAATTCGACGGTGCCGGCGCTGCGGTAATTCACCGCTTTGGCCAGTTTGATCGCCGCCGCACACAGCTCATCCGCCATGCCTTCGGGCAGGTTCGGTGCCGGGGTTTCCTCGAGGACTTTCTGATTGCGCCGCTGCACCGAGCAGTCGCGCACGCCAAGGGCGATCACTGCGCCTTGGCCGTCGCCGAACACCTGGACTTCCAGATGCCGCGCACGCTGGATGTACTTCTCGATGAACACCCCGGCGTCGCTGAAGTTGTTCTGCCCTAGGCGCTTCACTGCCTCGAACGACTCGCTCAGTTCGCTGGCGTTACGGCACACACGCATGCCGATGCCGCCGCCACCAGCAGTGCTTTTGAGCATCACCGGATAACCGACCTGTGCGCCGGCAATCAGTGCAGCATCGAGGCTGTCGAGCAGTTCGGTACCTTCGAGCATCGGCACGCCGTGCTGTTTGGCCAGAGCCCGTGCGGTGTGCTTGAGGCCGAACACCCGCAGTTGCTCCGGTGTCGGGCCGATGAAGGCAATGCCATGGTTTGCGCAGGCTTCGGCGAACGCGGCGTTTTCCGAGAGGAAGCCGTAGCCGGGGTGGATCGCGGTGGCGCCAGTGGTTTTGGCGATGGCGAGAATCTTGTCCACGGCCAGATAGGTGCCGGCCGCTGCGCCTTCGCCGAGGCTGTGGGCTTGCTCGGCTTGCAGGATATGCAGGCTGGCGGCATCGGCTTCGGAGTACACCGCGACGCCTTCGACGTGCAGTTCACGCAAAGTGCGCAGAATGCGGCAGGCAATCGCGCCACGGTTGGCAATCAGGACTTTTTCGAACATGGAGAAACCCCCGGAGCCCGCGCAGGGTGCGGGCTCGACTGGGAGGCGGGCCGTCCCGCCGTTTTTGTTCAGGCGTCAGGGTCGTCCCCGACGGCGAAATCACTTCACTTTTTCAAGCACTGGCCTGAGCGCGCTTGGCACAGGGCAAACAACCAGCGGCGCAGACGGACGAATTTCAGTTCCATACCAGTAGCTCCGCAGGTGTCGGGTTGTAGGCGTTGCACGGGTTGTTCAGTTGCGGGCAGTTGGAAATCAGCACGATCACGTCCATCTCCGCGCGCAGGTCGACGTATTTGCCGGGGGCGGAAATCCCGTCTTCGAAGGTCAGGCCACCCTCGGCAGTCACCGGCACGTTCATGAAGAAATTGATGTTCGGCCCGATGTCACCTTTGCCCAGGCGTCCGTCGTGGGCGCAGGCGCGCAGGTAGTTGTCGCGACAGCTGTGCATGTAGCGTTTTTCCAAGGCGTAGCGCACGGTGTTGCTCTCTTGCGCGCAGGCACCGCCGAGGGTGTCGTGGCGGCCGCAGGTGTCGGCTATCAGGGTCAGCATCGGTTTGCCGAGGTTGGAATACAAAACGCTGCCGGTGCTCAGGTAGACGTTGTTTTGTCGGCGCAATGTGCGTTGTACGTCGTAGCGCTCACGGGGATTGGCGGCGCTGTAAAACAAGGTGTCGACCGCCTGATTGCCTTCCAGATCGAGGATGCGCAGGGTCTGGCCGGCCTTGACCTCCATCAGCCAGGGTTCGCCGGCGGGAATGGTGGCGCGGTACACCGCAGCGTCGGGTTGTTTCTGCGAAGTGGCGATAGCAACTGACATGGCGATGATCCTCAGGCAAACAAACGGTCGGTGTTGATAAAGCCGCGCTCGTTCTCCGGGCGCGAGGTACGGCAGTGCTCGGCGACGCTCGGGTCAGCGTTCATCCAGCTCAGCTTCAGCGGTTTAGGCGCGTAGTCGGGCGACGGGTCCATCGGGTGTTGCAGGGCGGTGAGGACGACGAGGGTGTCCATCGGGGCGTACAGCTCGATGTAATCGCCGGCCTTCGAATGGCCTTCGACGAAATGGAAGCGCCCGGCTTCATCGACGTTGATCCGGCTGAACAGATTGAGGGTCATCAGAAGGTCGGACAGGCCCAGGCCCCACTTGCCCAGTTCCACCAGCAGGTTGTCGGTGCCGTTGCGAAAGAAACCGTTGCGCAGTTCCTGATAGCGGCCCTGGCCGTATTTTTCCGCGACCTCTTCAGCGCACAGCACACCGCCGAGGCTGTCGCTCCAGCCACAAGTGTCTGCGGTGATTGCCGCCAGCACCCGGCCCATGTCCGAGTACAGGCAATGGCCGGTGGTGAGCTTGGCGGTGTGTTGGCACTTGAGGCTGTCGGGCAGGTTCAGGCGCTCGGTTTTTTCGTTGGCGTTGAGCAAGGTCAGGCTGACGTTGGCCCCACCGCGCAGGTCGGTCAGACGCAGCAGTTGCCCGCGCTTCAAGACGAAGGAGCGGTGGCCGCCGCCGGGCAGGGTTTCTTCGGCGAAGGGTGGAAAAATTCGGGTTGAATCAGTCATGGGAAGTTCCTCTCAAGCGGTTCGAAGGGCGCTCGCCAGTTGCACCGGCAGGGCGTCGACGGCGGCGCGTTGGGCGCGGCGGTCGCTGTTCAAAGGGATGTCGTAGGTGATGCGTGCGCCATAGGCGCCGGGGGCGTGCGGGTCGAGGCGGACCTTGTCGAACACCAGCAGGCGGGTGCCGAGGCTGAAACCTTCGGACAGGTCGTGGGTGACCATGAACACGGTCAGTTGCGTCTCGCGCCACAGCGTCAGCAGCAGCGCGTGCATGTCCTTGCGAATGCCCGGATCGAGTGCGCCGAACGGTTCGTCGAGCAGCAACACGCGCGGTTTCATGATCAACGCCTGGGCGATCGCCAACCGTTGTTGCATGCCGCCGGACAGTTGCGCCGGGTACTTGTCCAGCGCATGGCCGAGGCCGACTTTGTGCAGTAGCGCCGAGGCCTGCTCGCGGGCGTCCTGTTTGGCACTGCCGAACAGACGCCCGAGCAGTGGCGCACGCGGCAGTTCGAGGCCGAGGGCGACGTTGTCCAGCACGCACAGGTGCGGGAACACCGAGTAGCGCTGGAACACCACGCCACGGCTCGCATCCGGCTCGCGCGCCAGTGGCTGACCATCGAGCAGAATCTCGCCGCGACTGGCGGTTTCCTGACCGAGCAGCAGGCGCAGGAAGGTCGACTTGCCACAACCCGAAGCACCGACGAGCGTGCAGAATTCGCCCTCGTTGACGTTGAGGTTCAAGCCTTCGAGCACTACTTGGTCGGCGTATTGCTGCCAGACGTTTTTCACTGTGATGAAGCTCATTTGGCCGCCCCCTCATACCAGGGGAATGCGCGCCGGGTCAGGCGCTTGAGGCCCCAATCCATCAGCCAGGCAAGCAGGGTGATCCACACCACGTACGGCAGGATCACATCCATCGCCAGGTAACGGCGCACGAGGAAAATCCGGTAGCCCAGACCGTCGGTGGAAGCGATGGCTTCGGCGGCGATCAGGAACAGCCACGCCGAGCCGAGCATCAGCCGCAGTGAAATCAGCAGGCGCGGCAACAGTTGCGGCAGAACCACGCGCAGCATCAGGGTCCAGGTCGAGGCGCCGAGGGTCTGCGCCTTGATCAGCAGTTCGACCGGAATGTCCCGCGCGCGCTGTTCCAGATCTCGGGCGAGTGCCGGGGTGATACCGATCACGATCAGCATCACTTTCGACAGCTCGCCGAGGCCGAAGACGATGAACAGGATCGGCAGTATCGCCAGCGGCGGCACCATCGATAACACCGTCAGCATCGGCGACAACGGTGCGCCGAACAGCGGCAGGGTGCCGGCCGCCATGCCCAGGCACAACCCGGCCAGCGCCGCGATGCCGAGGCCGATGGCCAGGCGTCCGAGGCTCGACGCGGTGTCCTGCCAGAGCAGGTATTCGCCGGTGCGACTGTCGGCTTTGAATGCCAGGCGTTTGACCGCATCGCTCATCTGCACCGCACTGGGCAGCAGTTTGTCGTTGGGGTTGTCCGCCAGGCGCTCGGCCGAGCCCATGAAGTAGGCGAACAGCACAAGGGCGAAGGGCAGGATCACCAGCAGCAGGCGACTCGGTCGATCCGGGTGACGATTGATCAGGCGCATGGCCAAATCCTCCGTGGCTTACAGCTTGGCGTCGGCGGCCAGCTGCACGTAAGTCGGATCGAAACGCAGCTTGAGATTGCCTGTGTCACCGCTGGTCACGCCGTTGGCGAAGGACATGCCGACGGCGCTGGTGTCCTTGGCGCCTTCGCCGAGCAAACCGTGCTGGAACGAGAACTCGGCAACTTTGCGCATGGTTTCCGGCAGTTGCTTGCTGGTGGCGAACGCCAGGGCTTCTTTCGGCGTGGCGAACAGTTTGGTGGTGTCCAGTTGCGCCTGGAATCCGGCCAGATCGGTTCCCGAAGCTTTGGCCATGTGCTCAAGTGCGGCTTTGCCGGCGGTGTTTCTGGCGTTCATCAAGTCGACCACTTCGAACCACGCGCCGGTCAGCGCCTTGCCCAGCGCCGGGTTGTCTTTGAGGGTGGTGCTGTTGACCACCATCATGTCCATGATTTCGCCGGGGATCTGGCTGGAGTTGAAGACTTCGGTCACGCCGGGTTTGGCCTTGATGTCCGAAAGCATCGGGTTCCAGGTGGTGACGGCGTTGACCTGCTCGGTGTTGAAGGCGGCGGAAATATCGGCGTCGGAGGTGTTGACCACTTTCAGGTCTTTTTCGGTCAGGTCGACCGAGTCCAGCGCGCGGGCCAGCAGGTAATGCGAGACCGACAGTTCGACCAGGTTGACGTCCATGCCCTTCAGGTCGGCGACTTTCTTGCCGTCACCCTTGAGGACGATGCCGTCGTTGCCGTTGGAGAAATCGCTGACGATCAGCGCGGTGCTGTCCACGCCACCGGCGGCCGGAATGGTCAGCGCATCCATGTTGGTCATGGTGCAGCCATCGAACTGACCGGCGGTGTATTGATTGATCGATTCGACGTAGTCGTTGAGCTGGACCACGTCGATCTTGATCCCGTATTTCTTCGCCCATTTATCGACGATGCCCTGGCTGCCGGCGTATTCCCATGGCATCCAGCCGGCGTAGATCGTCCAGCACACGCTGAAATGGTCTTTCTGGGCAGCCTGGGTCTGGCTGCTGAGGAGGGCGGCGAAGGCGGCGGCGAGCAGGGCGGGGAAACGTAGTCGTGACATGGCGGATTCTCCAGTTGATCGAGGGCGGACAGGAAGGCAACGCGGCACCGCGAACGGTGGCTTGTCTCCCGGGCTTTTGTCCCGCCGTGTAACCTCAACTGGAGGTCGCCAACTCTCGGACCAGCCACTCGCAGATGCGAGCCGGAACCCTAGTCAGCCATTGCAAATTGTGGTGCCGCGAACCTGTGATGACTCCTGCACGGGTTTGCTAAAGCGAGAGGCGTGCCAAGTCGCGGCGAGCCGCCTGCCACGTGGCTTGTGGGTAGCAGGGCTCAGTTGGCAGGTGCGGGCGACGCTTTGTGTTGGTGCGCGCTTGCACCGTGATGCAGCGCGATGGCCGCTGATCCGATGCGCGTTCGGCGTGGGCACTCGTTAGCGGTTAGCCAGTCAAACCTGATGTCAGCCGGTCTGTGCCGACTGCTGTCACAGGTCTTTCAGGAGGCCGTCATGCTGCTCAAGAAAATGCTGCGTCGGGCACTGTTCGCTGCGGTGTTCGGTCTGGGGCTGTCCGGTTGTTACTACTACGCCGGTGGCTACGATGTTTACTCCACGCCCTATTACTATCCCGGCTACTACTCGCCTTATTACTACGGTGGTTATTACGGTCCGCGCTACTACGGCGGTGCCCGCTATTACTACGGCGGCTATGGCTATCGCGGTGGCTACGGACGGGGTTATCACGGCGGCGGATACCACGGTGGGCACCACTAATCAGCGGCTGAATGACGGCATTTCTGCATGAACAAGGTTTCATGAATCACTTGTTTCAAGTTGTTGCAGAAACGCACCGGATGCCGAAATCGCTGTCAGATATTTCGTCAGTCGCCGAATGAAAGACTGACGCCTGCCAGCGTCGCTGGTGTGGCTACCCGCGGTCCAGGAGGCCGCCATGTATCGCCGAATTCTTCTGTTTACCGTGATGCTTTTTTCCCTTGGCGGATGCGTCCCTTATTCCTACGGAGATGGCTACTACAGCTCAGAGGTCTACACATCGCAGGCACCTTCGTACTACAACAGCGGTGGCACTTATTACAGCGGCGGCAGCACGTATTATTCGGCGCCGCGTTACTACCAGCCAGCGCCACGTTATTACCAACCGGCTCCACGCTATTACTCGGCGCCTCGTTACTACCAACCGGCTCCGCGCTACTACGAGAACCGTCGCTGGCACGGTCATGATCGCGGACGCTGGGACGACCACCGTCGCGGTGGCTGGGATGACCGCCGGGGTCGTGGCAACTACGACCGTCACAGTGGACGCGGCGACTACAACCGACACGGCAACCGCTGGTAACCCCCCGCAAAAAAGCGGCGCATTGAGCGCCGCTTTTTTTGTGCCTGTTTTTTGTGTTGGTGTGGATTGCACCATCTCCTAGGAGGTTCTCGGAACCCTCCTACAGTTTTATTTCTGACCATTTGTTAGCGTTTGTATGCACATGTTGACGTTGAAAAACTTCAATTTCATGGAGGTGTATAAGCGCGGGTTATTGCTCAGATATGAATCTTCTTATCATTCATCAGAATTTTCCCGGTCAGTTTCGTCATGTGGCGTTGGAAGCATTGCACAGGCGTCTGGGCGTCATTGCAATTGGACGCGATACAGCGCCAGGTATTGCAGGGGTAAAATTATTTCGTTATCGACCCTCAAGGAAGATGATTAATGGCGTTCATAACTATTTGTACAGATATGAAGAGGCTGTTGCGGACGGGCAACAAGTTCAACGAATATTGAAGAGACTCAGCCAGGCAGGCTTTCGGCCTGATGTAGTTCTCGCTCATCCTGGGTGGGGTGAATCGCTATTCGTCAAAGATGTGTATCCCGACGTGCCTCTGGTTCATTTCTGTGAGTACTATTACCGAGCGCGTGAGGCGGACTCTGGTTTCGATCCTGAGTTTCCCTGTGCGATGGATACGTCCTCAAGGCTTAGAATCTTGAATTCGATGCATCTCCTGAATATTGAGCAGTGCGATGCCGGGATTGCACCTACACAATGGCAGCGCGGTCTTTTTCCGAAAATATATCAGTCTAAAATTCGCGTCATTCATGAAGGCATTGTTCAATTTGCCGAATCAGAAAAGGTCGAGTCTGTAACGCTGCCGAGTGGGCGCGTGTTAAGAGCAGGTCAGCCTATCGTGACTTATGTCGCCAGAAACCTCGAGCCGTACCGAGGCTTTCATAGTTTTATGAGATCCATTCCCTATATTCAGGAAAAGTGCCCGAGTGCGCAGGTCATTGTAGTGGGTGGGGATGATGTCAGTTATGGGCGGATGCCCATTGGATACCCGAACTGGCGAAGCAAGATGGTCGCGGAGGTGGATGTTGATATTTCCAATGTTCACTTTATTGGGAGGTTGCCTTATCAAACATACAGGTCTGTTCTGAGTCTTTCAAAGGCTCACGTGTATTTGACATATCCGTTTGTACTGTCATGGTCTTTATTGGAAGCAATGGCATCTGGCTGTGTTGTCGTAGGTTCAAATACCGCTCCCGTGCAGGAAGTTATCGAAGATGGGATCAGCGGGATACTTGTTGATTTTTTTGACGCTGAAGAAATCGCCACGGCAGTGTGCAGGGTTTTAACGTCTTTCGGTGGTTTTGAGTCTATGAAAGATGCGGCGAGGTTGAAGGCAAGCGAATTCGATGTGGTTAAAGGAGTAAGCGGTTACTTTGAAGTGTTTAAGGGGTTGATGAGGTGAGTTGTTTCGAGTGATGTGATTGGTCATTTTAAAATGGAGATTTGAAATGCTTAAGATGTCTCGCAAGGAGGTTTTTCGCCAGTGCAGAAGGGGAGTTAAATATGGCGTGTTATTAGCGATCTGTTATTGGGTCGTTGATTTCTGTATTCGATGGGAGGAGGCCGCAGTAGCGCGCGAGATTTATCAGAAGAAACAAGGGGCGTGCAGCAGGAAGCTGGCGGGTATGGAGCAGGTCCCGATACTTGGCGGCAGCCTGCTGGACCGGACAAAGATTCCCGGGTTCCATTTTGGATCGACATTAAGGAGCGACGGGTCCTGTATTGCCGATCTTCTTTCAGGATCATTCTGGTGGACGGGAGAAGAACTGTTTCCTGTGTATGAAACTCTTGGGGTAGAACCACCCACCAGCTGGACGCATTTCCGGGTTTCCGCCAGGCTTTACACCAGAAGGGATACCACGGAACCGCACAATATGGGCGGGCGGCATGTGGATTGGCCGGATGAGCTGGTTGTAAAGCTGAAGAACTATCCAGGCCTGGAACTTTGGCTTACCGCGCCTCCACCCAGTATCAAAAATGAATTCTCTGTTCGAACTTTTGTTATGCACGACTGGCGCCGGCGTGATGGAACACCACGGAGGATAAATTGTGATGGTTTGAATTCGCCAGAATCTAAAGCTTCTGCAAGAGGTTTGAGTAAAGCATATCTTTTGAAAATGAATAAGGAGCAGCTGGAGAATTTGGAGTTTGGTAGTTTGCGTACGTATTGCACGGTCGGGTTGCACCATTTCGACTTTGCAGGTGGGGATGCTCGTATACATTTGGGTACCGAGGGTTTGCGGGGTGCTCCAGAAGCGCTTAAGGCTGTCAGTGACTATCTTTCACATTCAATTATTACAGGGAAGTAGATATGAGCTACATATTCAGTGATTTGGAAAAGTCGGAAATTTTGCAGGCTGCAAATGTTTGTGAGGGAATGGAATTCAATGTCGAGGAGGAAGAGTATTTTGCGATGGCAGTGGAGGGGCGAAGCTGTGCTGTACTTTACCGCACATTGTCAAATATCCTGGATGAGAAAATTTTAGACGGTTCTGCGTTCGACGAGAACGTAAAGGGCATTTTAAAAGATGCCAAACTCTGGCTCGATGTAGCAATTGATGCAAATGGCGGGGTGGGCGCTTACTCTGCGTTGATCCGAGCCTACACTATGCGGCAGGGGGAGTTGAGGCTAAATAAAAAATTTAGCGATTTCAAGATGCAAAAGTCATCTAATCAGGTGGCTGTCAATTTCATGAATACGCTGATAAAAGGCTCCGTTGAACATGATTTGGCGCCATGGACTGTGCCCTCCATAAGCCAAATTGCAGAAATCGATGCGAGCGCGATTGGTGAAGTACTATTTCGTGATGATATGGGCAACGTTGATACAGCGACCAGTCATAATGCCGGATGGTCTGGAACAATCGGCTTCAGCCTGTTGGGTGGAGAAAAACCATATGAAACTTGGAGGTTGATCTCCGCCGGTGATCCGGACTCCCACATCAAAGGTAATCATGATCTTGCTAAGGTCAATAGGCTGGACGATCTAAAGAATATTCTGTTTGCCGTGGACTCATACAGTGTTGCATTGCAGGCAGTGATTAAAAACTTCGGGTCGAATATGGTTGAAAGCCTGTTTTCAGTCCTGCCCGAACAAATAAATATCGCTCTCGCCAGTGGCAGCATCAATCCGCTGATTCAGCATGTGGTGAAAGGTACGCCTATCTCACCTATTGTCAGCCTGATATTGCGATATAACCTGAATGATTTCTTTGACATGTTCAGGCGAAGCTACGACGGGAACTCGGCTGCCACACCGACCACCGATGAAACCTTCGCCTCCAACGCCTACACATTTTTCTCCGCACTTTCTCCGTCTCAATCGCAAAGCATCGTTACCAGAACCATTGGCGAGTATGGCAGTGCCAAGGACTGGGCAACGTTGGCCAGTCAGGCAACGCCAATCGGCGCCGCGTTACGCAATTCCCTCAAGCAGCTAAGTGAAATCGTGATTGAGCGGGCCGACGGTTTTTCCGGACGCGGCCTGGAGCTTTACGACCCCGAAACGGGCGAGGGCTTCATCACTGAACAGTGGCTTGCCGATCGCTCTGAAATGCTGGCCCGGCTGATTTCCCGAACCAATGGATCGTTCGGTCGAAATACTGTCCAGACCTTTTCCTATTCGGATCTGGCTTCTGGCAAACAGGCCCCGATGAATACAGGTGTCTTGAACCCTCTGGTCATGTTTGGTGATGACGGCGGTCGATCATTTGGTGGCGGAACGAATACCGATCATCTTTACGGCGGTGGCGGCAACGATTCCATCAGCGGACTGTCCGGTAATGACTTTATCCAAGGGGCTCGCGGCAATGACTCTTTAACAGGAGGCGATGGCAATGATGCGTTGTACGGTATGGCCGGTGATGATGTGTTGGTGGGTGGCAAGGGCAACGACTCTCTGACTGGCGGGCCGGGTAACGATCGGTATGAGTTCTCCAGCGGAGATGGAATAGACGAAATTTTTGATGCGGACGTTGAGGGCGCGTTGCTGATAAATGGACTTCCGATCCCACCTCTCGAACGCAGTGCTCCGCTCAGCAATATCTGGCTTACGGAGGATCGAGCCATCAGCTTGACGCTCATTGAAGATCAGGCTGAAAACACGCTGAACATTCAATACGGACTGAGTGATCTCATCGTCGTAAAGAACTTCAAGCCGGGGATGCTCGGCATTGATCTTCCTGATTACCAGGACCAGGTGTTCCCCGCTCCCGATCTGGTCCTTCAAGGCGACTGGAAAATTAAAGATAACGACCCCAATGTTCGCGGAGATCAGCCTTCTTACGATGAGTTGGGCAACGCCTTGCTTTTGCCCAATGTTAAACAGAGGAACAAAGCCGACCTGCTTTACGGATCACCGAAAGATGACCTCATCGTTGGTCTTGGCGGGTCTGATCGACTGTTCGGCAAGGACGGCAATGACCGTTTATTCGGTGACAAGCAGTCGACGCTGGAAAATGCCTTTTCCGATGCAACAAAGGGAAAGGCCAGCCGTGGCGACTGGCTGGATGGTGGGCAGGGTGATGACCTGCTTGTCGGCACTGCCTCGCGAGACGTGCTGCTCGGCGGCAACGGTCGAGACACGCTGATTGGGGGAGCAGGTGATGACAATTTGTCCGGTGATCAAACAACCGGTGCACATGAGCAAAATTGGACAGTCAAGCGCATCGACGTTCCACTCAGTGATGGCGTTATCAGCATGCGTAGCGTCTTTGACAAATTTTCATTGAATAGTCCCACCGAGGGCGGTGACGACATCCTCTATGGGCAGGGTGGCCGGGATTTTATCAATGGCGGCAGGGGAGGTGACCTGCTCGATGGCGGAAGTGACGACGACACACTGTACGGCGAAGAGGGTAATGACACGCTGGCTGGCGGGAGTGGCGATGACACATTATCGGGAGACAACCTGGATTGGGGTGGCGGTCTCGACAGTCGCCATCATGGCAACGATTTGTTGGCGGGTGGCAGTGGCGATGACTTCCTTGCCGGAAACGGTGGTAGCGACGTGTTGTACGGAGGCAGCGGCAATGATGTGCTGAAAGGTGATGACGAGGTGCTGCGAGGCGTTTCGGGTGATGCCGCAGACTTTTTCGGAAGTGATTTTCTGGATGGCGGTGAGGGAAATGACACCCTTTGGGGCGGCGGTGCCGATGACTCACTTTTTGGTGGCAGCGGCAACGACGAGTTAGTTGGTGATTACCATGAACACCCGATTCGTTATCACGGTGATGATTATCTCGATGGCGGTGCGGGTGACGACACACTCCGTGGCTTGGGTGGCTCCGACACACTGATAGGCGGATCAGGCGCCGACGCTCTGGATGGCGATGAGCCCAACTTGAAAGCGGGCGGAACCAACGATGACCACATTCAAGGTAATTCAGGAAACGATACGCTCTGGGGAGGTTTGGGCGCCGATACGCTTTTGGGCGGTGCCGATGATGACTTTTTGGTGGGGGACTACGAGCAAACATCCGAAGCAGAACATGGCGCCGATTATCTTGACGGCGGCTCAGGCAACGACACTTTGCTGGGCAGTGGTGGAAACGACACGCTGGTTGGCGGGGAGGGAGTCGATTATTTGCGCGGCGGCCCTGGCGATAACGTGTTTGAGGGTGGCGCCGGCAACGATTATCTGGAAGGGATGCAGGGCAACGATGTTTTCTACTTCGGAGTGGGCGATGGACTGGATGTTGTTACCGATACAGGTGGCAACAATGTCGTAAGTTTTGGTGATGGATTTTCTGCGGAGAACTTGCAGGCCAAGATAGTCAATCTTGATGAGGGCACGGCGTTGCGGCTGTCGAATGGTATTGGTGACGCGCTTCTGATTCTTCACCATGAAAAGTGGGCAGGTTCGACGTTCAGGTTCAACGATGGCGTGATCCTGAATTTCCAGGATGTAATCAAATTAACGGTGCAACCGGTAGATGTAACGGGTCCGTCTGCGACATTTGCTGCGGTACCCGATCCCGAAAAAAAGCAGGACATTGAGAGTGAGAGCGAAGCAGTCGTCCAGACACTGCCCGATGACTTAGCCGCTTCTACTGAGAGGGAAGGCAGTGAAACGGGTCGTCACACCCGGTGGGATAGCCTTTTTCTTTCGGAACTGAACACAAAGCGCTCAGCGGCCCGGCAGGCATCAGGATTTGCACTGAACGATCAGGGTGTTTGGGTTAGAAGTCATATTGCTACCGACAAAAGTGGCTATGCCATCAGCGCCGAACTGATCCATGAGGACGTTGAAGCCGGAGTCTTTTCCAAAACACCGGAGTGGATGGGGGCGATTGCCGCTGACGCTGTGGTGACTGAAAGGCAGTCAAATTCTGCAACGAAAACCACGTTCAAGTTTGTAAAAGCTGAAACTGCGCAATTACCGAAACAAAAGCCAAAATATTACCCGTCTGGCTCCAGTTATTCGGGATTCTCGTTCAACGTGGGTGATGCTGTAGTCGAAGATATAGACCACTCGGGCGCTATTCTGGGGTGGTACGTGTACCCCGCTGGCAGTTTTGAAAATCATGAAACTGTTCGTAAAGCGTTTCGCTGGAGTTCTACTACCCAAACGATCAAACATAAAGTTGTTCATGGTAATGACGCTGGCGGCAGGGTAAATCTCGAAGTGGGTAATCTCTTTCATGGCGGTGCAGGAGATGACTTGGTGGTTACCTATGCTGGTTCAGTGCTTAAGTACGGCGGGGTGAGCGACAGGATCCCAGGCGCATTTTTATCAGCTGGCGCAGGCAACGACACACTGCTCGGCTCCGCGGGTGCCGATTATTTGATCAGTGGGCCGGGAGAAGATTGGCTTTACGGCGAAAACGGTCCCGACACTTACATAGTTGAAGCGCATGATGGCGCAACCACCATTATTGCCGACGTTCTTGACCCTGTTTTTTTGCGCCCCGAGGTTGGAGCCTCTGGGTGGCATGAAGAGTTTGCGGGGCTTGATGTTGATACCGTCGTTCTTCCGGAAGAGGCGAAACCAGATAAGTTGAAGCTAACCTGGGGCGCTGTGTTGGTTGAGACGGTAAATATTGAACTCTCACCGGCCCCACTGCGTGGCGCTCATCGTCAACCGCCTCGAGCCCAGATGCTGTACACGACACTCGATATCGAATGGGGCGGAACTCAAAAAGTACGAATCGTTTTGCCCAATCCGAATGACATCGGCGGTTCCGGAATTGAACGAGTGAGGTTTTCTGACGGATCGAGCATAAGTTTTAAAGACCTCGTTAGCCGATTAGGCAATGCCCCCGATATTTATCATCACGGCGTCACTGTTCCGTACGCTACTCAGGTTCTCTCCTTTCGAGAGAACCATTTTCTACCGCTCGTGGGCGGTCGCGGTAATGACACCCTCACAGGCGCTGGTGAAATAAGAGGGATGCAAGGAGATGATCTGCTCGGCGGTGGCTCAGGCGATGACGTGCTTTACGGTGGGCCGGGCAATGACACCTTGTCCGGTGGCGGGGGCAATGATGTGTATAAATATGATGGGCTTGGGCGAGACCTGGTAATCAATGCCGGCGGCGGAACTGACGGTATAGATTTTTCGGAGGTCGGACTGTCGATTGGTCAACTCAAGTTCCACCGTGAACGGAATGATCTCGTCATCGTAGTGAGTTATGGCATGTCTCCAAAGGTTCGTGTCTCCGAACACTTTTCAGGAGGCGATGCCGCCATCAGTTTCATCAGCGTTCAAGGAGAAGAGGGCGCTGTTAAAAATTACACGGCGAACCAGCTCGCTGAGCTTTTGCACCCTCTACCTCCCTTACGGGATGTAGAGGATATCTTGCCGAGAAATGATGAAGAGGCGTTGCGGGCAATGAAGGAAATAATCGCGTTTTACGAGTTGAATGTTTGATCGCAGATAGTTTCGCAACTGGCTCAAACTTCCCGCGACAGAGCTCAAGAAAGTGCCATCGCGGGCAATGATCAGTTTTAGTATTGCGACAGATCCGCCAACGGATGCCGCCCCTCCCAGACCTTGTGAAAGTGCGCCTCGACCACCGCGTCCGGTACCCGGGCGATGTCCGGCCAGTGCCAGTGCGGTTTGTGATCCTTGTCGATCAGCCGCGCCCGGACCCCTTCGCTGAACTCCGGATGTCGGCAGCAATTGAGGCTCAGGGTGTATTCCATCTGAAAGACTTCGGCCAGCGACAAGTGGCGGGCACGGATGATCTGTTCCCAGACCAGATGCGCCGTCAGTGGCGAACCTTCATTCATGGTTTTCGCCGCACGGGCAATCAACAGGTCGCTGCTGTCCCGATGCAGGCTGATGGCTTTCCAGGCGCAGGTTACGTCGCTGACATCCAGCCATTCATCGATCTGCTGCCGACGCGGCAGCCATTGCGCCTCAGGCATTTGCGCCACGGCTTCCTGCTGCAGCGCCTTGAGCAGGCTGTTGAGCTGCATGGCGGTCTGTTCCTGCCAGTTCAACTGCAACAAGCCGTCGATCAGTTCCTGCTGCTGTTCGTCGAGCAGGAAGCGGTCGGCCAGATCCAGATCGATCGCATCGCGGCCGTTCATGTGTGCGCCGGTCAGGCCGAGGAACAAACCGAGCTTGCCCGGCAGTCGTGACAGGAACCAACTGGCGCCGACATCCGGGTACAGGCCGATGCTGATTTCCGGCATCGCCAGTCGACTGCTCGGCGTGACGATCCGGATGCTCGCGCCTTGCAGCAGGCCCATGCCGCCGCCGAGCACATAGCCATGGCCCCAGCAGATCAACGGTTTCGGGTAAGTATGCAGGCTGTAATCCAGACGGTATTCAGCGTTGAAAAACTGTGCGGCCAGCGGCGGTACTTCACCGGGATGGGCGCGACAGGCTTCCACCAGGCTGCGCACTTCGCCGCCGGCGCAGAACGCCTTGGCGCCGTTGCCGCGCAGCAGCACGCAGACGATTTGCGGATCCTTGGCCCAGGCGTTCAGTTTGTCGCTCAGGGCGTGGATCATCGGCAGGGACAGCGCATTGAGCGACTTTTCGGCATCCAGCGTGGCCACGCCGATGCGCGCGCCGTCGGTGCCGGTGAGTTCTTCGAAGTGCAGATTCATCGTGACCTCGATCGGGAATTTGAACGATCAGTATGATCGCTGTGTGGGAAAGTGCCGGATCTGCGTCAGATCAATTGACAAGCGTGGTCGGCTTTCCTAGGGTTCGCCCCATTGTTTTTGCCGGGTATGACCATGACTGCTGACGACCGTATCAAACTCGAACCGAGCTGGAAGGAGGCACTGCGTGCCGAATTCGACCAGCCTTACATGGCAGAGTTGCGCACTTTTCTGCAGCAGGAGCGGGCGGCCGGCAAGGAAATCTATCCGCCGGGCCCGATGATCTTCAACGCGTTGAATTCGACGCCGCTGGACAAGGTGAAAGTGGTCATCCTAGGCCAGGACCCGTACCACGGCCCGGGCCAGGCCCACGGCTTGTGCTTCTCGGTGCAACCGGGCGTGCCGGCGCCGCCGTCGCTGGTCAACATCTATAAAGAGCTGAAGCGCGACCTGAACATCGACATCCCCAACCACGGCTATCTGCAGAGCTGGGCCGATCAGGGCGTGTTGATGCTCAACACCACCATGACCGTCGAACGCGCCAACGCCAATGCGCACAAGGACAAGGGCTGGCAGTTCTTTACGGACCGGATCATCGAAGTGGTCAGCCAGCAGCAACCGCATCTGGTGTTCATGCTCTGGGGCGCTCATGCGCAGAGCAAGCAGAAGCTGATCGACGCCACCAAACATCTGGTGCTGACGTCGGTGCATCCGTCACCGCTGTCGGCCTATCGCGGCTTTCTCGGTTGCGGACACTTCAGTCGCACCAACAAATTCCTCGAGCAGAACGGCGAAGCGCCGATCGAGTGGCGCCTGCCGTCGGTGGTCTGAAACTCAGGGCTGGCAGCTAATCTCGTTCCCATGCTTTGCGTGGGAACGCCTCAATGGACGCTCTGCGTCCGCTTTGGGACGCGGAGCGTCCCAGGCTGCATTCCCACGCAGAGCGTGGGAACGATCAGTAACCGGATCAGGCTTCGGAATTACGGTTCCAGTATTTGAACAACGGTTCCGCCAGAAACAGCACGAACAACAGCCGCATCACCTGCATCGCCGTCACCAGCGGCACCGACAGTTGCAGGGTTTCTGCGGTCAGGCTCATCTCGGCGATCCCGCCGGGCATCATGCCCAAGGTCAGCGAACGCAGATCCAGGTGGGTCAGTGCACTCAGCCCCAACGCCGCCAGTGTCGCGATCAACATGGTCAGCGCCGTGCCGATCAGCGTGCGGCCCATGAACGACGGTGCGCGGCGGAAGAACTGCCGGTTGAAGTGACAACCCAGCCCGCTGCCGATCAGCCACTGGCCGATCTGACTGCCACCGTTGGGCAAACCGATGTGCAGATCCCAGCCGATGCTCACTGCCGCGCTGACCAGCAGCGGGCCGAACAGCCAAGGGTTGGGTTGACGCAGACGTTGCCAGAGCCAGGCGAGCAGGCCACCCGCCGGAAAAAGAATCGCCAGCCAGCGCCAGTCGACGCTGCCAGCGTGTGAAATCGGAGTGCCGTCACCCAGCAGATATTTGAACGCCGCCGGAACACACAACACCACCACCAACACCCGCAGACTCTGCCCGGCCGCGACATGGCTGAGCATCGCGCCGTTGCGGGCGCCGAGGTTGACCATCTCGCCGGAGCCGCCAGGCATGCTGGAGAAAAACGCCGTGGCGCGATCTTCGCCGGTGCGGCGCATCAGCCACACGCCGACCACCGCCGACAGGCTGGTGACCAGCGCGCCGAAGAAGATCAGGCCGAAGTGGCTGAGCACCTGCTCCATCACCAGTGGGGTGAAGTGCAGGCCGATGCCGATACCGACGATCCATTGGCCGCACTTGCGGCCGCCAGGGATTTCAGCCAATTGCCATGGGGTCAGGCAGCGCACCAGGATGATCGCCAGCAACGAGCCGACCATCCACGGCAGCGGCCAGCCGATCTGGCTGGCGATGTAACCGCCAAGCAGACCGACCAGCGGGGTTCCCCACCACTGTTTCAACGAGGAGCGATCAAACATCGGCAATCGCGTTCCGGGCAGCGGAGCGACGGCGCCAGATGCGCAGCAGCGGGAACGCCAGCATCAGCGCGGTCAGCACCCAGACACCGAAGGTGATCGGGCTCGACCAGAGGATGTCCAGCGCACCGTTGGAAATCGACAGCGCCCGGCGCAGGTTCTGCTCCATCAGGCCGCCGAGGATGAAGCCCAGCAGGACTGGCGACAGCGGGAAATCCAGTTTGCGCAGGATGTAGCCGAAGATGCCGATGCCGACCATCAGGAACAGGTCGAACGTGGTCGCGTGCACGGCGTAGACGCCGATCCCGGTAATGATCGCGATCACCGGCACCAATGCCCAGTTCGGCACGGCGAGGATGCGGGTGAAGATGCGGATCATCGGGATGTTCAGGATCACCAGCATGATGTTGGCGATGAACAGCGAGGCGATCAGGCCCCAGACGATGTCCGGCTGTTGCTGGAACAGCAGCGGGCCGGGGGTGATGTTGTACAGCGACAGGGCGCCGATCATCACCGCCGTGGTGCCCGAACCCGGAACACCGAGAGTCAGCATCGGCACCAGCGCGCCGCAAGCGGAGGCGCCGATGGCGGTTTCTGGCGCAGCGAGGCCGCGGGCGTCGCCTTGACCAAACTTGCCGCTGGCACCGGCGATGCGCTTCTCGGTCATGTAGGCCACGGCGCTGGCGAGGGTCGCACCGGCACCCGGCAACACGCCCATGATGAAGCCGAGCAGGCCGCAACGGATGTTCACCACGAACACCGACGCCGCTTCCTTGAAGTTGAACATCATCCGCCCAGTGGCTTTCACCGCTTCCTGGCCACGATGGGTTTTCTCCAGCAGCAGAAGGATTTCGCTGATCGAGAACAGGCCCAGCACCAGCACCACGAACTGAATGCCGTCAGTCAGATGAATGTTGTCGCCGGTGAAGCGGTAGACACCGCTGTTGGCGTCGATGCCGACGCTGGACAGGAACAGACCGATCAACGCCGCGATGAAGGTTTTCAACGGTCGGTCACCGGCCATGCCGCCCAGGCAGACAATCGCGAACACCATCAATACGAAGTATTCCGCCGGCCCGAAGGCTATCGCCCATTTCGCCAGCAGCGGCGCGAACAGCACCATGCCACAGGTGGCGATGAAGGCGCCGATGAACGAGCTCCACGCCGACAACGATAGCGCCACGCCAGCCAGGCCTTTGCGGGCCATCGGGTAACCGTCGAGGGTGGTCATCACGGTGGAGGCTTCGCCCGGAATGTTCAGCAGGATCGAGCTGATCCGGCCGCCGTATTCGCAACCCAGATAAACCGCCGCCAGCAGGATCAGTGCCGACTCCGGCGGCAGGCCGAGGGCGAATGCAATCGGGATCAGCAACGCCACGCCATTGATCGGGCCCAGGCCCGGCAACAACCCGACCACGGTGCCGATCAGCGTGCCGGTCAGGGCTGTGACCAGGTTGTACGGACTCAGCGCGACGCCGAAGCCCTGACCCAAATAACCGAGAGTATCCATATCAGTTCTCCAGAACGTCGAGCAGGCCGAGGGGCAGCGGTACGTCCATCACGCGGTCGAACAGCACGTACAAACCGATCGCCATCAGCGTCGTGACAATGACGCTGGGCACCCAGCGCCCGCCATACAGGCGCGCCATCGGGATGCCGATCAGAATGCTGCTGAGGATGAAGCCCAGCGGTTCGAACAAGCCGGCGAACACCAGCAGCAGGGCGACGCAGATCGAGATCTTGGTCAGGGTTTCGCGATCCAGCGGCGGCTCGTCCTCACTGTGTTTGATGGGCGCCGGACGAAACACCATGTACAGCAGCGCCAGGCCCATCAGGCCCAGCATCAGCAGGGGGAATGCCCGAGGGCCGACCGGTTCGTAGGAAAAAGCCGCCTGATACGGCCAGGCCATCAGTGCCAGGCTGGCGCAGACCAGCAACAGCACCGAGGCAAAAATGCGTTGAATAAGCATGGGGAGCTCCTGGGCCACGACCCTGCGAGGCAGGGCCGTGAGCACTAGACAGAGACGATCACTGAATCAGGCCGAACTCTTTGGCCAGCACCTTGTAGTCCGCCACTTGTTTCTTGACGTAGGTGTCCAGCTCGGGACCGGTCATGGCGAACGGGAAGAGTTCACGCTGATCGCGCAGCTTGGCGAAGTCTTCCGAGGCCAGCAGTTTGTCGAAGGAGTCTTTCCACCAGGCGTAGTCTTCGTCGCTGACTTTTGGCCCGAGGTAGAAACCGCGTACCACTGGCCAGACGATGTCGTAGCCCTGTTCGCGGGCGGTCGGGATGTCCTTCATTTCCGGCTCGTCCAGGCGTTTCTCGGCAAACACGGCCAGCAGGCGCATGTCACCGCTCTGGATATGCGGCATGGAGTCGGAGATGTCGGTACTGCCGACCTGGATGTGGCCGCCGAGCAGCGCGGTGGCGATCTCGCCGCCACCTTCGAGGGCGACGTAACGCAGGTCGCGCGGGTTGATCCCGGCGGCTTTGGCGATCAGTGCGGTCTGCATCCAGTCCTGGCTGCCGACGGTGCCGCCGGAACCGATCACCACAGCGCTCGGATCTTTCTTCAGCGCCTGCACGAGATCGTCGAGCGTTTTGTAGGGCGAATCGCTTTTCACGGCGATGGCGCCATAGCTGGTGCCGACCGCTGCCAGCCAGCGCACGTTGGTTTCATCGAACCGACCGAACTTGCCCTGGGCCAGGTTCAGCAACGAACCGCTGGACCACGCCACCAGAGTGCCCGCATCGGCGGGACGCTGCGCCACAACGGCGTTGTACGCCACCGCGCCGACGCCGCCAGGCATATAGGTCACGCGCATCGGTTTGGTCAGCAGTTTTTCGTTGACCAGCGCGCTTTGCGCCAGTTTGCAGGTCAGGTCGAAACCGCCGCCGGGGGAGGCGGGGGCGATGCATTCCGGACGTTTCGGTTCGGCCATCAGTTGGCCGGCGAACAGCACGCAACCGGCGGCGAGGGCGAAACGGCGCAGGGATCGGTTCATGAGTGTCTCCACGGGAGTTGTTGTTTTTGGGGATGTTTCAGGTGCGGCAGTTTCGCGCGCGCAGGCTAACAGGCTCAGACCCGGACGGGTTGAACGCCGTGCAGCCGACGATCGCGCTGACAAGCGAAAACGGGGAAATTCGAGAGGAAGAATGAAACGGGTCAACCTGAAGCTGTGTGGACAGCATGGTGCAGTACCTCGTTATTGTTCTTATTGGCGAAAACGCATCGAGGCGTTTTTCGAGAGCTACGTTTTGAAGCTACGGTGTAAGGACAGACAAAACGGCGAAGGTCGGCAGTCGGGACCCTCGGTGAAGCGACTCTAACGGCCCAACCTTTCGCTAACCTTTCAGTATTCTTTCGCGTGTTTTCGGGCTTCACAGTGGCGGTTGCGGCTGTAAACTCCGCCGCAAAGAATGGCGTCGGCCATCCCTGAATGAGGTAGAGATCCATGCGTGTCCTGCTCGTCGAAGACCATTTGCCGCTGGCCGAAAGCGTCGCCCAGGCGCTCAAGAGCACCGGTCTGACCGTGGACGTCTTGCACGATGGCGTGGCTGCCGATCTGGCCCTGGGCAGCGAGGAATACGCGGTGGCGATCCTCGATGTCGGCCTGCCGCGCATGGACGGTTTCGAAGTGCTGGCGCGCCTGCGGGCCCGGGGCAAGAACCTTCCGGTGCTGATGCTGACCGCTCGCAGCGACGTCAAGGATCGGGTCCATGGGCTCAATCTTGGGGCCGACGATTATCTGGCCAAACCGTTCGAACTCACCGAACTCGAAGCGCGGGTCAAAGCCCTGTTGCGCCGTAGCGTGCTCGGCGGCGAACGCCAGCAGCGTTGCGGTGTGCTGGCCTATGACCTCGACACCCGACGCTTCACACTCGGCGATGAATTGCTGACGCTGACCTCTCGCGAACAGGCAGTGCTCGAAGCGCTGATTGCCCGTCCGGGTCGGGTGATGAGCAAGGAGCAACTGGCTGCGCAGGTGTTCGGCCTAGACGAAGAGGCCAGCCCCGACGCCATCGAAATCTACGTGCATCGCCTGCGCAAGAAACTCGACGGCCATTCAGTGGCCATCGTGACCTTCCGAGGCCTGGGCTATCTGCTGGAAAGCCGCGATGCATAAGCCCAGCAGCCTGCGCTGGCGGTTGCTGTGGAACCTCGCGCTGCTGCTGGTGGTGTTGATGCTCGCCAGCGGATTGAGCGCGTACTGGAACGGTCGCGAAGCTGCCGACACCGCCTACGACCGCACGCTGCTGGCCTCGGCGCGGACCATTGCTGCCGGTCTGTCGCAGCGTGATGGCAGTCTCAGTGCCGACGTGCCGTATGTGGCGCTCGATACCTTTGCCTACGACAGTGCGGGTCGCATCTATTACCAGGTCAACGACATCAACCAGAAGTTGATTTCCGGCTATGAAAATCTGCCCGGCCCACCACCGGGCACCCCGAGAACCGACAGCTATCCCGCCCTGGCGCGCTTTTACGATGCGAAATATCAGGGGCAGAACGTGCGTGTGGTGAGTCTGCTAAAAGCGGTCAGCGAGCCGAACATGAACGGCATGGCGGAAATCCGTGTTGCCGAAACCGACGAGGCGCGCGTCAGCATGGCCCGCAGTCTGGCGGCCGATACCTTGCTGCGACTGGGCATGCTGGCAATTGGCGCGTTGTTGCTGGTGTGGTTTGCGGTGAGTGCGGCGCTGCGGCCGATCGAGCGTTTGCGCACGGCAGTGGAAGAGCGTCAGCCCGATGACCTGCGGCCGTTGCCGCTGGTGGAAGTGCAACACGAGTTGTGGCCGCTGGTGCGGGCGCTCAATCACTTTACCGAACGCCTGCGCGGGCAATTCGAGCGGCAGGCGCAATTCATCGCCGATGCGGCCCATGAACTGCGTACGCCACTGGCGGCGCTCAAGGCGCGACTTGAACTGGGCTTGCGCTCGAACGAACCGCAGACCTGGCGCGACACCTTGGAATCCTCGGCGCAAAGCACGGATCGCCTGACCCATCTGGCCAACCAGTTGCTGTCGCTTGCCCGGGTGGAAAACGGCGCCCGGGCGATCGCCGAGGGCGGTGCGCAGTTGCTCGATCTGAGTCAGTTGGCCCGGGAGCTGGGGATGGCCATGGCGCCGCTGGCCCACGCGCGTGGAGTCGCGCTGGCGCTGGAAGCGGACGAACCGGTGTGGCTGCGCGGCGAGCCGACGTTGCTCAACGAGTTGCTGAGCAATCTGGTGGACAACGCGCTGGCGCACACGCCGCCGGGCGGCAACGTGATTCTGCGGGTCACGGCGCCGGCGGTGCTGGAGGTTGAAGATGATGGGCCGGGCATTCCGCTGGAAGAGCGGGATCGGGTGTTCGAGCGCTTTTACCGGCGCAACCAGCAGGTGGCCGGTTCCGGGCTGGGGCTGGCGATTGTCGGGGAAATCTGCCGCGCGCATCTGGCGCAGATCAGTCTGCACGATGGCGAGCAGGCGGGTTTGAAGGTGCGGGTGAGTTTTGTCGCCGGTTGATCAGTAGAACATCGACCGGGATTCTTCCAGATCGGCGCACAGCGCCTTGTTTTCCGGATCGATGCCGAGCTTGCGGAATGCCGGCACGCTGAACGGATCGATGCGAGCCATCGGGTGATCGGTGTCCTTGTGGCAATACAGGCTGGCCACTTGCACGATGTCGACGTAATCGATCTGCTGCGATTCGCGCTTGAGATCCTGATACAGCCCCGGCAACTCCACCAATCGCTCGGGAAATTCCCAGACCCGCAGCAGCTTGTCGCCGAGCAACGGGTGAATGTGGTCGATCACGTGGTTGAGGCTCACCGGATCGGACAGCAATTCGTAGTGGTCTTCGGCGTAGGTCAGGATCGGCAGCACGCCGATCTGATGAACCAGCCCACCGAGCGCAGCCTGATCGGGTTTGAGCTGGGTGTAGCGGCGGCACAGCGCGTAGCTGACGCCGGCGATCTCCAGGCTCTTGCGCCAGACTTCGCGCATCTTCTGTTCGACCACGTCGGAGCGGGCGTGGAAGATCTGCTCCATCACCAGACCGATCGCCAGGTTGCTGCTGTAATTGACGCCGAGCCGGGTGATGGCGGTGTGCAGGTCGGTGACTTCCTGAGTGGCGCGCAGCAGCGGGCTGTTGACCACTTTGATCAGGCGCGCCGACAGCGCCGTGTCGCGGCCGATCACTTTGCTCAGGTCGCTGACGCTGATATCCGGGTCTTCAGCGGCCTTGCGAATCTGCAGGGCCACTTCCGGTAACGTTGGCAGAACCAGGTCATCGTTATCGATGGCCTCAACCAAATCCTGTTGGACCTTATCCGCCAGCTCACTCATGTCGTTTCTCTAGGGTGTTGCAACAAATGCTGCGATCAACGCTGGATTTCGCGGTCGCGATCCAGTTCGTAAGGCAGGTCGAGCAAGTGCAGCGCCGGACCTTCGGCCGTGCCCAGATGCAAATCGCCTGCGTCGGCAGCTTCGGCCTGCAACACCGCCAGCAGTTCAATATTCTTTTCGGTACGGGCGGCCAGCACCACTTCGCCGATGGAGCTGCCGTGGCTCGGGGCGAACAGCGGGGTTCCCGGCTCCGGCAATTCACTGGCGTCCAGTTGCACGCGGTACAGGCGACGCTTGAGTTTGCCCAGGTACTGCATGCGCGCGACGATTTCCTGGCCGGTGTAGCAGCCTTTCTTGAAGCTCACACCGCCGACAGCTTGCAGGTTGAGCATCTGCGGGATGAACAGCTCGCGGGTGCTCGGCATGACCTGGCCGATACCGGCGCGGATCTGTCCCAGCAGCCATTGATTGAGTTCGCCTTCGGTCAATTGCGCGGACAGCTTGCCTTTGACTGTGTCGGCCTGATCGGCGGGCACCCAAAGTTCGGCACGGTTAGGGGAGACGCGAATCGCGATCAGCCCTTCGTGGCGAACCACGCTGTCGGTGTCTGCCGGAAGTTCCAGACTCAGGCTGCTCAGGGCAGCATCGCCATGATCCAGACCGAAGCGCACCCAGGAGGCGCTTTCGTCGGTCAGTTTCGATTTGGAGAACACTGCGTACTTCTTCAGATCCGCCAGTTGCGGCTCCAGCAGCTCGCCGGCCATCGCCAGCAGCACGCCGTCGCCATCAAGCACGATGCGGAAACTCGACTGCATCCGGCCTTTCTGCGTGCAACGGGCACCAAGGCTGGCCTGGGTTTCACTCAGGTAATTGATGTTGCAGGTCAGCTGGCCTTGCAGGAATTTGCCGGCATCCGCGCCGCGAACCGCGAGAACGCCTTCATGAGAGAGGGTGCAGAAAAAAGCAGAATCGGCCATGGGTCATCGCAGGGTAAATAGACTGGGGCACATCATAAGGGGGTGGTGTTGAAATGGGTAGTTGATAAAGGATCGGTGGTGCCCGACCAAAGCCGACTGTTCGACCCGCTTCGGGCCTGTATACTTGCGGCCTATTTGAGGAGGGCTCCATGGTCGAACAAGTTGAACTGAATCGCCTCTTTTGGCACAGCCGTCGCGGCATGCTGGAACTCGACGTGTTGCTGGTGCCGTTCGTGAAAGAGGTCTACGCCAATCTGAACGAGGTGGATCGCGCGCTGTATGTCCGCCTGCTCGAGTGCGAGGATCAGGACATGTTCGGCTGGTTCATGGAGCGCAGCGAATCGGAAGATCCCGAGCTGCAACGCATGGTTCGCATGATTCTGGATCGTGTCCAGCCCAAGTAACACGTTCGAATGCCGCTGGCATGCCTCACGGCAGTTGCTGGCGGCGTATCTTCTGGCCCAGGCATTCGCGCTGGGTTCTTTGTTTCTGTTATCGATTCCATTCTGGGCCGGGTTGCTCGGGGCATTCGCGTGTCTCGCCCATGCTGCCTGGGTGTTGCCGCGGCAGATCCTGCTGAGTCATCCCGAGGCATTTTGCGGATTGCGTCGGGACGCCGATGGCTGGCAGCTGTGGAACAAGGCCGATGGTTGGCAAGCGGTGCAATTGCGCCCGGACAGCCTGGCGCTGCCACTGATCGTGGTGCTGCGCTTTCGATTGTGCGGTGAACGGCGGGTCAGGTCGTTCTGTATGCCCCGAGACTCGCAGGCGGCGGATCTGCACCGACGCCTGCGGGTACGCCTCAAGTTCAGCCGACGTAGGTGGGCGGCACCAGAATAGTGTCGAGCGCTTCGGGCAGCAGGTCCGGGTAGTCGAGGGTGTAATGCAGGCCTCGGCTCTCCTTGCGCTCCATGGCCGAGCGGATCATCAGTTCCGCTACCTGCGCCAGGTTGCGCAACTCGATCAGATCACGGCTGACTTTATAGTTGCTGTAGAACTCGTCGATTTCGTCCAGCAGCAGGCGCACGCGATGCTGTGCCCGTTGCAGGCGCTTGTTGGTGCGCACGATGCCCACGTAGTCCCACATGAACCGCCGCAATTCGTCCCAGTTGTGGGCGATGATCACGTCTTCATCGGAGTCGGTCACCTGGCTGGCGTCCCAGGCGGGCAGGGCGCGCGGGATCGCGACCTCAGGCAGTTGCTCGAGAATGTCCGCCGCTGCCGAACGGGCGTAGACGAAGCATTCGAGCAGCGAGTTGCTGGCCATGCGGTTGGCGCCGTGCAGGCCGGTGAAGCTGGTTTCGCCGATGGCGTACAGGCCGGGCACGTCGGTGCGGCCCTGTTGATCGACCATCACGCCGCCGCAGGTGTAGTGTGCGGCCGGTACGACCGGGATCGGCTGTTTGGTGATGTCGATGCCGAAGCCGAGGCAGCGCTCGTAGACGGTCGGGAAGTGCGATTGGATGAAGGCTTCGGGCTTGTGGCTGATGTCGAGGTAGACGCAATCGACACCCAGGCGCTTCATTTCGTGGTCGATGGCTCGGGCGACGATGTCCCGTGGCGCCAGTTCTGCACGTGAGTCGAAGCGCTGCATGAAGCGTTCGCCGTTCGGCAGCTTCAAATGGGCGCCTTCGCCGCGCAGGGCTTCGGTTACCAGAAAGCTCTTGGCTTGCGGGTGATAGAGGCAGGTGGGGTGGAACTGGTTGAACTCCAGGTTCGCCACCCGGCAACCCGAACGCCAGGCCATGGCGATGCCATCACCGCAGGCACCGTCAGGGTTGCTTGTATATAGATAGACTTTGGCAGCGCCGCCGGACGCCAGGATCACGAAGCGTGCGCCGAAGGTATCGACTTCCCCGGTTTTGCGGTTGAGCACGTAGGCGCCGAGGCAACGTTCGCCTTCCAGACCCAGCCGGCGCTCGGTGATCAGATCGACCGCTACCCGCTGTTCGAGCAATTCGATGTTCGGGCGTTCTTTGGCCTGGGCCAGCAGGGTGGTGAAAATGGCAGCGCCAGTGGCATCGGCTGCGTGGATGATCCGTCGATGGCTGTGGCCGCCTTCGCGGGTCAGGTGGAATTCGAAACCGCCGTCTTCCGTGCCGGACTGTTCGTCACGAGTGAACGGCACGCCCTGGTCGATCAGCCACTGGATCGCTTCCTTGCTGTGCTCGACGGTGAAACGCACGGCGTCTTCATGGCACAGGCCGCCGCCGGCATTGAGGGTGTCATCGACATGGGACTCGACGGTGTCGGTATCATCCAGCACGGCCGCGACGCCACCTTGTGCCCAATAGGTCGAGCCGTTGGCGAGGTCGCCTTTGCTCAGTACGGCGATGCGCAAGTGACCGGGCAGGGTCAGCGCGAGACTCAAACCGGCAGCGCCGCTGCCAATCACCAGAACATCGTGTTGAAACTGTTGGCTCATTTCAGGATTCCGCTCAAAGCGACCCGGGTCGGGGTTGGCGCAGGACAGGCGGATGGGCGAGTCGAGACAGCCACACAGCCCACTAGTATATAGAGGGGTGGGGCGGCACAATAGCCGGGCCGATATGGCATTGTGAAACTACCGTGACGAAAAAATACCGACGCTTTGTCGGATGTTTTTTTCAGCGGTTTTGGGAAAAAGCGACTGTATCGCAGATGAAACACGCTTTTTCCGCTCACGGTTGCACAATGTCGGCGCGGCACGTCTATAAATATTTGGAACTTTTGCCAGAGGCCCAAGATCAATAGACAGTTGCCCGAAACAAGGGACAGTGTCGGCTTCAATGCGGAACCTGCGGTTGGGTTCTTGCCGGCGAGCCGATGACAAGATTATTCGCGCAGCCGGTTCATCCCGCGCTGCGTTTTTCGTGCGTGCCAAATCAGAGCCCGCAGGAAACTTGCTTGGAGGGGGAGAACTTTTGCGAAAAGCCCGAGTCTATGTTTGCAAGTCCGGTCGTTTGGTCATGCAAGCCTCCTCCGAGTTTATCGAGGAGTGTTCATGCTAACCCAGGAAGAGGATCAGCAGCTGGTCGAACGCGTTCAGCGTGGCGACAAGCGAGCTTTCGATCTGCTGGTGCTGAAGTATCAGCACAAAATTCTCGGGTTGATCGTGCGTTTTGTGCACGACACCCATGAAGCCCAGGACGTCGCACAAGAAGCCTTTATCAAGGCGTATCGAGCGCTTGGAAATTTCCGCGGCGACAGTGCGTTTTATACGTGGCTGTACCGCATCGCCATTAACACGGCGAAGAACTATCTGGTTTCACGCGGCCGTCGGCCGCCGGATAGCGATGTAAGTTCCGAGGATGCAGAGTTCTATGACGGCGATCACGGCCTGAAAGATCTCGAGTCACCTGAACGTGCATTGCTGCGGGATGAGATCGAAGGCACCGTCCATCGAACCATTCAGCAACTGCCAGAGGATTTGCGCACGGCGTTAACTTTGCGCGAATTCGATGGTCTGAGTTACGAGGACATCGCGAGCGTCATGCAATGTCCGGTTGGTACCGTGCGCTCCCGGATTTTCCGCGCCCGGGAGGCCATCGATAAAGCCCTGCAGCCGTTGTTGCAGGAAAACTAAAGACAGCGGCGACAGCCAAGAGAGGAACGCCATGAGTCGTGAAGCCCTGCAGGAATCGCTGTCCGCAGTGATGGATAACGAAGCGGACGAACTGGAATTGCGTCGAGTGCTCAACGCACTGGACGATGTTGAAACCCGTGAAACCTGGGCTCGTTATCAGATCGCTCGGGCAGCCATGCACAAGGATCTGTTGCTTCCACGTCTGGATCTTGCTGCGGCCGTTTCTGCTGCGCTGGAAGACGAAGCGACCCCTGCCAAAGTGTCCCGCGGCCCATGGCGCAGTCTCGGTCGTCTGGCCGTAGCTGCCTCGGTGACCGTTGCCGTACTGGCGGGTGTTCGCCTGTACAACCAGGACGAAATCGCCGGCGTCGAACTCGCTCAGCAATCCAATCAGCCAGTGCTGGCTACCCCTCAGGTCAAAGGCCCGGCGGTATTGGCAGGCTATAATGAGAGTTCGGAAGCTACTGGCCCAATGGCCAATGGCGTACTGCAAGGTCAGCCAGGCTGGCACGATCAGCGTCTGCCAGGTTACCTGCGTCAACATGCTCAACAGGCTGCCTTGAAAGGCACCGAGAGCGCGCTGCCATATGCACGTGCAGCAAGCCTGGAAAACCGTTAAGGGGGATCATGCGCGCCATACCTCTACTTTCGCTTCTGCTCAGCGGCTGGTTCATTGTCCCAGCCCACGCCGACGAGGCTCAGGACTGGTTGACCCGCCTGGGCCAGGCCGAGCAGCAGCAAAGCTTTCACGGCACATTCGTTTACGAGCGTAACGGTAGCTTTTCTACCCACAACATCTGGCATCGCGTCCAGAATGGCCAGGTCCGCGAGCGCTTGCTTCAGCTCGACGGTTCGGCTCAGGAAGTCGTGCGCATTGATGGGCATACTCAATGCGTCAGCGGCACCTTGATTGCGGGGCTGGGAGACTCTCCCAATTCCGCCGCTCGCCCTCTCGATCCTCAAAAGCTGAAGAACTGGTATGAGCTTGCCGTCATTGGTAAGTCGCGCGTGGCTGGGCGTGAAGCGGTGATCGTATCGCTGACGCCGCGGGATCAGCACCGCTACGGTTTCGAACTGCATCTGGATAAGGAAACGGGCCTGCCGCTCAAGTCGCTGCTGCTGAACGACAAGGGGCAGTTGCTTGAGAGATTCCAGTTTACGCGGCTGGATACCTCTGAAGTCCCATCCGATAAAGACCTTCAAGCCAACTCCGATTGCAAGACAGTCACCCTCGACAGCGACAAGGCGTCTGCGGTCAAGACCGCACAGGTCTGGCGTTCCGACTGGCTGCCTCCTGGCTTCGAGCTCACCAGCAGCTCCTCGCACAAGGATCCGGAAACCAAGACCCAGGTCAACAGCCTGATGTATGACGATGGTCTTGCCCGTTTCTCTGTCTTCCTGGAACCGCTGAACGGCGCAACCGTCACCGATACCCGGACTCAACTGGGCCCGACCGTTGCCGTATCCCGCCGTCTGACAACGCCTCAAGGCGAAATGATGGTGACGGTGGTTGGCGAGATTCCAATCGGGACCGCCGAACGGATTGCCCTGTCGATGCGCAATGATG
The DNA here is from genome assembly GCF_019718735.1 of Pseudomonas sp. RIT778. Lineage (NCBI taxonomy): Bacteria > Pseudomonadati > Pseudomonadota > Gammaproteobacteria > Pseudomonadales > Pseudomonadaceae > Pseudomonas > Pseudomonas sp. RIT778. Next base: position 32,396 of record NZ_JAIHBA010000034.1, on the reverse strand, counting down.
GCGCTGCAACCAGCAAGCAGTGAGTTGATTCCAGCTATCTCCACTTCGTCGTCGAGACGTGAAATGTTTGCTGAGCATTTTCATTTGCAAAACACCCGAAAATTTTTTATAGGTCAGAGCCTCTCGGCTCTGGCCTTGTTTGTTGTTCCCGGAACAAAAATGCCGGCCTGTGGTTTCCGGTGTTCCTTGCTCCATATCGCTTAACCCTGCTCGTCGTAACGGGAGCTGTATGTCGATACCAAGCTTGAAGTCTTATCTCTCCATTTTCGCCACTGTGCTGGTGCTCGGTCAGGCTGTCCCTGCAGTCCAGGCGGCTGATGCAGCCAGTCCGGCCAACTTGCCGGATTTCACCCAGTTGGTCGAACAGGCCTCGCCTGCGGTGGTGAACATCAGTACCACGCAAAAGCTGCCGGATCGCAAAGTGAACCAGCAGATGCCTGACCTGGAAGGCTTGCCGCCGATGTTGCGCGAGTTCTTCGAACGCGGCATGCCGCCGCAACAGCGTTCTCCGCGTGGTGATCGCCAGCGTGAAGCGCAGTCGTTGGGTTCGGGCTTCATCATTTCGCCAGATGGCTACATCCTGACCAACAACCACGTGATCGCCGATGCCGATGAAATTCTCGTTCGTCTGGCTGATCGCAGTGAAATGAAGGCCAAGTTGATCGGCACCGACCCACGCTCCGACGTGGCGCTGCTGAAAATCGAAGGCAAGGATCTGCCAGTGCTGAAACTCGGCAAATCCCAGGATCTGAAAGCCGGTCAGTGGGTCGTGGCAATCGGTTCGCCATTCGGCTTTGACCACACCGTGACCCAAGGCATCGTCAGTGCCGTCGGCCGCAGCCTGCCGAACGAAAACTACGTGCCATTCATCCAGACCGACGTGCCGATCAACCCGGGTAACTCCGGTGGCCCGCTGTTCAACCTGAACGGTGAAGTGGTCGGGATCAACTCGCAGATCTACACCCGTTCCGGTGGCTTCATGGGTGTGTCGTTCGCCATTCCGATCGACGTGGCGATGGACGTTTCCAACCAGCTGAAAAGCGGCGGTAAAGTCAGCCGTGGCTGGCTGGGCGTCGTCATCCAGGAAGTGAACAAGGATCTGGCCGAGTCGTTCGGTCTGGACAAGCCGGCTGGTGCGCTGGTTGCACAGATTCAGGATGACGGCCCGGCTGCCAAGGGCGGCCTGCAAGTGGGTGACGTGATCCTGAGCATGAACGGTCAATCGATCGTCATGTCCGCTGACCTGCCACATCTGGTGGGTGCGTTGAAGGCTGGCGCCAAAGCCAATCTCGAAGTGATTCGCGACGGCAAGCGCAAGAATGTCGAGCTGACTGTCGGCGCCATTCCGGATGAAGACAAGGAGCTGGATGCCCTGCCGAAATCCGGTGCCGAGACCAACAGCAATCGTCTGGGTGTTTCGGTTGCCGAGCTGAGCGCCGAGCAGAAGAAAACCTACGACCTGAAGGGCGGTGTGGTGATCAAGGAAGTGCAGGATGGTCCTGCAGCCCTGATCGGTCTGCAGCCGGGCGACATCATCACCCACCTGAACAATCAGGCCATTGGTTCTTCGAAGGAGTTTGCCGAGATCGCCAAGGCGCTGCCGAAGAACCGTTCGGTGTCGATGCGCGTTCTGCGTCAGGGCCGTGCCAGCTTCATCACCTTCAAACTGGCTGAATGATCCAGTTATCCAGGAAGTAAAAAAACCGCCTCGAAAGAGGCGGTTTTTTTGTGTCCGGAATTTGTCTCGGCGCGGGCTAACCCATCATGTCCTTGACCATGCGCTCTTGCTCCATCAGCTCGCGTTGGCGAGCGTCGATACGAGAGGATAACGGGAAGTTGCTGCCAGCCTTGCGTTTGGCGAAGTCCAGTTGCTGGATCGCCTGGCGGTAATCGCCGACCAGCGCGAAATATTCGGCACGGGCTTGATGCAGGCCGATGATGTTGCCGGACAGTCCGCGAGTTTCTGCGACCTGATACCAGACATCCGGATCGTCCGGACGCGATTTCAACAAGCCTTCCAGCGCCTTCTCTGCATCGGCGGTGCGGTTCTGCTTCAGCAACAGATCGACGCGCACCTGATTCAGCGGGTAGTTGCCTGGGTACTGACTGAGCATCCGGTCAACCCGGGACTGGGCATCAGCCAGCTTATTGTTGGTGATGTCCAGATCGACCTGCGCCAGGTTGTAAATGATCTCGTTCGGCGATTTGGCCAGCAGTTGCGTGAGATTCTCCCGTGCTTCATTCAACTGACCGCCCTTGATCTGAGCGATCGCCAGACCGTAACGGGCCACGTCGTTTTTCGGGTTCTCATCCAGTTGCGCGCGGAAACGCTTGGCGCCAAGGCCCGGCGTTTCTTCATAGGTCAACTGCACCCGCGCGCGGATCAGTTGATAGCGCTTGCTGTCTTCAATGCCACCGGGTTTAGCCTGTTCAGCGCGGTTACGGGTGTCGGCGATACGCGATTCGGTGACCGGGTGAGTCAGCAGGAATTCCGGCGGCTTGGCGTCGAAACGATACTGGCGCATCAAACGCTCGAACATGGTCGGCATCGAGCGCGGATCGTAGCCTGCCTTCTCCAGGTTGAGGATGCCGATGCGATCGGCCTCCTGCTCGTTCTGACGCGAGAAGCGCCGTTGCTCCTGGATGGCCGCCGCTTGGGTGCCGGCAATCGCCGCGATGCCAGCGTCGCCCGCGCCGGCAGCAGCGATTACGATACCGGCCAGCAGCGCCGCCATCATCGGCACCTGCATCCGCTGCGAGGCCTCGACGCCACGGGCGAAGTGGCGTTGGGACAAGTGAGCCAGTTCGTGAGCCAGTACCGAGGCATATTCGCCCTCGGTCTGCGCATTGAGGAACAGACCGCCGTTGACCCCGACAATCCCGCCCGGGGCCGCGAAGGCGTTGAGCTGCGGACTGTTGATCAGGATGAATTCAAGACGTCGGTCATTGACCTGGCTGGTTTCCACCAGCTTATAGACGCTGGACTCGACGTAGTCCTTGAGCTGTGGATCGTTGAGCTGCGAAACCTGGCTGCGCAGCAACGCCAGCCAGGCGCGACCCAATTGATATTCCTGTTGTGGCGAGACGATGGCAGAGCTGGCGTCACCGAGTGACGGCAGGTCGTCGGCGAAGCCCGGTGAGGCGAGCAGGCAAGCGAGCGTCAGCAGGGTAGGGCGCAGAAATGTCATGCACAAAGCCTTAGTCGACAAAGACCTTACTGTAGCCGGACACCGGGCTTGCGACCAGATATTCTAGGCAGCCTGACCACCTGAACCGGAGTGACGCATGACCGACGCTGTAGCCCATGACTGTGAACTGGACGCCAGTGGCCTGAATTGTCCGTTGCCGTTGCTCAAGGCCAAGATGGAGCTGAACAAGCTGCCCAGTGGCGCGGTACTCAAGGTGATTGCCACGGATGCCGGCTCGCAACGCGACTTTCGCACCTTTGCCAAGTTGGCCGGTCATACGCTGCTGCGTGAAGAAGACGAGGCGGGTGTCTACCGTTACTGGCTGAAAAAAGCCTGAAACCGACCGCGTAAATGACCTAAGGAAAATTGATGTTCAAAGTGTTGCGCGACTGGATTCAGCGCTACTTCTCCGATGAGGAAGCGGTGGTGCTGGCGGTTTTGCTGTTTCTCGCCTTCACCGCGGTGCTGACGCTGGGCGGAATGCTCGCGCCGGTGTTGGCCGGGATGGTGCTGGCGTACCTGATGCAGGGGCTGGTGGTCACGCTCGAACGTCTGCGCGTGCCCGGTGGGGCGGCGGTCGGTCTGGTGTTTGCGCTGTTCATGGGCGTGCTGATGGTGTTCATCGTCGTGGTGCTGCCGTTGCTCTGGCATCAGTTGATCACCCTGTTCAACGAATTGCCGGGGATGCTCGCCAAGTGGCAATCGCTGCTGTTGTTGCTGCCCGAGCGCTATCCGCACCTGGTCTCCGACGAGCAGGTGCTGCAAGCGATCGAAGCAGCGCGGGGCGAGATCGGCAAGTTCGGCCAGTGGGCGCTGACGTTCTCGTTGTCGAGCCTGCCGCTGCTGGTGAACATCATGATCTACCTGGTACTGGTGCCGATCCTGGTGTTCTTCTTCCTCAAGGATCGGGCAATGATCGGCGAGTGGGTGCGCGGCTATTTGCCGCGTGAGCGCGCGCTCATCACTCGAGTCGCCGAGGAAATGAACCGGCAGATCGCCAACTACATTCGCGGCAAGGTCATCGAGATCGTGATCTGTGGTGGCGTGACTTACATCGCATTTGTCGCGCTGGGACTGAACTACGCGGCGCTGCTGGCCCTGTTGGTCGGCGTGTCGGTGGTGGTGCCGTATGTCGGAGCGGTGGTGGTGACCGTGCCGGTATTGCTGATTGCGCTGTTCCAGTGGGGCTGGAGCGATCAGTTCATCTATCTGATGGCGGTCTACGGAATCATTCAGACTTTGGACGGCAACGTGCTGGTGCCGTTGCTGTTTTCCGAAGCGGTCAATCTGCACCCGGTGGCAATCATCTGCGCGGTGCTGTTGTTCGGCGGGTTGTGGGGGTTCTGGGGAGTGTTCTTCGCGATTCCGCTGGCGACACTGTTCAAGGCTGTGCTCGATGCGTGGCCACGCAAGGAGCCGGTGGTGGCGCCACTGCTCTAGAAACCGGATTATTTGTTGGCTCTTATGGCCCCTTCGCGAGCAAGCCCGCTCCCACATTAGACCTCGGTCAACTGTGGGAGCGGGCTTGCTCGCGAAGGCGTCAGTGAGATCGACGCAGAAATATCAGGCCTTGTTCAGCGCCTGAGCAGCAGCCAGCACTGCATCGACATGTCCTGGCACTTTCACGCCGCGCCATTCCTGACGCAATACACCGTTCTTGTCGATCAGGAACGTGCTGCGATCAACGCCCAGGTATTCCTTGCCGTAGAGCTTTTTCAGCTTGATCACGTCGAACAGCTGGCAGACGGCTTCGTCCTTGTCGCTGATCAGCTCGAACGGAAACTCCTGCTTGCACTTGAAGTTCTCGTGGGACTTCAGGCTGTCGCGGGAGATGCCGAAGATTTCCGTGTTGGCAGCCTTGAATGCTGCGTATTGATCGCGAAAGCCCTGGCCTTCGGTCGTGCAGCCCGGGGTGCTGTCCTTCGGGTAGAAGTAGATCACCACTTGCTTGCCCTTGAGGGCCGACAGGCTGACAGTCTGCCCGCTGGTGGCAGGTGCTTCGAAATCCGTAACCGGTTGGTCGATGACAACGGCCATGAAAGCTTCCTTACATTGGGTTCTGTGGGCGCCAGGGTTCGATCAGTGCATCCAGGTTCATGGCGTCGGCGAAATCCAGGAACTGGTCGCGCAGCCAACTGATCTGGGTGCCGGCGGGCAGGGTCACGGTAAACGTGGCGTTGAGCATGGTGCCGCCGGTCTGCGGTGCCTGATACGTATCGCACGTCAGGTTTTCCAGCTCGACATTGTGATCCATGAAGAACTGGCACAGCTCGTTGATGATGTCCGGGCGGTACGCCGAAGACACGTAAGCCACATACGGCAGGGCTTGCGGGCGATTTTCCAGGGCGGCGCTGCGCACCACGTTGACGGTGAACGCATGACGCTTGGCCAGCACCGGCAAGCTGCCTTCCAGGCGAGCCAGGGCGTCCCAGCTGCCGGAGACTTCGAGCACCAGCGCGCTGCACTCGCCGTGGCGAGTCAGGCGCGAAGTGACGACCGCACAGCGGTTTTCATGGCTGGCGCGGCACAGGACGTTGGTCAGCTCCATGGGATTGGCGCCGAGGGCACTGATGACAAGGAATTGTTCGCGAACTGTGGGGGTGGACATGCAGCATTCCTAAAGCGATGAGCGGTCGGTAGGGAGAGGGCGTTGATTGCCGGGGCAATGACTGTCCGGAAGGCCCGATTCGTGTGGCGCTACGGCTCCATCAACAAGGAAGCGTACGGCAACGACACTGGAACGGGGCCCGGGAGGCCGAAACGGGAGACTGGAACCCGGCGTACAAGCTGATCAGTACCGATCAAAGTCTGAAGGGTAGCGAAAAGCGGCGCCAAGGGGAATGGCGGCACAGTACTTCGCTTGTGCAAGCATCTTGGCGCCAGTACCATTACCGCTCTCTTTTTCCGGCAGGAGCGGTTTCATGATTGCGGGCAGTATGGTGGCACTGGTCACACCCATGGATGCACAAGGGCGTCTTGACTGGGACAGCCTCAGCAAACTCGTGGACTTCCATCTCAAGAACGGCACCCATGCCATTGTCGCGGTCGGCACCACCGGCGAGTCGGCAACCCTTGATGTTGAAGAACACATCGCCGTCATCAAAGCCGTGGTCAAACAGGTTGCCGGTCGCATTCCGGTGATCGCCGGTACCGGCGCCAACTCGACCCGCGAAGCGGTCGAGCTGACCCGCAATGCCAAGGAAGCCGGCGCCGATGCCTGCCTGCTGGTAGTCCCGTACTACAACAAGCCGACCCAGGAAGGCCTGTACCAGCACTTCAAGCACATCGCCGAAGCGGTCGACATCCCACAGATTCTCTACAACGTTCCCGGCCGCACCTCCTGCGACATGCAGGCCGAGACCGTGATCCGCCTGTCCACCGTGCCGAACATCATCGGCATCAAGGAAGCGACCGGCGACCTGAAGCGCGCCAAGGCGATCATCGACGGCGTGAGCAAGGACTTCATCGTGCTGTCCGGCGATGATCCGACCGCCGTCGAGCTGATCCTGCTGGGCGGCAAGGGCAACATCTCCGTCACCGCCAACGTCGCGCCACGCGAAATGGCCGACCTGTGCGAGGCCGCGCTCAAGGGCGACGCCGAGACCGCACGGGCCATCAACGAAAAACTGATGCCGCTGCACAAGGACCTGTTCATCGAAGCCAACCCGATTCCGGTGAAGTGGGCTTTGGTCGAAATGGGCCTGATGCACCAAGGCATCCGCCTGCCGCTGACCTGGCTGAGCGCTCCTTGTCATGAAACGCTGCGCTCGGCCCTGCGCCAGTGCAACGTCCTGGTTTAATTGAGGAAGTACAACGCATGAAGCGAATGGCCGGACTTTCCGCACTTGCCTTGATTATCTCCAGCACCAGTGGCTGCGGATGGATCTGGGGCCCGGAAGGTTATTTCCGTGACCGTGGTAGCGATTACCTGGAAGCGCAACAGACTGCACCGATGCAACTGCCACCGGACGTCAGCACCTCCAAGCGCCTGGATCCGCTGCTGCCGATCCCGCGCAACGTGGCCGACGACACCGCCAAGGGTGAATACATCGTTCCGCGTCCTCAACCGCTGTCGACCGTTGCCGATGCCAGCGATTACTCGCTGCAGAAGAGCGGTGATTCGCGTTGGGTCATGGCCCAGCACCCACCGGCCGAAGTCTGGCCAGTGGCGGTGCAGTACTTCCAGGACAACGGTTTCCGTCTGGATGAACAGCGCCCGCAAACCGGCGAATTCACCACCACCTGGCAGCATTCCGACGAACTGTCCGCCGCGATGGCCAAGCGCCTGAGCGCCGCCGGCGTCAGCACCGACAGCGAAACCCGCGTGCGGGTGCGCATCGAGCCGGGCGTGCAGCGCAACACCAGTGAAGTCTATGTGGTCAGCGCCGAGCGTCCTGCCGGCAGCACCGCCAATGTCGATTTCACCAACCGTTCGGTCAACACTGGCCTGGACGCTGCGCTGGTCGACGACATGCTCGCAAGCATGAGCCGCACCTCCGAGAAGGGTGGTTCGGTATCGATGCTGGCTTCGCGTGATTTCGATACCCCGAGCCGTGTCAGCCTGAGCGAAGACGGCAGCGGCAACCCGGTACTGAACGTCGGTACGGACCTGGATCGTGCCTGGTCGAGCGTCGGTCGTGCGCTGGAACAGGGCGAATGGCGCGTTGAAGACATCAACCGCAGCCTGGGCCTCTACTACATCAACTTGTCCGAGAAGGCCGAGAAGAAAGACGAGAAGCCTGGTTTCTTCAGCAGCCTGTTCGGCAGCGCGCCGACCAAGGAAGAAGTTGAAGCCCGCGCCGAGCGCTATCAGGTTCGCCTGAGCAAGGTCGGCGAGAACGTGCAAGTCACCGTCGAGAAAAACATCAACACCGTTGCGCCGGCCGATGTGGCCCGCAAAGTGTTGAGCGTGATTCAGGACAACCTGGGCTGATCCAATGCGTTTTGCCGTTCTCGGCAGCGGTAGCCAAGGGAACGGCACGCTGATCGCCAGTGCTGATACGTATGTGCTGGTGGATTGTGGTTTTTCCCTGCGGGAAACCGAAAAACGCCTGTTGCGCCTGGGTGTGAACCCGGCGCAACTGAGCGCGATACTCGTAACCCACGAACATGCCGACCACGTGCATGGCGTGGGTTTGCTGTCTCGGCGCTACAATCTGCCTGTCTACCTCAGTCGCGGCACACTGCGCGGGATGCGCAAACCGATTGAACCTGCCGGTTTCGTGACCGGTGGCGAGCAGTTGCAGATCGGTGCTCTGAACATCGGGGTCATTGCCGTGGCCCATGATGCGCAGGAACCGACCCAGTACGTGTTCAGTGACGGTGAGCGGCGCTTCGGCCTGCTGACTGACCTGGGCTCTTACTGCGAGCGGGTGCTGGACGGCTATCGGGACCTCGATGCGTTGATGATCGAGTCAAACCATTGTCGCGACATGCTGGCCCGTGGTCATTACCCGTACTTTCTCAAGCAGCGGGTGGGCGGCGAGCTGGGACATTTGAACAACCATCAGGCGGCATTCCTGGTGGCCGAGTTGGGCTGGCAAGGCCTGCAACACCTGGTCCTGGCCCATCTGAGCAGCAAGAACAACCTGCCGCAGCTGGCCCGGCAATGTTTTGTCGACACCCTCGGGTGCGACCCGGACTGGCTGCAACTGGCCGATCAAGATTCAGGGCTCGACTGGCGCCACATCGCCTAGCCCATCTACTTAGCAAGCGGAGCCCATCATGGAAAAACGTGAAGAACTCTACCGCGGCAAAGCCAAATCGGTTTACAAGACCGACGACGCTGACCGCTTGATCCTGCTGTTTCGCAACGACACTTCGGCGTTCGACGGCAAGCGCATCGAGCAGCTCGACCGCAAAGGAATGGTGAACAACAAGTTCAACGCCTTCATCATGCAGAAACTCGAAGCGGCCGGCATTCCGACCCAATTCGACAAACTGCTGGCCGACAACGAAGTGCTGGTGAAAAAACTCGACATGATCCCGGTCGAGTGCGTCGTGCGTAACTACGCCGCCGGCAGCCTGGTCAAGCGTCTGGGCGTCGAGGAGGGCATGAAGCTCAACCCGTACACCTTCGAACTGTTCCTGAAGGATGACGCCAAGGGCGACCCTTTCATCAACGAATCCCACGTCGTGGCATTCGGTTGGGGCACCGCCGAGCAACTGGCGCGCATGAAAGAACTGTCGCTCAAGGTCAACGAAGTCCTGAGCAAACTGTTCGACGACGCCGGCCTGCTGCTGGTGGACTTCAAGCTTGAATTCGGCGTGTTCAGCGACGGCTCCATCGTCCTGGGCGACGAGTTCAGCCCGGACGGCTGCCGTCTGTGGGACAAGGACACCAAGAAGAAGATGGACAAGGACCGCTTCCGCCAGGGCCTCGGTGACGTCATCGAAGCCTACGAAGAAGTCGCCAACCGTCTGGGCGTACCGCTTTAATCGACGCAAGCATCTGATAGCACGGAGAAATTTTCGAAAGAGGGTTTGCTTTCGGTAAAAGTGTTGTTATGATGCGCGCCGTTGGAGAGATGCCAGAGTGGCCGAATGGGACGGATTCGAAATCCGTTGTACCTTCACCGGTACCTAGGGTTCGAATCCCTATCTCTCCGCCATTATTGAACAAGACAAAGCCCCTGAAATGGTTGAACATTTCAGGGGCTTTTTCGTTTCTTAGATTTGTCCTAATACAATCAGCGCTAGCGTTCAATAGATTTGCTGACGTAATACGCGATTACCTTACAATCATTCAAAGGATCTGATGATGCGGCTTACTGTATTTGCTATCGCCCCGGTGTTGATATTTTTTGCTGCTACTGTCAGTCAGGCGTCTTCACCCGGAGAGGGAAGCGCAGGTGTGATTCGCTCAGCCGAAGCCCTAACGTATAGACAGCTTCTAGCTCAAGGAGCCGAGTCGATGAGGTATCCGGAGAGCTGCTGCTCGCTCCTTTACAGTCCAGGTACTCCCAAAAGCGAATACCACTTTGAATTGAGTGCTGCGTACTTCGTTCGCGTAGAAGTTGATGCTAAGAAGTTCGCCCCCATCCTGTTTCGTATGTCCTGCCAGAATCGAGGTTTTTTCAACCCGACGACGGAGTGTTCCTCCGACGAGCTGAAAAATAAAGTCGAGGGTGCGCTCAAGGTGAATTACTCACCGTCGCTATATGGTAAGTACAGGGCGAAATGGGTGGCGAAGCAGAATGGACAGATGCTACCAGAGACTACCAAATGGATTGGTCAGGATATCTACAGCTTCAAGCGCGAGAACGGAATAGATACGATAGTGATCGGACCGATAAAAGGGCTTCCGACGTCAATCGGGCTTATGGGATTTGATGAGTTCGTTGTAACCCCGCTTGGCAGAGATCAGTAAGGTAGATAAGGATTCTGATTATGGCGACCGCGAGTCAGCAGACCCCTCCTCCAGAAGCGGTCAGAACATTTCAGATTAAAACCATCCGGCATGTCTTAGGAAAGCTTGAATGGGAGATTGAGCAGCTTCAAAATTCCCAATTCTCGCGAGATGCGAGAGCTGTCGATATCTCCAGCTACTTGGCCATCAATGCAGCAGTTACTGCTTTTCACGCGTGTGAATGGATATGGCATCTCGGCACCCAGAAGCAACGGGATACATTGATGCAAGCGGCACCAGCGACCTCAAAAGCTAAGGGAAAAGCTCGGTTTCAAGTAGGCCTGAAACAAAAGTGCCCTGAGTTTGGGGTTTGCAGGGAAATAGCAAATTCGTTCAAACACCTTACTGATGATGACTTCACTGATAAGACTGTGATGACGGATGTTCCATTGTTCGAGATGTCGATACCTGCTACGGCAGGGACGGCGAGGGCAGGCGATCCTCTTGTTCAATATGGAAAAATTTTGATGGTGCGCTGCCACGGTGTGATTACGCCCGTAGCGCATGTGCTAACTAAAGCGCATGCATTTCTTGAGGAGTTTTTAGCTAAGCCCTAAATCAACATTGCATAGTGCAAGTACAGAGAAGCCCCTGTAGCTGAGAAGCTACGGGGCTTTTTCGTTTCCAATCCGGCGGATTTCGATCCCCCAACTACTTCTGCCCCAAATCCACCACTTCCCAACTATCATCCGGATCAAACCGCTTCATCGCCTTCGCCACTTTCTCCCCATCCGGCCCGAGATCCTTCTGAAACACCTGGCCCTCATGGCTGATCATGAAGCTCATCACCCCGGTGTCGTCATATTTTGCTGGCCACGCGATCAAGGCGAACCCGCGACTCATTTTGTCTCCAATCAGATAGCTGTAAGCGCCGCCCGGTGCTGACGGGCCTTGGGCGTCGAGGATGCGGAAGTGGTAGCCGTGCCAGTCTTCGTCGTTGATGGCCTGGCCGAAGGCGGGGCCGAGGGGGCTGATCTGGTTGGTGTCGTCTTCTGGCCAATAGAGCCCGTCGTGTTTCCCGGGGGAGCTGAAGATTTTCTGTGCGTATTCGAGGGCGCCGTCGCCGTCGCGGTCTTCCGAGGCGTAGTCCATTTGGGCGTCGTGGTAGGCCAGCGCCGATTGCACTGCCGCCAGTTCGTTGCGACCGATGCGGCGGGCGCGAATTTCGACCTGGGCGGCTTTCATGTCGAAGCGCCAACCGGTTTTGTCTTTGATGAGCGGGATGGGCAGCGTCCAATGATCGGGTCCTACGGAGAGCACGGCCTTGCTGTCGCCGGTCTTTTCCAGGGTGTGCTGTTCGCGGTATTGCTGCAGGAAGGCATCGACATCGCTGCGTTGCACGCCTTCACGGGGAATGAAGCTGTGCCATTCCTCGCCCAGCAGTTCGGTCAGGCGTTTTTGGTCGGCGTGTTGCGTACCGAGGGCTTCGACGAAGGCATCAGCGGCTTTTTCCGGGGTTGGAAATACTTGCTGGGCCGAGGCGAAGCTCGACAATGCGAGGCCGGCCGTGAGGGCTAGACAGCCTTTGACAAGAGAATGAATGTTCATCGACGGCCACCTCCTCTCTGACGCATGCCCCCGCCGGATGGCCGGCTGATCTGATGTCCGGCGGCGCGTGAGGTGTTGGGACGTTGCGCGGAAATCTGGCTGGCCCGGCCGCGATCAGCCTGGACGCGGGTCTGTGACGGAGAGCGCGCGCCGGCAAAGGCGTTGTTTCGCGCACTGCCCGCGGCGGGTCGGGCCTGCGACGCACGGTTGTCACGTTGATTGGCGCCCGGCTGGCGTGCCTCCCGGGTGTTGGCTTGAGCGCGGTCGGCGGCTCTGGGTCTGTCCGCGCCGCCTTGCATGCGATTGCCGACATTGGCGGATTGCGCTTCGCGGACTTGATTGCGGGCTTCCCGATTGCTGGTGGCGGGGCGTTCGAAACCGGCCCTGTCCATCGAACTGCGTGCCCGTTCCCGGGCCTGCGCGCGCTGCGCGTTGTCCCCGCGATAGGCGTCACGCTGAGCCGCACCGTCCAGCTGCCGGCCATACTGCGCGCGGCTGCGGTTGTCACGATAGGGCACGCCATCGCGATGCACGGTGTTGTGCTGCCATTTGTTCTGGTTGTTGGTGATCCGGTTGTTGGCGTTGATGTTGTTGTAACGGTTCACATCGATGTCGATGTCGTTATTACCCCAGTCGCAGTTACCCCACAACGACGCAACGACCGCCACGCCCGTACCGAAGGCCAGCCCGGCCACCAGTGCCTGACCCGGATAGTAAGCGGGTGGCGGCGGGTAATACACCGGCGGCGAGGCCGGATAAGGCCAGGTGCCGTAAGTGGTGGTCGGGTTATAGGTCGGGACGTAGACCACCTGCGGATCGGCGGGCTGAATGATGATGGTCGTGTTGTCGGCCGGCTTGGTTGTCCCGGCAGAGATGGGCGGCGTTACGTTTTGCACCGTCACATTCTGATATTGATTGCTCTGCAGATTGCCCGCCGTCTGGGCCTGACGCCGCAAGCGCTGAACGCCGGCCATGAGTTCGTCAGGCTGAGCCAGAAAGGCATCCCCCAGACGTTGCACCCAGACCGGATCCTGCCCCAGTGTCGCCAAAACCTGCGGAAACGCCACCAACGCCTGCACACTCGGATCCCACGTCTGGCTGGCCACTTGCTTGACTGCGTCATCGCCCTTGGCGTCCGGATGCGCCTTGGACCAGGCCGCGGCTTCGGCGACTTCTCCCGGATAAGTGGCGGCCATCAGCACTTGTGCGAGCAGGGGATCGGGATACAGGGCAATCGACGCGAGCATCTGGTCGAGCTGCTCCGTGGTAAACACGGCATCTTTGGCCGGAGCGGTGGCCGCCGCCGGGGCTGCAGGCGCATCGGCGGCCTGCAACAAGAGCGGTGCAGCGCTCAAGGCGAGCATGAGCGACGCGGCACGCAAGAGCGAACTGTGCATGACCTCTTCCCCACATCCAGATGGCAGGTTTGCAACACGCGAGGCATCAACGGCCGACATTGGACGCTACGCCGTGATGGAGAATGGTTGGCGATTGGCGATCCGTCAAAAACTGCACAGGTTTTTTCGCAATAAGCACGTTGCCTGAGCGTTACCGCCCGTTTGCTTGCGTTTTGCGATAAATGACTAAACTTTCCGGTTCCAGGTCATGCAGTGCCAACGAGCCTGGCTGTCGCTCCAACCCGAGAGGTCTGGTCATGGCAAAGGGAAAGAAGAAAGACTCGCCCAGAGAAAAACCTGACGAACATACAAAACTGTCAAACAAGGACTACCTTGCCGAGCTGCGCCGTTTGCATATCGAACTGGTGAAAATGCAGGAATGGGTGAAGGCCGAAGGCATCAAGATCTGCATCATCTTCGAAGGCCGTGACGGTGCGGGCAAGGGCGGCACCATCAAGGCGCTCACCGAACGGGTCAGCCCGCGAGTCTTTCGCGTCATCGCGTTGCCGGCCCCGACCGATCGCGAGAAGAGCCAGATGTACATGCAGCGCTATCTGCCCCATTTGCCGGCGGCCGGCGAAGTGGTGATCTTCGATCGCAGTTGGTACAACCGCGCCGGCGTCGAGCGGGTGATGGGTTTTTGCACGGACAAACAGGTCGACAAGTTTCTCAAGACCGTGCCGCTTGTGGAGCGCGCAGTCGTCGGTTCGGGAGTGATCCTGCTCAAGTACTGGCTGAATGTCAGCCAGGAAGAACAGACCCGGCGCCTGGAGGCGCGCATTGTCGACGGGCGCAAGATCTGGAAACTGTCGCCGATGGATCTCAAGTCCTACAGTCGCTGGTATGACTACTCCCGGGCACGGGACGACATGATCGAAGCGACCGACACCGATTACGCACCGTGGCTTGTGGCCAACTCGAACGACAAGCGTCGGGCGCGGCTCAATATCATCTCTGACCTGCTCAGTCGCATCCCCTATAAAGAGGTGCCGCGAGAGAAGGTGACATTGCCCAAGCGGCAGAAACCTGGGGGGTACAAGGAGTCGGATTATCCGTTCCGGCATATACCTGAGAGATTCTGAGGGGGTACTAGCTCACGCCATTTCCGCTGGCAGTTAAAAGCCTCGTCGTTGAAAAACTACGAGGCTTTTACGTAAATCGGTGCAGGTATCTGGAAAGTTGTTTTAGGCAAAAGAGATAGGGTGGGGGCGAAATCTCGTTTGGTATCGTTTTGGAGCGACGTCAGGCCAGGCTAGCGCATGTCAACTTCACTGAACTTCAGTGTGAGGGATTCATCATTCGAATCATTGAAGACGAGCTTGATAGCAGGTGTTTTGTTCAGCTTGCTATTGCTCTGCTGGAAAATCAGCGTGACCCGAGTAGGGACATTGCGGATTAACTGAAATCTCAGCCAGTAGCGATCTTCCACCTGACCAACCCGAATCGATTCAAACTTTAGTGGGCCTCCTGATTCGTCGAACAGGCGCGTGCTGTCATCAAAGCGGAAGCTGCGGTCCACATTCAAGTTCGTCAAATCGAAGGTGCATGTGGGCAATCTGCCGATATTTTCGCAACCAACAAGCTCAAAACGAACATTGTCCAAAACTTCCATGCGCTTGCCGAGCAGGTTGCTACCTTCGTTCTCTACGATTTTTGCCTGTAGTTTTGCAAACTCGAATGAGGGTTTTGCGTACTCGGTTCCCAAGATGAAGAACCCAAATGACACGCCGGAAATTATGACGAACTGCAAGCAGCCTCTCAGCAGCGGTGTGTAGTTGCGAATTTGCCATCCAATGGAAACTGCACCCAAGAACATGAAGGTGCTGACAAGCAATACCACGTTCTTCCAGCTGATGAAGCTGAACCCGAATACGCTTGGATCTGGCACTACGTAGGTAATCAGTGCCCACATGGCACCTAACAAAACACCGAGCCCGGCCATGCCTCGCGTGATCAGAGATGTGAGCTTCTGGGTACGAGAGAGAGGAACCGGTAAATCCTGATGGGAGAGCAAAGTTACGAACTCCTTGTTTCGTAGCCTGATCATGTGTCCGTGATGGTGAATGTCGGGCCGATTGGAGAAGAATCCCTCGTATCAGGGAATCATGGATTGTGGCAGCTTGCCATTATCCATCTGCAGTGATCCGGGTAAAGCCTGATTCCGCTTGAATTGATCGTAACCGGGATCAACTGATTGCTTTGCGGACGGGCATTTCAATTGAATGCTGCCTATGGGCATAGGCAGCATTTTTACCTCAGATCTCCTTGACCGGGGTCTCTCCCTGCACACCTTTGATCAGCTCGATCACATGCAGACAATCCGCCTTGTTCACATACGATTCGCCACTGGCGACCGTCTCGTGATTCCCCGCCCTTAATCTCCAGCGCCATTGGCCCTTGCCGGTGCTCGGGGTGCCTTTGGATTGCCTGTAAATCTCGAAATACATTCAGTTCGCTCCATGCGATTTATGTGCGACAACCTGTGTGACGCCTCGACGCAAGCCTAGCGGAGCGCGGATTTTTGGCTATCGGGGATTTGTTTCCAATCGTTCGTGGATGTTTCTGAAAGGCGCGGGCCAGAGCGCAGGAATCGGCCTTTGGATTGGCCGGAACGCCGTCGTTTCACCCTTGCATGACATTTCGGGCTGCTGCTTAATACGGTGCGGCTCATGGCGTCGAACAGCGTTCGGCGACCGACAATCACTATAAAAAAAGAGCAGTCCATTGACCCATCCGAATGGAACGCAGCACGCGGGCCCGGTGAAGTTGTCGCTGGTGGTTCCCGTGTTCAACGAAGAGGACAGCCTCGACGGTTTTCTCCTGCGCATTCGTCAGGTGTTCGAGGGTGATTCCCGGATCAGCCTCGAACTGGTGTTCGTCAACGACGGCAGTTCCGATACGACGCTGGAACGTCTCCTGAACTGCCAGCAGAGCGACTCAAGCATCCGCATCGTTGATCTGAGCCGCAATTTCGGCAAGGAAGCGGCGCTGTCCGCCGGTTTGCAGATCGCCACCGGGCAGATCGTGGTGCCGATCGACGTTGATCTGCAGGATCCGCCCGAGGTCATTCTGCAAATGATCGAGCGCTGGCGCGAAGGTTTTGAAGTGGTGCTTGGCCACCGCATCAGCCGGCGCAGCGACTCCTGGGCCAAGCAGACTTCCGCCAGCTGGTTCTATCGCCTGCACAACAGAATTGCCGAACAGTCATTGCCGGAAAACGTCGGTGATTTCCGGCTGATGGATCGCTGCGTGGTCGACGCGCTGCTGACGCTGCCCGAATCCCGACGCTTCATGAAAGGCCTGTTCGCCTGGGTCGGATTTCGCACCACGCAAGTCGAATACGAGCGCCCGGAGCGGGCAGCGGGGCAGACTAAATTCAATGGCTGGCGACTGTGGAATTTTGCGCTGGAAGGCATCACCAGTTTCAGCACTGAACCGCTACGGATCTGGACGTATCTGGGGGCGATGGTGTCGCTGGTGTCGTTTGCCTTTGCCATGTTCATCGTGGTGCGCACGCTGCTGTACGGTGTCGATCTGCCCGGTTATGCGTCGCTGATGGTGGCCGTGACATTCCTCGGTGGCCTGCAACTGATCGGCATTGGCGTACTCGGTGAATACCTGGGGCGCACTTACATTGAAGCCAAGCGCCGACCGGTCTTTCTGGTGCGCCGCGTTTACGATCCCAAGGACTGACCGATGGACCTCAAGGAAACCGACATCCTCGGCGACAGCATCGGCGAGCATTGGTATTACTGCTCCAAAGCGGCCGCCACCGGGCGCTTGCTGGGTGACGCGCCGATCAAGCGAATTCTCGATGTCGGTGCCGGCTCAGGCTTTTTTTCCCACCATTTATTGACCCACACGGCGGCACGCGAAGCGTGGTGCGTGGACATCAGTTACCCGGCCGAATCCAGCGCCACCACCGCCGGAAAACCGGTGCACTATCGTCGCTCTATCGACAGCGTGGACGCGGATCTGGTGTTGCTGATGGATGTGCTGGAACACGTTGATGACGACCTCGGCCTGCTCAAGTCCTACGTCGATAAAGTGCCGTCCGGCAGTCGCTTCCTGATGACCGTACCGGCGTTCCAGTTCATGTGGAGCGGGCACGATGATTTTCTCGAACACAAACGTCGCTACACGCTGGGGCAATTCGAGGCTCTGGCGGGTAACGCCGGGTTGGCGGTAGAGCGGGGCGCCTATTATTTCGGAGCGGTTTTCCCGATTGCGCTGGCATCGCGCCTGATACCCGGCGGTGCTCGGGGTTCGGCACCGCGTTCGCAGCTGAAAAAACATCATCCGCTGGTCAATACGCTGCTGAAAACCCTGTGCAGCCTCGAGCTGCCGTTGATGGGCATGAATCGCCTCGCCGGTTTGAGCGTGTTCGTGCTGGCGCGCAAACCGTGACGTCCGCCGAAAAGTCCGCATTGATCCAGCGCGGTCTGCGTTTCGCCGTGACCGGATTGTTCGTCACCGCGCTGCATGCGCTGGTGGCGGTGCTGTTCATCAACTTCGTCAGCCACCAGCCACCCCTGGCCAACGGCGTGGCCTTTATCGTGGCGACGGTGGTGTCTTACGTGATCAACACCACCTGGAGCTTTTCAGCCCGACTGCACGGTAAAACCTTGCTGCGTTTCATGCTGGTTTCGGTGGGGGGCTTTCTGTTGGCGATGTTCGTGGCCTGGGCGGCACAGATGGCCGGGCTGCACTATCTCGCCGGAATCGTTGCCGTGGCGCTGACGATTCCGGCATTCACTTTTGTACTGCACAACTTCTGGACATATCGATGACGGATTCACGGGAGCATCCGGAACTTTCCCTGCTGCCATTGTTCTTGGGTGTTCTGGTGTTTTTTCTGGTGGTCGGACCGCAAGCGCTGAACCCGCAGAACATCGCCTGGCTGGAACAGGGCGATCCGGCCACGCATTATCTGGGGTGGGCGTTTTTTCGGCATGGGCCCTGGACATTCCCGCTCGGGCTCAATCCGTCCTACGGCCTGGAGCTGGGCAGCGCGATCATTTTTTCCGACTCCAATCCACTGCTCGCGCTGTTGTTCAAGCCGTTCAGTGCCTGGTTACCCGACACCTTCCAGTATTTCGGTTTGTGGCTGCTGGCCTGTTGTGTCCTGCAAGCCTGGTTCGGCTGGAAACTGCTGGGGTTGATGACGCCTCATCCCGTGATTCGCCTTCTGGGCGCAGGGTTGCTGGCGTTTTCGCCGGTGATGTTTTTTCGCCTTGTGGGGCACCTTTCCCTGGCGGGCCATTTCCTGGTTCTGGCGGCGCTGTACCTGGCGTTGCTGCAGGATCTGCAACGTCGTCGCCTGGCGTGGGGCACGTTGCTGGCGGTGACGGCCGGGGTGCATGCCTACTTATTGGCAATGGTTGCGCTGATCTGGCTGGCTGACCTGTTGGGCAAGACATTCAGTCGGTCATTGACCCGGGGTCAGGGGCTGATCGAGGGCGGCGCGATTTTCGCGCTGGTGAGCGTGTGTAGCTGGCAGGCCGGTTACTTCAGCATTGCCGATGGCGCGGCATCCGGTGGTTTCGGTTTGTACCGGATGAATCTGCTGTCGCCCGCCGATCCGGCAGGCTGGTCCCGTCTCCTTCCCGGTCTGCCGAAAGAAGAGGGGGATTACGAAGGTTTCAACTACTTTGGCCTGGGTGTTCTGTTGCTGGTGCCGCCGGCTTTTCTGGCCTGGCTGCGAAACCGGCGACTTTTGAAGGATGAATGGCGTGCTCGTCCATGGCTGCTGGTGGCCATGCTCGGTTTATGGCTGTTCGCGCTGTCGAACCGAATAGGCATAGGCACGTTGACGTTCGAGTATCCGCTACCCGATCGAATCATCGCCCTGGCCAGTATTTTTCGCGCCTCGGGGCGGATGTTCTGGCCGGTGTTGTACGCCTGCGTCCTGACCATGATTTTTCTGGTGGTACGCGGTTATCGGCCACGCATCGCCATCGGTCTGCTGGCCGTCGCATTGTTGATCCAGGTGGCCGACACCCGCGATGGCTGGATGGCCATCAGGCAGGGGAAAACGCTGACGCCGTCATCGTCCTGGAGCAGTCCGATGACGCATCCCTTCTGGGCCAGTGCTGCTGCCCGTTATGTCAATGTGCGCAGCCTGATGCCGCAGAATCAGAGCGATCGCTGGCAGATGATCGCCGGTTTCGCAGCGACCCACGGGATGAAAACCGATGCGGTGTATCTGGGACGCATGAGCACTTCGGCGCTGGCGCAAGCACAGCAGAAAGCACGCGCGATGCTCGAGTCGGGGCAGTACGACGCGGACTCTTTGTACCTTCTTGATGACGATGCTCTGGTCGATGCCGCACGGAGCATCAACAGTGAAACCGATCTGCTGACGCGCGTGGACGGGGTGGCGGTGCTGGCGCCGGGCTGGAAACGCTGCCGTGAGTGCCTGCAGGTGCCCGATGAAGGGCGGCAGATTTTGCTCGCGCCCCTTACTCGTCCAGGGCAAACACTGACCTTCAATTATCGTAATCGGCAACTGGTCAGCGGCTGGTCGAAGCCGGAAAGCTGGGGGACGTGGACAGAGGGGCGACAGCCGAAAATCCAATTGCGGGTGCAGCCGCCGGTGCGTTCGATCGTGATCGACGCGCTGGCTTTCATCTCGCCCGGGCACCCCGACCAGCGGGTGATCGTCAGTCTGAATGGCCAACAGGTACTGGAGACCCGTTTGACGCAGTTTCAAGGCAATCGCCTGGAAATCCCGATCAGCGCCGCGCTCAACCAGCGCCTCGGTAACGATGACCGGCTCGATATCGAATTGCAGTTGCCGGACGCCGTCAGCCCTCGGCAGCTGGGTATCAACGATGATTCGCGGATCATGGGTCTGGGGCTGAAGACGCTGACGGTGCAATGACGCACCGTTTCGATGGACGCCGCCCCCACGGCCTTTCTACACTGCCGCAATCTGGGGATCGGGGGGCAATGGATGAACCGCAATGAACTACGCAAGGCCGACATCAACCTGATGGTGGTGTTCGAGACCTTGATGCTCGAACGCAACGTGACCCGTGCTGCCGAGAAACTGTTTCTCGGCCAGCCGACCATCAGCTCGGCGCTCAACCGTCTGCGCACCATGCTTAACGATCCGTTGTTCATCCGCGTCGGCCATCGCATGGAGCCGACCGCCCGCGCCGAAGATATTTATCGCCATCTGAAGCCCGCGCTCGACTCGCTGTCGGTGGCGCTCAGCCTGACCCGGGATTTCGATCCTGCCGTCAGCACCATGACCTTCCGAATCGGTCTGTCGGATGACGTCGAATTCGGCCTGCTGCCACCGTTGTTGCGTGCCTTGCGCCAGGAAGCGCCGAGCGTGGTGTTCGTGGTGCAGCACGTCGATTACTGGCGGATTCCCGATCTGCTGGCGGCGGGCGACATTACCGTCGGCATCAGCCAGACCCGCGGCCTGCCGGCCAACGCCAAACGCAAACTGCTGCGGCACATCCAGCCGAGCATCCTGCGCGCCGACAAGTCCGACACGCCGCTGACCCTCGATGAATATTGCGCACGCCCTCACGTGCTGGTTTCCCACACCGCCAATGTCAGTGGCTACGCCGATGAGTGGCTGGCGGACATCGGTCGGACCCGTCAGGTGGTGTTGTCGGTGCCGCAATACAGTTCGTTGCCGGCGCTGCTGGCCGGCACCGACCTGATCGCCAGCCTGCCGGATTACACCGCCGACGCCATGGCCGCTTCCGGGTTCTTGTTCAAGGAGCCGTTTCCGTTCAAGACCCCGACCCTCGACCTGTCGATGGTCTGGCTCAGCCACGTCGACAGTGACCCGGCCGAGCGCTGGTTGCGTTCGCGGCTGGAGCAGTTCATGAGTGAGCGGCCGGTGATGTCGTCGTTGGCGTGAGTCAGGCGTCGCTGTGTTATATGTACGACCTTTCCGCCGAACCACTGGAGCACCGAGATGCCACACCTGCACCTGGAATACACCGCCAACCTGCCGCAACTGAACGCCGACGTGGCGTTGATCCGGCTCAATAACACGCTGGTGGGTTCCGGTCAGTTCGCGGCGGAATTCGACATCAAGAGCCGTGCGATCAAGGTTGAAACCTTCAAGGTCGGCACCGCCATGAACGAGCGCGCCTTTGTCGCGGTGAGGCTGGCGCTGCTCAGCGGGCGTTCTCCGGAGATCAAGAAGCAGCTCTCGCAGAGTCTGTTGGCGGTGTTGCAGGATCTGTGCGAATGGCCGGCCGGGGTCGAGGTGCAGTTGAGTGTGGAACTGCTCGACATCGACCGCGAGTCCTACAACAAGACCGCCATCGGCGTGTAAGACTCAGGCTGCCTCAAGCTCCGCGCAGGTCTTGATGACCTGCTCGCGCAGCCAGAGGTTGGCGCTGTCCTGATCGACGTTGTGGCTCCATTGCATGTCGAGGGTGAACCCCGGCAGACCGTTCGGCGCCTCGCAGTGATTGAACACGGCGTCGTTGGTCAGCAAACGCTGGATCCGCCGGGGCAGGGTCAGGATGAAATCGGTGCCGGTGATCATCTTCAACGCCGCGCTGTAACTGTTGGAGCGGGCGACGATCTGGCGTTTCTGCGCCTGCCGCGCCAGCCAGCCATCGACCATGTTGGTGGTCGATGTCCACGGTGTCGGGAACACATACCGGCGTTCGGTGAAAGCTTGCAGACTCAGGCGCGGCTCCAGCGGCGTGGCGCGTTTGTCGAAGACGCAGACCAGGTCATCTTCCAGCAGCATGCGTGATTTCAGGTCGGCGTGGCTGCGATGGAAGTGCGGGCCGAAGCAGATCACCAGATCGAGGCTGCCGTCGCGCAATTCTTCGACCGGCACGTCGGTTTCGAACTTGTGCATGTTGACCATCACCGGCAAGTCATCGAAGTCAAAGCGCTTCAACATCCGTGGCAGGATCAGTTGCTCGAAGTATTCCGGGGCGCAGATGTTGAAGGTCACCGGTTGCGCCATCGGATCGAAAGTCGGGGCGCCGGCGTGGCAGAGGTTGATGCTTTCGAGGATTTTCTGCACATGGCCGTACATGCTGCTGGCCTTGTAGGTCGGGCGCATGCCGGTGCGGGTGTTGACGAACAAATCGTCTTCGAAGCTGGTGCGCAGTTTTTTCAGGCAGTAACTGACGGTGGACTGGCTGACGAACAGCGCCTCCGACACGTCGGTGACGCTGCTTTGCTCATACACGGCGACAAACACCATGAGATCCTGCATGTCGAGCTTTCTAAGCAAGTTACTGTTCAGCATCCGTTCTGTCTCGCTGTGCTCCTTGCGCCGAATCCGCGCAAACGTGTGCGCATGATCGTAACGGAACGATGGTGCCAGGAGAAAGCCCTGTAGGACTTTTCACGGTCAGTTGTGGGACAGAAAGTTTTAGTAACACGACGTACACAATCAAACCCGGAAAAGGTGGCCAGAAGCCTTTATCCAGACGCGTCGGCCTGCCATTCGCCCGATCAGCCCATGTGTCGGGCGTAATGCCGTGGGTTGAAACGCAGCACCATC
This sequence comes from Pseudomonas sp. RIT778, assembly GCF_019718735.1. NCBI lineage: Bacteria > Pseudomonadati > Pseudomonadota > Gammaproteobacteria > Pseudomonadales > Pseudomonadaceae > Pseudomonas > Pseudomonas sp. RIT778. Next base: position 9,353 of record NZ_JAIHBA010000034.1, on the reverse strand, counting down.
AGCAGCATGAGCGCCATCACTGCCGTCAGGGACCACCAGGCCCACTCGAAGCTGCCCAGTCGATCACGAACCATGCCGGCCATCAGGGGCGAAAGCCCGGCAATCAGGTAACCGATGCCTTGTACGAAGGCTGTGAGCCCGCCGGCACGTTGCGGTTCGTCGAGATGATCTAGGGACACGATCAGGCTCATCGGGAACAGTCCGCCAATGCCCAGTCCGAGCAGGCAGGGCCACAGCAGGCTCAGGTGCTGAGGGCTGAGGATCAGACCCAGAAATCCGGCGATGATCAGGCCGAGCAGGGTGCCGAGCACCAGGCGTCGGTCACGGCTGCGATTGGCGATGGCGGGCACCACCAGCCCGGAAATAACCTCCATGGCCGTCAGAAAACCCAACATCAGGCCGGCGTTTTGTTCGCTCCAGCCCTTTTCCACGTAGTACGGCGCCAGCCAGGCGAGCACGCAGGTGTAGGACGCAGTGCCGAGACCGAAGAAGATCGCAAGCAGCCATGCGCGGAAATTCGTGAAGAAGGATTCTTTTCTGATAACAGATCGGGTGACGTCCGGTGACGTAGTTCGGGTTGCCCACCACACAGGAATGGCGAGCAATGCCAAAACTGCCCAGACGGCCAGTCCCGCCCGCCAGTTGCCGGTCTGCATCAGCACCCACGGAGCGAACGAAGCGGCCAGCGCCGCGCCGCCCATGATCGAAGTGACGTAAAGGCCCATGCACAGCGCCACGTTGTCGGGAAACCGCGATTTGATCAGCGCGGGCATCAAGGCTTGGATCAGTGCAATGCCGATCCCGGCCAGCACGGCGCTGGCGATCAATCCGCCCGCCGAATCGAGAAACAGCCGCGACAGCGTCGCCCCGCCAATGATCAACAACGACAGCAGCACCGTGCGCTGTTCACCGAGGCGCTGACTGACCGCCATACCGAAAAACATCGCCAGCCCCATCGCCATCACCGGCAGCAGGGTCAGCAACGCTGCGAGACTGAAACTCAGCGCCATATCGCCGCGAATGGCCGAGAGCAAGGGCCCGACCGCCGCCATCGACGGGCGCAGGTTGAGGGCGACCAGGATGATGCCGAGCATCAGCCAGGCAGCGGGGCGGGCAGTGGCGCGAACGTTTTCCATCTTCAGACCTTTGAACCAGAGGCGGTCGATTAGGCGGGCAGGCGAGCGGGGCGGCAAATCAGAAAGTCGGGAGCGCTATCGAGAAATTCGATACGGCGACCTCGTCGCCCGCGACTGAACCACAGCTGAACCATTCTCAAATACTCCGAAAGTTTCATGGTTATTTCATGGGCCAACTAATCGTTGGCTTCTTTTTCACAAAAAATTGATGGTTGCCTGCTTAAAGTTTGTGTTGTCTGAGTCAATGAAATTTTCACAATTGACGACGGCACTTCTTTCAAGGAAATAGCCCCTCGCCATGTTCAAGTTAAAAGCCGTGCGCCCGGAATGGGTGACGTTGTTTGCCAGCGCCTTTCTTTTGACCGGATTCAATTTCGTTCTCTGGCAGCACCTGTTCGACATCACCACTGCGGACGGCAAAGGCATTGCCATGCGCATTGCGTTCGGGGTGATGATCTTCGCGGCGTATAACATCGTGCTGACGTTGCTGGCGTTTCGACCCGTGTTGAAACCCGTGTTGACGTTGTTGTTTCTGGTCAGCGCCGGCGTGGCTTATTTCATGAGCCAATACGGTGTAATGATCGATGCCGGCATGTTTAGAAACTTTGCCGAAACCAATGCCACTGAAGTGCGGGATCTGCTGTCTTTGAAGTTGCTGGCTTATATCGTTTTTCTGGGTGTCTTGCCGTCCTGGTTGTTGTGGAAAGTTCCAGTCAACTATCGTCGCTGGCATCGCGAGTTATTAAGTAAAGTTGTGGTAAGTGTCGCGTCGGTCGCGGTCATTGGCGGCGTCGCGCTGGCCAATTATCAAGGGCTGTCGTCGCTGTTTCGCAATCACCACGAAATTCGCCTGATGCTGGTGCCGAGCAACTACATCGGCGCCTCGGCCGGTTATCTGCGTGAGCAGGTGGCTTCAGCGCAGCAACCGTTCGTCACGATCGGCGAAGACGCCCAGCGCAATGCCGCCGTGCAGAACCATCCGCGCAAATCCCTGACGGTGCTGGTGGTGGGGGAAAGTGCCCGGGCGGAAAACTTCGGCATCCTCGGCTATGACCGCGACACCACGCCGAAACTGGACAAGGAAGCCGGCCTGATCGCCTTCACCGATGTGCATTCCTGTGGCACGGAAACCGCCGTGTCGGTGCCGTGCATGTTCTCCAACATGGGGCGCAAGGATTACGACGCCAGCAAGGCGAAGAATGAAGAAGGGCTGCTGGACGTGCTCAAGCGTGCCGGGATCGATGTGATCTGGCGCGACAACCAGTCCGGCTGCAAGGGCACCTGCGATCGCGTCACCTTGCAGGACGTCAGCAATCTGAAAGACCCGGCGCTGTGCGCCAACAGCGAATGCCGCGACGAAATCCTGTTGCAAGGCCTGCAAAGCTTCATCGATCACCTGGACAAGGACACCGTGCTGGTCCTGCATCAGATGGGCAGCCACGGCCCGGAATACTTCAAACGCTATCCGAAGGAATACGAACGCTTCACCCCGGTGTGTGAAAGCAACGCGCTGAACAATTGCAGCCGCGAAAGCATCGTCAACGGCTACGACAACACGCTGGTGTACACCGACCATGTGCTGTCGAGCCTGATCGATGTGCTGCGCAGCAATCAGGACAAGGTCGATACCGCCATGCTGTACCTGTCCGACCACGGCGAATCCCTGGGCGAGTACAACCTGTTCCTCCACGGCACGCCGTACATGCTGGCGCCGGAGCAGCAGAAACACGTGGCGATGCTGGCGTGGTTCTCCGATAGCTATCAGAAGTCCTACTCGGTCGACACCCATTGCCTGCAAATGAGCCGCGACAAGCCGCTGAGCCAGGACAACCTGTTTCACTCGATGCTTGGTCTGCTGGAAGTGCAGAGCAAGGTCTACCAGCCGGATCTGGACATGTTTGCCGGCTGCCGGGGGGCGGTGATCGACGGGGTGCTGGCCAAGGACTGAGCCGGCAGACTCACTCTGTAAGACTATTCTTTCCCTCAGGCAGGAGATTTCATCAAGCTCTTGCCCTGTAAAGGCGCGGAAAGCGCCGGTGGCGATATATACTGCGCGCCATTCTTGAAGGGAGAGCCGTGTGGCCATCGATATTCACTGGATTCGCGACAACGATAGCCTCGCGCAGTTTTGCGCCGAGTGGCAGCAGCTGCCGTTCGTTGCCCTCGACACCGAATTCATGCGGGTCGACACCTTCTACCCGATTGCCGGCCTGTTGCAGGTCGGCGACGGCAAACGCGCCTACCTGATCGACCCGCTGACCATCAACGCCTGGCAACCCTTGGCCGCGTTGCTGGAAAACCCGGCGGTGCTCAAAGTCCTGCACGCCTGCAGCGAAGACCTCGAAGTCCTGCTGCGCCTGACCGGCAGCCTGCCGGCGCCGCTGTTCGACACCCAACTGGCCGCTGCCTACCTGAACCTCGGGTTCTCGATGGGCTATTCGCGTCTGGTGCAGGAAGTGCTCGGCATCGAACTGCCGAAGGGCGAAACCCGTTCCGACTGGTTGCAGCGTCCGTTGTCCGACACGCAAATCAGCTATGCCGCCGAAGACGCCGTGCATCTGGCGGAGGTTTTCGTACAACTTCGTCCGAAGCTGTCTGACGACAAATTCGCCTGGGTACTGGAGGATGGCGCCGAACTGGTCGCCAACCTGCGCCGCGAGACCGATCCGTACGAGGTGTATCGCGAGGCCAAACTGGCGTGGAAACTGTCCCGCGCCCAACTGGCCGTGCTGCGTGAGCTGTGCGCCTGGCGTGAACGCGAGGCCCGCGCCCGCGACCTGCCGCGCAACCGCATCGTGCGTGAGCACTCGCTGTGGCCGCTGGCCCGGACCCAACCGGACAACCTGAGCGCGCTGGGCAAGATCGAAGACATGCACCCGCGTACCGTGCGTCAGGACGGCGAGTTTCTGCTTGATCTGATCAAGCGCTCTGGCAGTGTGGGGCCTGATCAATGGCCGCCAGCCGTGCCGGAGCCGTTGCCGATCGAAGCCGCTGCGCTGATCAAACAGCTGCGGGCGCTCGGTCAGGCCGAAGCTGAACGTCTGGGCATCGCGCCGGAACTGATGCTGCGCAAGAAAACCCTCGAAGCGCTGGTCAAAAGCGGCTTCCCCGAGGGCCCTTACCAATTGCCTGATTCGCTGCGTGGCTGGCGCCGCGAATTGATGGGCCAGAAGCTGCTCGACAGCCTGGCCACCGCCGGAGAACAGCCTTGAAACGTATTTGTTCCATTTATCAAAGTTCGAAGAAAAGCGGCATGTACCTTTACGTGCTCAAGAGCGATGCGCTGGAGCGCGTGCCGGAAGGTCTGATGGCGGCGTTCGGCAAGGCCAAGCATTCCTTCGATCTGGTGCTGACCCCCGAGCGCAAGCTGGCCAGCGAAGACATCGCCGTGGTCCTGGAAAACCTCGAAAAGCAGGGCTATCACCTGCAAATGCCACCGGCCGAGGAAGAGTACATCGAGCACTTGCCCGAAGAGTTGCTGCGACGCAACGACCCGGTCTGATCCGCGAGGCCCTGTCCTGGGCCTCTTGTAACCCCTGGAACGGTTTTTACGGCGACGGCTGCCACGAAGTGGACGGCCGCCTGCACGGTTTGCGAAAGGTTTGAAGATGCGCGTTCTGATTGCTGAACACGACCACGCGATATACGCCCGACTGCTGCGTCAGGCGGCTCCGGAGCTTGAAGTGCTGACCAGCGGCGACTCCGCCGAACTGGCGCGCCAGGCCGTCGATTGCCCGGTGTGGCTGGGCCAGCCGGATCTGCTGGCGACCCTGTTGCGTCAGGGCCATCAGCCACAATGGCTGCAATCGACCTGGGCCGGGATCACGCCGCTACTGGCCGACGGCCTGCGCCGGGATTACCGCCTGACTCGGGCGGTCGGCATTTTCGGCCAAGTCATGGCCGAGTACGTGCTGACTTACATGCTCGGCCACGAGCGTGAAGTGCTGGCGCGGCTGGTCAGCCAGGTCGAGCGCAAGTGGGACAACCGCACCGGTCAGAGTCTGGTCGGGCGCAAGGTGCTGATCGTCGGCACCGGTGACATTGGCCAAAGCGTGGCGCAGTTCCTGCTGCCGTTCGGTGTCGAGTTGTACGGCATCGCCAGCAGCGCCCGCGAGCAAGCGCCGTTTGTCGAAGTCGGTTCGATGGCGGATCTGCCACGGCTGGTGGGCGAGGTGGATTATGTGGTCAATCTGCTGCCCAACACCGAGCACACCCACGATATCTACGACGCTGCGCTGTTCAAGCAATTCAAGCCGACCGGTTTGTTCATCAACGCCGGGCGCGGTGTGGCGGTGGTCGATGCTGATCTGGTCGAAGCGTTGAAGGAAGGCCATCTGGCGGGCGCGGTGATCGACGTCTGCCGCCAGGAGCCGCTGCCGCAACGGCATCCATTCTGGACCGCATGGGGCTTGCTGCTGACCGGGCACAGCTCGGCGCCGACCTCGCCGCCGATGATGGTGCAGTTGTTTCTGGATAACTTGCGGGCGTATCAGGCGGGAGAGGCGTTGCGTGGGGAAGTGGATTTCGCACGCGGTTACTGAGTCCAGAGAGATCGTTCCCACGCTCCGCGTGGGAACGCCTCAAGGGACGCTCCGCGTCCAGTGACGCGGAGCGTCACGGGCTGCATTCCCACGCGGAGCGTGGGAACGATCAAGCGGGGCTTAGAGGGTGAAGTCGCCTTCAGCCGCCAGTTCGCTCAGCGGACGACGCGGGCTCGGCGTTTCCCGTGCTTGCAGGTAATCCGCCAGGGTTGCCTTGTCACCCAGCTTGCCCACCGCAACGGCGGCGTGCAGCGCATAACCCTCCGGAATGTTCAGCTCCTTGCGGGTCAGCTCCTGATCGAAGCCGGCCATGCCGTGGGTGTGCCAGCCGCTCAGGCTCGCTTGCAGCGCCAGATGACCCCACGCGGAACCGGTGTCGAAGGTGTGCCACAGCGCTGGCGTTTCCTCGGTCGCGCCCGGTGCGGTGAAGGTGGTTTTCGAAATCACGATCACCAGTGCCGAAGCGTGTTGTGCCCAGCTGCGGTTGAATTCATTGAGCAGGCCCAGGTAACGCTCCCAGTTCGGGGTGTCGCGACGGGCGTAGAGAAAACGCCACGGCTGCGAGTTGTACGCCGACGGCGCCCAGCGTGCGGCTTCGAAGAAGCTCAGCAGGGTTTCTTCGGAAATCGCTTCGCCGGTGAAGGCGCGGGGCGACCAGCGATCGGTGAACTGAGGGTGAATGGCGTATTCGGCAACGCGAGGGTTGGCACTCATCGAGAGATTCCTTGCTACGTTTGAGGACAGGTTGGAAGCGAAACCCGGCGGGATCAGTTGGGCTGAACGATGGGGGTTATGTCGCAAGCCTGCAGTTCACCGGAGGCAACGCGGTCGAGCGTTAATGGCATCCGGTAAAGGCCTGGTGAGACCGGCAAAGCTACTTGGCCGCGCAAAAACTGACAAGCCCTGCACAACCGGCAGTCGCCAGCGCTTGGATCACGGGGCCTTGGGCACTAGACTGGCGGCCTTTTCACCACCTGATGTTGATGCTTGAGCCATGGCCGCCAAAGTCGAACCGTTCTGGATACGCAAAACCCTCGATCAACTCGATCACGAGGAGTGGGAATCGCTGTGCGACGGATGCGGTCTGTGCTGCCTGCAAAAGCTCGAGGATGAAGAAGACAACAGCGTCTATTACACGCGTATCGCCTGCAAACTGCTGGACCTGAAAACCTGCCAGTGCAGCGATTACCCGAACCGCATGAAGTTTGTCCCGGACTGCATCCAGCTCACCCCGGGCCAGGCCGAAGAATTCAAATGGCTGCCGCCGACCTGCGGTTATCGACTGGTCAGCGAAGGCAAGGATCTGCCGCTGTGGCATCACCTGGTCTGCGGTGATCGCGACGCGGTGCACCACGAACGGATTTCCCAGTCCGGGCGCATGCTCGCCGAAGGCAGCGTGCCGGAAGACGACTGGGAAGATCACCTGATTTTCCGCGCAGGTTAACGATTGACCAAGGAGCAGGTATGGCGACGGGATTGCGCCGGGCGCTGATCGTCACGTTGCTGGCGCTGAGTGCGCCGGTGTGGGCGGCAAAGAAAGTAGATCTGGATTATCAGGTACGCCTGCTGCCGCAGAGCGATCAGGCCGAAGTGCGCCTGACCCTCGCCAAGGGCGAAGCGGTGCGCAGTCTGGATTTCGATCTGGGCGATGGCAGCCATTACAGCGACTTCAAGGCCGACGGCCAATGGCAACTGACGCCGGGCCAACACGCACGCGGCGTATGGCGCCCGACGGCGGACAAGGCCAGCCTGACCTACCGCGTACGCATCAGCCACGGCCGCAAGAACGGCAGCTTCGACACGCGCATGACCCCGACCTGGGCGCTGATGCGCGGTGAAGAACTGGTACCGCCGGCCAGGCTCGATCAGCAGGACGGCATCGAGCTGGTCGCGCGCCTGCACTTCGAATTGCCCGACGGCTGGAAAAGCGTCGAAACCGCCTGGCCGCGCATCGGCAAGAACAAATTCCGCATCGACAATCCGTCACGCCTGTTCGACCGCCCGACCGGCTGGATGCTCGCCGGCCACCTCGGCAGCCGCCGCACCCGGCTGGGAGAGACCGAAGTCACCGTGGCCTCGCCGCAAGGGCAGGGCATGCGCCGGATGGACGTGCTGACGCTGCTGACGTTCGTCTGGCCGCAGGTGCAGGCGGTGTTTCCGCGCCATCCGAGCAAGCTGTTGATTGTCGGTGCCAACGACCCGATGTGGCGCGGCAGCCTGGCGGCACGGGAGTCGATCTACCTCAACACGCGGTTGCCACTGGTCAGCGAAAGCGGCAGCAGCGCCCTGGTGCGCGAGCTGGCGCAGGTGTTCGGACGGATCAACGACGAGCAGCGCAGCGACTGGATCAGCGAGGGTTTTGCCGAGTATTACGCAATCGAACTGGTGCGCCGTGCCGGCGGCATGAGCGACGAGCGTTATCAGGCGTTGCAGGCGAAACTGGTCAAGGACAGCCAGAAGGTCACGACCCTGCGCGGCGAGCAGATCAGCCCGGCGCAGCTGTCGAAAGCGGTGCTGTTGTTACAGGAACTGGACGGCGAGATTCGCCTGAAGACCCGCAACAAGCGCTCGCTGGATGACGTGCTGCGCGGGGCGATGCACCTGGGGACGGTGGACACCAAAGAGTTCGTGCAACTCGCCGAAAGCATTCTCGGCGAGTCGTCCAAAGTCCTTGATACCGGGTTGCTTCGGTAGCGGTCAAACCCCGGCTTTCGGCGATTTCACCGAGTCATTGCCGGTCACGGTGGCGGTTTTGGTTGCCGCTTCGGCATTGGCCTTGAGCTTGCTCAGCTCCTCACCGGCCCGCTCGATCTTCGCCCGCACGTTGTTCATGTCCTGACGGCTTTTCTCCAGCAGGCTTTTCACCGAGCTGTGGCCGGTGATGCCGCGGGCCATGGCCACGCCGCCAATCGCCACCTGAATCAGCCCGAATACGCCGCCACGGCGCAGGCCCTTGCCGACCATGATCACGCCGCCGGCCAGCGAGCCGATGCGCTCCCAGCCTTCGACGTTCTGCTCGGAACGGCTCTGGAACGGGGTGGATTCGATACGCTCGACGCGTTTGAGCTCGGTCATGATCTTTCTCCAGGCAATGAGTAATCGATAAACAAGCTGACTGCGCAGGCGGTCACCTCGTTCCATCGGATGTGCGGCGTTTCAGCGGAATTTCGGCCCGGAGCGGGTGTTCAGGCCTTTGGCCATGCGGTCGTAGAGCACGACGTTGACCGTGGCGGCGAGGTTCATGCAGCCGGTGGTCGGGATGTACACGACGTCTTCGCACCAGTCGCGGATCTCTTGATCCAGCGAGCCGTCTTCGGGGCCGAAGATGTACAGGGCGCGATCCGGGTGGGTGTATTCCGGCAGCGGGCGGGCGCCGTCGACCAGTTCCACGGCGACCGGAACGCAGTTGAGCGGCAGGATCTTTTTCAGGTCGTCGATGCCGATCAGCGGGATGTCGTAGTGCACGCGCTTGGTGTCGGTGACGAAATCGGCGGCGCGCTCATAGCGCTTGCCGGTATAGAACACGGTCGACACGCCGTAGCAGCCTGCGGCGCGCATCACCGAACCGACGTTTTCCGGTGATTTGGGGTTATACAAACCAATGCAGCTGTACCGTTTGTCTGCCACGAGCGGGGTGCCTTCGGGAAAAAGAGGGCGATTATACGGGGATTAGGGG
>NZ_JAIHBA010000033.1:0-100880 GCF_019718735.1 Pseudomonas sp. RIT778 | reverse complement strand
TCCCCCTACGAATCCCCAAACTCCAAAAAACTCCACGACGCCGCCGAGCGCGCGCTGGATCACTATCTCTTCCCCGCCGCCGGGATCATGTCTTCCTTGAACGAGCCCGAGCGGATGTACCTGGCCAATCCGAAGTACAACACCGAATGTTTGCTGGCCAACGCCAGCGAAAACCTCGGGTCGGCCAGTGAGATGCTCAGCAATTTCGCGGCAACGCTCGATCCGTCGCATCGCAAGACGGCGATCGGTATTGCGCAGGTGGTGATGATCGCCGAGCTGGCGGTGAATCAGGCGCTGGATCACGTCGAGGTCGCGTAACTCGTCGATGGCTGTAGTAGCCGTTTGTGGCGGCTTCTACAACGCGATTTGTTGAGCCTCCCGCTGCTGCAGGAAAAAGCGCGGCTCAAGAGGTAATGGAATGCAAAACAGCCCGGGTCGACACCCTTCGTAGTTAACGAGGGTGTCGGCCCGGGCTGTTTGCGTTCAAGTGAAAGGATGGCCGAATCGATTGCCGTAAGCCGCTCTGGCTCAAGCTTCAACGCACCTTCCACAAAACCTCAAGCTACGTTAGCGTGCAGGCTTTTCATGCTGGGAAAGCGTTAATGAAAGCAGTGACGGAACGACTCGAAAAATGGTTGGAAGCCAACATCCCTGAAACACTTGAGGATCTGGCGCCGGGATGTTCGGACGCTGCAATCGCCGAGTTCGAAAGCCTTGTGGGCAAGCCTTTTCCGGAGAGCTTGAAGGCACTCTACAAGTGGCGTGACGGACAACGCGGCGCTGCGAATTCAGGTCCCTTCTATGGTCTTGAATTTCTGTCGCTGGCAAAAGCCAGGGACAATTGGGAATCCTGGAAAAGCATTATCGATGGATGGTCGTCCGAAGAAATGACCGAGGCGAGTGCCTTCTGCACGTCAGGAACTCCCGATGCTGTCCAGAAGCTGTACGCCAGCAAATACTGGATTCCCTTCGCCTACGACTACGGTGGTAACCATCTCGGCGTCGATCTGGACCCGGGAGCGCGTGGCACCGTGGGTCAGGTCATCAACTTTGGCAGTGACGAAGACGACAAATACGTCGTGGCCACTTCCGTTGCCGCGTTTATGGAGTGGCTGGTCGATCAACTCGAAAGCGGTAACTTCATGATCGAGGAGGAAGATGATGGCTCGCGAAGCTTGAACACCAGGACGCCTGAGATGTTTCATTTTCTGGACGCGGTTCCCGTTCTGTTCGGGGCGCAATCTGCTTAACGTGTAAGTGGGGCCTGATTGATTTCCGTGTAATGAATCAGGTCCCATTTCTACGGTATCGACGTGCATTCATGGAGGAAACAGTGCGGATTTACATCTCAGGAACGTCGTGTGCGGGCGTGTCCCCCCGGAGTCAAAATTTCGCGATTCAGCTCGGTGTCCAACAGGGACGCCTGAAAACCAAAACACTACTCATCGCCTTGCTAGGGTTCTTCGCACTCCCCCAAACAGCCATATCCCTCGCGGATACTGCCAATGGAAAAGCCCTCTATTCACAGCGATGCGCCGTATGCCACGGAGCCGACATCAAGGGCACCGGGCCGTTGGCCAGGAAAAGCAATCCGCCTACCCCTGACCTGACGACGGCCGCCTTCAAGAAGCGACTGAGTGATTACCCGGGCGTGATCGTGTCCTCGGTAATACTCCGCCCCAACGGGGACTTGATTCCAAAGACCCTGCGAGAGAATGGCGTGAAGATCCCGCCGCACGCCTGGAGCGTTAACGACTTTCGCGACTTGCACCAATATATGAGCGGTGTGATTTCACATACGAACAGATAAAAATGGGGACAGATCTATTTATCCGGTGGTGAAAAAATAGATCCGTCCCCATTCCTGTGGTACTGCATTCCTGACAGGAATGCCCCCATAAAAAACATGAATTTTATTTAAAGCGTCGAATCTTTTAGCGTCGTCCACTCAGCATATGGAGATGACGCTATGAATGACTCAAGCCTGCGCCTTTACGTCGATACTCAATTCACCAGTCCCTACGCAATGTCCTGCTTTGTCGCCCTTCGAGAAAAGGGGATCGAGTTCGAAATGAGTACCTTGGACCTGGACAAACTGGAGAACCAGGCGAGCGATTACGCCCGTCTTTCACTGACTCAAAGAGTGCCCACCCTCGTGCATGGCGACTTTGCGTTGTCGGAGTCATCGGCGATCACGGAATACCTGGAAGATGTGTTCCCCCAGACACCTGTTTACCCACGACACCCACAGAAGCGCGCCGCGGCGAGGCAAGTTCAGGCGTGGCTGCGCAGTGATTTGCTCCCGATCCGACAGGAGCGCTCTACCCTCGTCGTGTTCTATGGTCAGAAATTCGGACCGCTGTCAGCGTCGGCTGAGGCTGCCAGGCAAAAGTTGATTGAGGTCGCTCAATGGCTGCTGACCGACAATCCGGACAACCTTTTTGGTGAATGGTCGATCGCCGATGTTGATCTCGCCTTGATGCTGAACCGATTGATACTCAACGGGGACACGGTGCCGGCTCAGCTGGAGGATTACGCTCAACGCCAATGGCAGCGTCCGACCGTACAAGAGTGGATCAAGCTGAAACGATCTCGAATTTAGGAAAAATGGGGACCGATCTACTAATCCCAAACGTGAAAATAGATCTGTCCCCATCAATTAGGCCTCGTGCCTCTCTGCACTCTGGGGCGCTACAGCTCCAATGCCTTCGTCATGATGACCGTGCGCTCCGCCCCGTGAAACTCGTCTCGTACCTTTTCAAACCCGAGCGAAGCATAGAAGCCTTCCGCAGTGATTGAAGAAGGCACATGCAGCCGTTTCAGATCTGCATTGATGGCAAGTGATTGAATCCTCTCCATGAGCCGTCTTCCGATACCCTTTCCTTGATGGCGCGGGTCGACAAACACACTTCGGACAATGTCGTGATCCAGACTCGCGGTTGCAACGATATGACTGCCGGCTGTAGCCACGAGGACTTGACGCTCAGTCAACAGATGAAGGATCGCCGGGGGAGAAAAGCTTTGCGCCACTTGCTCGATGATGTCGGCGGAGTAGTCCTTAACGTTCGACTCGCGCAAAGCACTGAGGATCGTTCGACTGATCGCTGGCGCATCTGCATTCGTAGCGTTTCGAATCAGGTAATCCATCAAGGGCCGCTCCTTGCGCGTCATCACTTGATCGTAGCGAAAAATGGGGACTGATCCATTAATCCGTGGAACAGTCTCCTTCTTTTTTGAAAGATGGACAGCAACGGCTGTCACCCCAACCGCATCGACACCTCAATATCATCTGCAAACGGCACGCTCACGTAACCATTCACCGGCGAGCGCACATGCGCCAGATATTCCGGGCAGTAATCGGTGTTATCCGCGACAACCAGCGCACGCGGTCGCAGGTGTTTCTCCACGAGTTTCAGCACGTCGCCATACAGCGCTTTAGCACCATCGAGCAGAAGTAAATCCACAGTCGATGGCAGGTCGCGAGCCAGGGTGACAAGCGCATCCCCTTCGCGAATTTCAATCAAATCACTCACCCCGCCCTCAACAAAATGATGCCGAGCCAGTTCAATCTTCGACGGTTCAAACTCGCTGCCAATCAGCACACCGCCACCGTTGTCCCGCAGCGCTGCCGCCAGGTGCAGGGTCGACAGGCCAAACGAGGTGCCGAATTCGACGATAGCTTTGGCGCGGGTGCTGCGCGCCAGCATGTACAGCAGTTTGCCGGTCTCGCGGGAGACGGGTAGCCACAGGTCTTTGAGCATGGCGTAGAGTTCGCGGTATTCGGTTTTGCTGTGCATCAGGCGTTCGCGTTCTTCGCCGGACACGTTGTTCAGCGCCGGGCTGGTGGCGGCGCTGGCCTGGGTGTAGAGGCGTTCGATCAGGGTCGCCAGCGGTTCGGTGGTCAGGGTTGTCATGATGGTTTTCCGTGGGTTGAGAGCTAATATGCGAATGATTCGTCGCATTTAAATGATGCGAGCGAACGGCCCAGTCCGCTATTCGCATTCCGCCCCGACGCCCGAGCTGCCCATGACCGATCGCCAGACCGCCCGTATTTCCTCACGCAAACTGCCGCAGCAGGCACGCTCCGCCGAGCTGGTGGCGGCGATTCTGCAGGCGGCTATTCAGGTTTTGGCCAAGGAAGGCGCGGCGCGTTTCACCACGGCGCGGGTTGCGGAGAAGGCTGGCGTGAGTGTCGGGTCGCTGTATCAGTACTTCCCGAACAAGGCGGCGATTCTGTTTCGCTTGCAGAGTGATGAGTGGTTGCAGACAACCGGAATGCTGCAGCGGATTCTGGAAAATCATGACGAGCCGCCGCTGGAACGCCTGCGCACGCTGGTGCATGCGTTCATTCGTTCGGAGTGCGAGGAGGCGCAGATGCGTGGCGCGTTGAGTGATGCGGCGCCGCTTTATCGTGATGCGCCGGAGGCCCATGAAGTGCGGGCGGCGGGCAAGCGAATTTTTGCGACGTTCATGGAGGAGTTGCTGCCCGGGGCCAGCGAAGCCGTGCGCACGCAGGCCTGCGATCTGATCCTGGCCACGCTCAGTTCGGTGGGGAAGGATTTTTCACTCACCTCGCGCACCGACGCGGAAATCACCGCCCGTGCCGAGGGGATGGCGGACATGTTCAGCGCTTACGTGGTGGCGCTCGACGCCCGCTGAAGCTGCTGATACGCCGTCACCACTCGCCGTCGGCCGCTCGACCACAGCGGTCAGACCGCAGTGGAATTGCAGGAACACCACGCAAAGGTCTTCTGTCAGGATGTCTTCAAGCCCCATGTGCGCCTCTTTCCCCATACCACACCTATCCCAAGGCCCACATTCGATCCAAACAGTGTCGAGAGATATGGGCGTTTCAAGCCGGATCCAGGTTATTTGAACACCGGCACAGCCGCCCCATCCGACTGCTGGAGATACTCACGCAACCGCCCACCGATTTCCGCAATCTTCGCCTCGCCCTCTCGCAGGGCTTGCGGATTGGTGTGTACGGAGTAATTCCCAAGCGCCAGTTCATAGGGATGAGGCTGCGCCGAGCCAATCACGAACACAGTGTCTTCGCGCAGGGCCTTCAGCGTCACGGCGCCGTTGCCGGGTTCGAAGACCGCCATTTCACCGGCGCTGACCAGATCCGGTGCCGCGAGCAATCCACGGCTGACGCTCAACCATAACGATTCGTGGCCTTCGGGTGGCGTGTAAGTCCAGGTCTCGCCGAGGCCCAGTGTGACCAACAGATAATTCATTCCCGCCGGCGCCCGAACCGGGCTCTGGACACCTTGGTACAGGCCGAGAATCACCCGCGCCGGCCCCACTTCGGGCATCGCGCCGGACTCCAGGTACTGGCTGTCTACACTGCCGTTTTCCAGTTCCGGCGGCAGCGCCACCCACAGTTGAAAACCCTGGATCCGCTGCGAAGTCCCGACCGACATTTCCTTGCCGTGCCAGACCCCGCCACCCGCGCGCATCCACTCGACGCCGCCGTAGTCGATCATGCCCTTGCCCGAATCGGCATCCTCGAAACGCAAGTTGCCTTCGGTAATCAGCGTGACCGTGGCGATCCCGGAATGCGGGTGCATGGGCATGCGGTTGATGAACGAGGCTTCACCTTCAAACAGATCGAGAAACACGAACGGCTTGATCAACTGGCCCATATCCGAAGGGCTCATCAACCGGACAATCGAGCCATGCCCGTTGCCGCTGGTGCGGTAGCGGATGGCGCGAAGGTTATCGGGTTCGCGGGTGTAGCCAGAGAGTTGTTGCTGGACGGTCATGATGATTACTCGGTTCTGTTGCGGGGGCGGTCAACAAACAGCCTGAAGCGCGGTGAAGGAAGCTGTCCGTCACCGCGCCCGAAGATCAACCGCGGCGAGCGTCGAGGCTGAAGCGGCCGGCGCCGAAGGCCACGACCTGCAACAGGCCTCCGGCCATCGCGATGTTCTTGAAGAAGTGGATGAACTGGTTCTGATCGGCCAGTACGCTGTGGAAGGCCAGCGCGGTGAACACGCTGAACAACGCCAGGACGGCAGCGACGGTGCGGGTGCGGTATCCGGCGATCAGTGCCAGGCCACCACCGATTTCGACAATGATCGCCAACGCCAGCGCCACGTGTGGAAGCGGCAGCCCGACCGAGCCGATGTAGCCGATCATCATCGCCGGCGCGGCCAGTTTGGAAAAACCGGAGAGGATGAAAATCACGCTGAGCAATACACGACCGATCAGCGCGGCCGAAGCCTGTTTCGCGTCGGAACGGTTTTGGTGAGCGGTGGAGGTAGCGAGGTTTGCAGAAGACGTCATCAGGGCATTTCCTTCAATGAGGGTGCGATTCGACCTGAATCGCCCGGGTGAAGAAATGTTGCGCTCGGCCTGCTCATCTGAATAGCCGACTAATTTAGATCATTAGTGTCGATAAAATAGATAAGCTGCTTACCTCTGACGAAAGACTTCAATCGTGATTCGAGGAACCCGGCATGATCTCCGACCCAGGCACACCGACGCTCGATCAATTGCGCGTCTTCCTCACCGTCGTGGAAATCGGCAGTTTTGCAGGAGCTGCGCGCAAGCTTCACCGGGCCACTTCGGTGATCAGCTATTCGATTGCCAACCTTGAAATGCAGCTGGGCGTGACACTTTTTGATCGCCAGACCACCCGCAAACCGCAACTCACCGAAGCCGGGCGCACCGTGCTGGCCGAAGCCCGGACCATCGCCAACGGCGTGCATGGCCTGCGCGCCAAGGTCAAAGGCCTGCTTCAGGGGCTCGAAGCCGAGGTTCACGTGGTACCCGACGTGATGCTTCCCGCCGAACGGATCGTGGACGCGCTCAAAGCCTTTCAGGAGGAATTCCCAACGGTCGCCCTGCACTTGCACATGGAGGCCCTCGGCGCCGTGACCGAGCGGGTAATCAACCGAAACGCTGTCATCGGCGTGAGCGGCCCGATGAATGAAAGCATCGATGGTCTTGAAAGAATCGGCGCCGGCAACGTCGAGCTGATCCCCGTCGCCGCGCCGAATCATCCGCTGGCCTTGGCCATGCTAAATCCGCCGGGGGCCGGGCGCGAGTTCACGCAACTGGTGCTGTCCGATCGCTCGGAACTGACCAAGGGCAAGGAGTTTGCGGTGCTCAGCAACCGCACCTGGCGGCTGGCGGATCTGGGCGCCAAGCACATGTTGCTGCGCGAGGGCATTGGCTGGGGCAACATGCCGACGCCGATGATCCAGGAAGATCTGGACAGCGGCCGACTCGTGCCACTGAACCTGCCGGAGTACACCAGTGGCAAATACCCTTTCAGCATCATCTACCGCTCGGACCTGCCACCGGGACCGGCAGCGCGGTGGTTGATCGAGCGCTTCGTTCAACAAGCTGCGGCGCCGGAACCAGGCTGAAAACGCACGTCGGAACAGGACAAAGCCGTCTACGCTCCAGCCACCCCCTCTGGAGTGAACGCCATGATCCGTGCCCTGCTCACCGCTTCCCTGCTGCTGGCCCTGAGTGTTCCGGCCCATGCCGACGTGACGCCCTTCCCCGCTTCGTTCCGCACTCAGGACATCGCCGTGGACGGTGCAAAAATTCACACACGCATTGGCGGCAAAGGCCCGGCGGTGGTGCTGTTGCACGGTTTTGGCGACACCGGCGATATGTGGGCGCCGCTGGCGGCGGATCTGGCGAAGGATCACACCGTGGTAGTGCCGGATTTGCGGGGCATGGGCCTGTCGTCGATCCCGGCCGATGGCTATGACAAGAAGACTCAGGCCGGTGATATCCGCGCGGTACTGGCTTCGCTGGGCATCGAGCATTCGGTGGTGGTCGGCCATGACATCGGTACCATGGTCGCCTTCGCCTACGCCTCGCGGTATCCGCAGCAAACCGATCGCCTGGTGGTGATGGACGCGCCCGTTCCGGGGATCCCGCCGTGGAACGAAATCGTTCGCTCGCCGATGCTCTGGCACTTCGACTTCGGCGGTCCGGATGCAGAACGACTGGTGGCCGGGCGTGAGCGCATCTACCTCGACCGCTTCTGGAACGAGTTCGCCGGCGACCCGAAAAAAGTCGACGAAGCCACCCGCCAGCACTACGCCAAACTCTACGCCCGGCCCGGCGCCATGCACGCGGCGTTCGCCCAGTTCCGCGCGATCCGCCAGGACGCGGTGGACAACGAAACGTCGATAAAAACCAAACTGAAAATGCCGGTACTGGCGGTCGGCGGCGAAAAATCCTTCGGCAACAACGAAGCCATCGTGATGCGCAATGCCGCCGACAACGTCACCGAACTGGTGATCGCCGGCGCGGGGCATTGGCTGATGGAGGAAGCGCCAGTGGAAACCACTCAAGCGATTCGCAGGTTTATTGCACAGTGAATGGCAAGCGAGTTGTTGTGATCGGTGCCGGCATCGTCGGCGCGTCGATTGCTTATCACCTGGCCGGCAAAGGCGCGAAGGTCACCGTGGTCGATGCCGCAGAGATCGCGAGCGGCGTTACCGGGCGTTCGTTTGCGTGGATCAACACGTCGCACAGTGGGCCCGATCCCGTTGCGCAACTGCGCGCTGCGGCGATCAGGGAATATCACCGGCTCGAAACAGAGCTGCCGGATTTGAAGATACGCTGGACAGGCGCCCTGACGTATCCACCCGGCACCGATCGGCGACCGGCAACACCCCTGCTCTCTCGCCCACAGGTACTCGACATTGAGCCCCACCTAAAAAACCCTCCCCAGCAGGCTGTTTACGATGCAACCCAAGGTGCGCTGGACGCTGTACAAGCTACCCACGTGTTGATCGCCGGGGCTCAGGCTCATGGGGCACACATTCTTGAGCAGACTCAAGTGCTCGGCCTCACCACCCACAAAACCGCCGTGACCGGCATCCAGACTGCATCGGGCACCATTGAGGCCGATGTGGTCGTACTCGCCGCGGGGACCGGCATCACACAACTGACCGAGACTCTAAACCTGCCCCTTCCCATCGAGGCCTCGCCGGCCATTTTTATCCGCTACAGAATGCAACCCGATCGGGTGAACACCCTTATCTCCAGCCCGGAAATGGAAGTCAGACAAGGTCCGGAAGGAATCTTGCTGGCGGCAGAAGATTATCTGGACGATACGCTGGAGAATCGCCCGGAGGCCATCGCACGAAGAACCGCAGTGGCGATTCAGAACGAGTTGGCCGGGATCATTTCCATCGAGCCAGAACAGGCTTGTATCGGGCTCAGGCCCATTGCGGCGGATGGCACGCCCATCATCGGTTATCTGCCAGGAATCGACGGAGTGTACGTTTGCACGATACACCCGGGCGTGACTCTGGCAGCCATTGTGGGGCGCCTGGTCAGTGAAGAGTTGATCCATGACCAAGCCTCCCGTGACTTGAGCGCATGCCGTCCTGAGCGTTTTTTTCAGGTGTGAAGCGCCGACGGGGTTCATCACTCCCTTGCTGGCCGATTCCGCCGGAATTGGCGCAGCAGTTCAGAGCACTTCGGACGACCGAGCCCAATCATTGACTGCATCAATAACAACCATTAATTCAATGAAGTTCTCATATCGAATCCAAAGCGTAGGATCTGCTCCATACCAACCCACTGCACACGGAGTACAGAACCATGAAACGCCAAACCCTCCTCGGTATCGCCTTCTCGCTCTTCGCCCTGAATGCTTTTGCGGCGACTGAAACCGATCCACTGTTCAGCGATGCTGTTGCCTCTGCGACTCAGACTGATCCACTGTTCAGTGATGCCGTTGCTGCTGCGACCCAGACTGATCCACTGTTCAGCGATGCCGTTGCCGCGACCGAAACCGATCCGCTGTTCAGCGATGCAGTGGCCGCGACCGGAACTGATCCGCTGTTCAGCGATGCAGTGGCCGCGACCGAAACTGATCCGCTGTTCAGCGATGCGGTTGCCGAAGGTGGCTCTGACCGTCTGATCGAACGTCGTAACGTCTGAATGCAGGGTTTTACCGCAGTACTCGACAAAAGCCCGGCCTTAACCGCCGGGCTTTTTCATGCGGGTTATTCCACGCATTTCTTGGGGGTCATGCGGATGTCTTGAGTCAGATTTTCAGCGCTCTGTAGCTCAGTTCCCGACACCGCTTCTTTTTTCGCCGTCAGTTCGATCGGGTATGGACCGGTCTGCGCCAGAACTGCCTGTGTCCTGGCAATGAATGCTTCGTCGCTTTGTGTGTAGAAGATCCATTCACGTTGCCCTCCTCCCGTCACCGTGCATATCCATTTGGCCAGGCCTTTATCCTGTAAGGCCGGCAGTATCAGCTTCTCCATTTCGGCCATGCGCTTGCCGACCCGATATCCCGGCGCGTGAGTCGGGGAGGAATATTTCCAGGTGATTCGGGCTTTGAATGGCAACGCCTGTTTTTCAGTTGCCGAGATGGAGTCCACTACGGCGAAAGTCCCGGGAAGAGGCGTAGCTGGAAAATCAGATTCCTGGAACTTACTTTGGATATCGGTGCGTGCTTGCATCCTTACCGCGTCGTTATCGAGAAGCTGTTCAAGCGCTTCCGCTTTTCTGATCTCCCGATCTTTTACGCACCTGTCGTACTCGGTGCTGTTGACCGGGCCTGCAATCAGGCATTGATCGGGCGCGACCGGGAACCGAGTCGGTTCATGGCTGGAACAGCCTGCGACCAGCAGGCTGGCCAATGCCAGAAACGGAAGTTGTTTTGTAAAGTACTGCACGCCCGAAGCGGATGTCATCCGTGAGCGCCCGGATCCTTCAGTGACCATGAATCTTTTTCCTTGAACCTTGAGCGGTTTTACCTATTTCAGGACTGCGGTAGTTATCGTCACTGCGAGCACTTTCTTAAGAAGAGATAGCAACGCCGCATCAAAGTCGGGACTAGAAAGGGGACAGATCTATTTTTCTGTCTTCAGCTGAAAGACCTGCACTTTTGCTACGCTGGCGCACCGCTTGCCCCAGGACCAATGGCACATGGAAGTTGCCCCGCACTTCATTCTTCATGAAACCGAGCACTGGATCGTCAACCACCATCTGGCCAGTGCACTTCCCGGCTATCTGATGCTGGGAACCAGGATCAAAACCAATTCACTGGCCGAGCTGTCGACAGAGGCATTGGCGGAGCTCGGAGGGCTGCTCGCAAGAACCCAGCAGATCATTGAGCATCATCTGAAGCCCAAGCGTCTTTATATCGGTCGCTTCGGCCATGAGCCGGGTCTACCTTTCCACTTCCATTTCATTCCGGTCTATGACTGGGTCGAAGACTTGTTCTGGAGAGACTCCCGCTATCGCCTGCTCGAATCTTTTGCCTACGCCGAGAATCCCTTGCCATCGACCGATGGCGCAGAGCTGACGCTGTTCGTTTGGCGAGAATTTGCCGAGAACCCCACACCGCCGGCGATTCAGGGGCGCTCTGTTGAAGAGGTGATTGAGGAACTGCGCAGCGCCTTCAAATGATCAGTTCATCGAGTCGTCCGCTGCGCGGATGATTCAATCGAAGGCGCCATTGAGCACTTCATATATCAGCCCGGTGGCCAGCGCGACCAGGATCAGATCGGTGCCGACCTGCTGCCATTCGTAGCCGTCGTAGTGCGGCAGCCTGCCGACCAGTCGACCATCGAGCTTCTTCGCAATCCCTGGCGGCAGCGGCTTGCCCCGCGCCAGGTTCTTCTGGATGCCGGGCGGCAGCGCCGGGCCCGGGGTCCAGTAGCCGCGATAGCCGTCCACAATCCCGATCACTCCGGCGTGGTCGATACTCGGGCCATGCCCCTGATAGCCGCCCCCGCCTTTTTTCCCCTGATTGCCATGATCCTGGGTGTTATGCGGATTGCCTTTGCCCTGCCCCTTTCCGTTGCCCGGATCGGCCAGCGCTGTCAACGAACTGCTCAGCAGCGCAATACAGGTCGTGGTCGCAATCAATGTGCGTAAACCGGACATCGGCCGTTCCTTGAATGAATGGGTGTCTGTGGATTCTAGTCAGTTTTTTTTACAGGTATGGAGAGAGCGCCATAAGACTGGTAGAACGTCTGGGCGAACGTCCCGTTTGCCCGATTTGATCAAGGAAGATAAAAACAATGAAAAACGTTTTTGGCCTGTTGTTTCTGATCTGCCTTTCAGCCAGTGCAAACGCTGACGAAAACCCCATCGGTTTCCGCTCCGCCACGCTGGCGGACGCGCACAACGAGCGCCCGCTGGACATGGTTGTCTGGTATCCCGCCAAGACCACCGCGCCCGCGCAATTGATTGCCGACGACGCAGTGTTCGTCGGGACTTCGGCGGTGCGCGAGGCGCCGCCAACAGCCGGCGATCATCCATTGCTGGTGCTCTCGCACGGGTTCAGGGGTAACTGGAGCAATCAGGCGTGGCTGGCCAGCGCGCTGGCCCGTCAGGGTTACATCGTCGCGGCGGTCAATCACCCTGGCACCACGACGCATGACCGCAGTCCGAAAGCCGCTGCACAGTTGTGGCAACGGCCTGCCGACATCAGCCGTGTGATCGATGCGGTCACCGCTCAACCGGAGCAATTTGGCGCAGTCTCGAAGGGCCGAATTGCAGTCGCCGGCCATTCGCTTGGCGGCTGGACCGCTCTGGAAATCGCCGGCACACGCTTCGACCCCGAGCGCTTTGCCGAGGACTGCGCAGCCCATCAAAAACTCGCCAGTTGCTCGGTTTACAAGACGATCAGCGTCGCCGACACGCCGGATGCGAAGAGCCAGATCAGCTCAGACTTGAGCGACAAACGCGTCCGCGCCATCGTGTCACTGGACCTGGGCCTGTCACGCGGGATGACCGACGCCAGCCTCGCCGCGCTGCCGGTTCCGACACTGGTGATCGGCGCGGGCGTGCCGTCCGAAGACCTTCCCGCCCAACTGGAATCGGCGAATCTCGCCACGCGCCTGCCTTCGGCTACCTCGCAGTATGTCGAGATCAGCGACGCCAGCCATTTCAGCTTCATGTCCTTGTGCAAGCCCGGCGCCGTGGCACTGCTCGAAGAGGATTCGCCCGGCGACGGCATCATTTGCGCGGACGGCGGCGCGCGTTCGCGTGAGGTGATCCAGCAACAGGTGGTGGCGTTGATCGACGGGTTTCTGAGTCGGTCGGTGCAGAACTGATCGCGGTGTTGCCTGCACATCGTTGATACGTCAGGATCCCTCCCTTTTTTGACTGGCAGGAGCAATCGTGGAACGTCTCTTCGTTTATGGAACCCTGGGCCCTGGCCGGCCAAATGAGCATGTAATGCTGAACATCGGCGGCACGTGGCAGGCCGCTTCGCTGAAGGGGCGCCTGTCGCAGGCCGGATGGGGCGCGGCGATGGGCTTTCCCGGGCTGGTGATTGCCGAGGATGGCGATGTGATCGAAGGCTACGTCTTCTCCTCCGAGAATTTCCACCTGCACTGGGCGGCGCTGGATGAGTTTGAAGGGGCGGAGTATCAGCGGGTGTTGACCAAGGTCACGCTGGATGACGGGACGGCAATGGATGCGTATGTCTACGCGCTCAGATAGTCGGCGTTCGCCCTTTTCTCGGCGGCTGAAGATCGTCCTTGCCGGGCTATTGTTTTGTGTCGGGCTGTGGAGTGTTTCCGAGTGGTGGGAGAAGGCGTTGGCGAAGCCAGCCTATGCCGCTGATATCAGCCCTGATGGCTGCTTCAGGGTGCAAACGTTCAGACCTTTCTGGCTACTGCCCAACTTCCTTCACCCTCAAGCACCGCCGGACGACGCCTTCGAAACTCAGTGGTTTGTCAGCTGGGAGTCTCCTGCCTTTTTCCGTTTGTACGATAATCGCGATGGTCAGTTACTTGGCGAAAGCGAGATCTACGATCTGGTGAGTTACGGAGACCGATTGTCTTGGGGTTACGGCAGCGATACCGAGGTTCGCGTCGGCATGATCACGATCGGCAATACTCGTCCTGATTGTAAAAAGGGAGACTGATGAAGCCATGACGAGCCGCGAACTACTCCATGACAAAGGCTACACACTGCTCTTTGGAGCGGTTCCGAACACGTGGCTGCCCGCCCTTCGCCTCGCTTTCGATACCGGCATCAAACCCTCAAACGAATGGCCCGTGCCCCGTGGCATCGACTGGCGCCATTCGCAGCTGGACACTGACCCGACCGTTCAGGCCGTGTGCCGATTGCCACAATTGCTGGCGGTGGTGGGCGAGTTGATCGGCGAGCGCTTCTTCCTCTCTCAGGTCGAGGGCCGCGAACCGCTCGCCAATGGCGGCCACCAACAGTTGCACCGCGACTTGTCGGCGCAACGCCCCGGCGACACCGTCAACGCGCTGGTGTACCTCGACGATTACGGCCCGGAAAACGGTGCAACCCGCATCGTTCCCGGCAGCCATCGCCCTGCTCTGAGCGAGCCCCCGTTCGACTCCACTGACGAGTCCCGATCCGTGCAACTGACGGGCAGCGCGGGCGACATCCTGATCTTCGATGCCGACCTGATCCACGCCGGTAGCCTGAACGCCAGCGGCGCACGCCGGCGCACCCTGTTGATCACCTGTTTTTCCGAATCGCTCTACGCCACACACCTGGAAACGGTGAGGCTCAGAAACATACAAATGGACACGACTGAGCGGTTCGATCCGGAGGACTTTGCGTTCGGGATCAGGAAATCATTCATTTGACTTGATTGCCTTAGGCAACTATATAGTTGCCTAAGGCAATCATTTGAGCATCCCACCATGTCCGCAATCACCGACCGCGCCGACATCGTTCGGCAATTCAACCGCTTCTACACCCATCAGATCGGCGTGTTGCAGGAGCATCTGCTGCAAAGCGATTACTCGCTGACAGAACTGCGCATCCTCTACGAACTCGCTTCCGGCGGCGACCTGACCAGCGCCGACCTGCGCCAGATGCTCGGCCTCGACGCGGGCTACATGAGCCGCCTCATCAGCGGTTTCGACAAAAAGGGCCTGATCCAGAAAGTCCCCTCCGCCACCGACGCCCGCGCCAGTCAATTGCACATCACCGACCTCGGCCGCGAGATCCTCGCGCCGCTGGAGCAAGCCTCGCGGCAAGAGGTCATCACCCTGCTCGAACGCCTGGCCGAACCGCAGCAACTGCAACTGATCGCCTCGATGAAGCAGATTCAAACCTTGCTCGAAGGTGGCCAACCGACGACCTATCTGCTGCGCGATCCGCAACCCGGTGACATGGGCCTGGTGGTGCATCAGCAGACGGCGATCTACAGCCGTGAGTACGGCTGGAATTCAGAGTTCGAAGCGCTCGTGGCAGAGGTTGTCGCCAAATACCTGCGCGAATTCGACCCCACCGGCGAGCGCTGCTGGATTGCGGAGAAGGACGGCAAGGTGGTGGGTTCGGTGTTCGTCATCCGTCACGACGAAACCACCGCGAAACTGCGCATGCTCTACGTGGATGCCAGCGCGCGGGGCCTGGGAATCGGCAATCGGCTGGTCGAGGAATGCCTGCGGTTTGCCCGTGATGTCGGCTACAAAAAGATGATTCTGTGGACCACCAGCAATCTGGTGGATGCCCGCCGGTTGTATCAGCGGGCGGGGTTTGAGCTGGTCGAGGAAGAGCCGATTCACAGCTTCGGCAAGGAGCTGGTGAGTCAGACGTGGGCGATCGAGTTGTGAGGTTTATGCCCGCGGTGAGTCGTCGTAGTCAGGCAGGACGATGGCGTCGGCTTTCGGCGAAAGGATTTTGCCGAACAGTTTCTTGAGCCCCGGCGCAGTAGCCATCCGCAGCACGGCATGGCCGAGTGCAATGCCCAGACGCGAATGCGGCGACGCCAGTCTCGGGGCGAACTTGGGCACGCTTTGCGCCTGAGCCACGAATGGACGCATCAGCGCTTCATAAGCGGCGAAGGCCTGACGGTGATCAGCGTGGCGCCCGAGTTCTCCGGCCAACACGTAGGCGCCGCACAGTCCCAGGCTGGTGCCCATGCCGCTGATGGGCGACGCACAATACGCCGCGTCCCCGAGCAGCGCGATGCGCCCCTTGGACCAATGGGGCATTTTGACCTGACCCACCGCTTCCAGATAAAGGTCAGTCGTGTCATCCAGCGCGGCGAGCACGCGAGGCGTCTCCCAACCCGCGTCGGCAAACAGTTTTTTGAGCAAGGATTTCTGTTCGTCCTGCGCAAGCTTTTCGTATCCGCTCGGCGCCTGCTGAAAAGACAAAAACGCGCGCGTGGTGCCGAGGTTGTCAGGACGCAAACAAACGCAGCGACCGCCCGGCAAGTTGTGCCAGCGCATCACCTGGCCGTCGCTCGGCTGTCGAGGCACGGTGAAATAAGCCGTGTAGAGATCGAGCGGGCGCCGCTTCACTTCATCGCCGAACACCTGATTGCGGGTCGTCGAACCCATCCCTTCGGCCACGATCACCAGATCGTAAACCTGCTCCCCGCCCTGCTCGAAACGCACGTGAACCTGCTCGCCATCGTCCTCGATGCTTTCGATGCTGTCACCGAACCGGTACGTGACCCGGTCCTCGCTGTGCTGGATCAACAGCTTGGCGAGCTCACCGCGCAGGATCTCCAGTTCCGCAATCGGCCCGTCACCGTCAAACGCATCGACCCCGATGAACGCCTTGGTCTGGTTGTCCCGGTCAACGAAAGCGATACCCTGCTCGTGCGTCGTGTTCGCACGAATCAGCTCCTCCAGCCCCATGCGCCGCACCACTTCACGCCCGGCGCCGCGCACATCGATAGTTTGCCCGCCATCACGAAACGCCGGCGCCCGCTCGACCACCGTGACGTCCATACCCTGACGCGACAGCCAATACGCCAACGCGGGGCCGGCGATACTTGCACCGGTGACGAGTATTTTCTGTGGCTTCATTCTGCGTCCTGCGTTTCAGACGTGGCTGTCGTGCTGCCCGGCAACGTGTTGCGGTAGACCTCGATCACCCGGCCCAGAAAGGTCTCGATGACTGCACGATCCCGCTCGTCCAGCGCACCCAGCACCGCGCTCAACCCATTGAGCATCGGCGCGATATGCCGATAGGCCTGTGCCACCGACTCCGGCACCGGGCACACCAGTACCCGGCGCTTGTCGTTGAGCTGTCGCTCGCGCACCACGTGCCCGGCACGCTCCAGCCGGTCGATGACCTGGGTGATGCCCGCCGTGGTCACGGACAGACGCGAAGCAAGCTCGGTCGGCGGCAACGGACCGTCGGTAATCAGATGCTCCAGCGCCGCCACGTCGGTCTGATTGATGCCCAGCATCACGCCCAACTGGCCGGCCGCAGCACGGGTCAGGATGGCGATCTGTTGCAACTGCTGGCCCACGGCATCGCTGGCGATCTGCAGCGTGCGTGGATCTTCGGCGGGATTGGGCGGAGATGTGGGTGATGACATGCGCAGGTCTTGTTCGGAGATCGAGGGATTCGGTTCGAGGCGAGCGACACTAGCATATAGCTAACTTGCTTAGCTAGTTTTGTAAAGGCTGACCCGAGTGCTCAATGCCAAGACAGAAAATGGCAAAAAATCAAAAAGGGGACTGATGTCCCCTTTTCTCTGAAGCAACGCGCCCGTGCCGATTCACTAAGGCACCTCTGAATCCACTGCCATGGGCGTGGGGACTTGCCAAGAAGGTTTTTGGTCAACCTGAGTGTCGAAAGCACGACGTGCCTTGCGAATGTCGTCGACGTTTTCGACCACCCACGTCCACACAGGCGACATACGGACCAAAAGCCCCATGCCCAGTGGCGTCAGCTCGTATTCGACACGCGGCGGAATTTCACCGAACTCCCGCCGAATCAGAAGACCATCACGCTCCAGTGAGCGCAGCGTCTTGGTCAACATGCGCTGAGTCACGCCCCTCATCTGTCGCTTGATCTCAGCATGGCGCATCGTGCCGTACACACCCAAGGCGTGCAGGATGCCCAACGACCAGCGACTGCCGGCATGCGTGAGGACTTCTCGCCGCACTCCATCATCATCGTCTCTGAGCGTCTGGCAGATCCTCTCTGCCTGGCCAAGAGTCTCGTGGTCGGTCATTTCTCCTCCCGGTATCACACGTGTGCCTTCTTACTGGTGCTGTCGAATGGTGCAAATATCTGCCCATCTTACAGACAGCAGGTTTCAGGAGACATCATGACCGAAACAACACAGCCTTCCCCCCAATCGATTCTCGTACTCGGTGCCGGCGAACTCGGCCTGCCGGTTTTGCGCAATCTCGCAAATGTGGCAAAACGCGCCCCGGGCTCTACAGTAAGTGTCCTCCTTCGGTCCTCGACCATCAGCACCCAGATGCCGGAGAAAAAGGCAGAAATCGATGAGCTGCGGAGTCTGGGGATCCAAATGGTCGCCGCCGACCTGGTGAGTGATTCGATCGATCAGCTGGCTGAAGTCTTCGCCCGATTCGATACCGTCATCGGCTGCGCAGGCATGGTGGCGGGTCGGGAAACGCCGATGAAGCTTGCCACCGCAGCGCTCAAGGCCGGTGTGAAGCGCTACTTTCCCTGGCAGTTTGGCGTGGATTTCGAGGTCATCGGGCGAGGCAGTCCTCAGGATTTGTTTGATGCTCAACTCGATGTGCGCGAATTGCTCCGCGCCCAGGATAAAACCGAGTGGGTCATCATCTCGACGGGCATGTTCACCAGCTTCCTGTTCGAGCCGGTGTTTGAGGTGGTGGACTTCGAAAACGACGCCGTGAACGCCCTCGGCAGTCTCGACAACAGCGTGACGCTCACCACACCGCAAGACATCGGCAGGTTGACCGCCGAAATCGTCTTCTTCGAACCTCGTTTTCGCAATCAGATCGTCTACCTTTCCGGCGACACCGTGACCTACGGACAAGTGGCGAGCATCCTTGAACGGGTGCTTGAACGTCCGTTCAAACGCAACGTCTGGACTGTTGAGCACCTGATCCAGGAACTTGAAAAAGATCCCACCCACCACATCAAAAAGTATCGCGCCGTGTTCGCACAAGGCAGAGGCGTGGCCTGGCCGAAAGCTGGCACGTTCAACGAACAGCAATCCATTCAAGTGACCAGCGCGGAGCAATGGGCTCGAGAAAACCTCGTGAGCCGCTGAAATCACCTGGCGCTCACCGGTCCTGTCGGATTGATGAGCGCAACTCATAAACCCTTGCCGATTTACCCGTCTAGTCCCCTCTCCCGCGCTCGCTTACTGTTCTCCCAACGCCAAACGACGGGAGATCAGAATGCATAAGCGCACACTCGGCAACAGTTCACTCGAAGTCTCGGCCCTGGGCTTTGGCTGCATGGGTTTGAGCCATGGCTACGGCCCCGCCACCGATACTCGACAAACCATTTCCGTGATCCGCTCAGCGGTTGATCAAGGTGTGACGTTCTTCGATACCGCCGAGGTCTATGGCCCTTACCTGAATGAACAAGTGGTGGGCGAAGCGCTGGCGCCGGTCCGCGATCAAGTGGTCATCGCCACCAAGTTCGGCTTTACCTTCGGCGACGACAATAAACAGCAGATCCTCAACAGCCGCCCCGAGCACATCCGGATCGCCGTCGAGGGTTCGTTGCGTCGGTTGAAGACCGATTACATCGATTTGCTCTACCAGCACCGGGTCGATCCGGACGTGCCGATCGAGGACGTGGCCGGTGTGGTGAAAGCGCTGATTGGCGAAGGCAAGGTCAAACACTTCGGCCTGTCGGAGGCCGGTGCGCAAACCATCCGACGCGCCCATGCGGTGCAACCGGTCACGGCGCTGCAAAGCGAATATTCGTTGTGGTGGCGCGAGCCGGAGCAGGAAATTCTGCCGACGCTTTGGGAGCTGGGCATCGGCTTCGTGCCGTTCAGTCCGCTGGGCAAGGGTTTCCTCACTGGCACCGTGTCTGCCGAAACCACTTACGGCAGTGACGACTTTCGCAGCATCGTCCCGCGCTTCAGCCAGTCAGCGTTGCAGGCCAATCAGGGGCTGGTGGTGTTGATCCGGCAGATCGCCGCGCAGAAACAAGCAACACCGGCGCAAATCGCATTGGCCTGGCTGCTCGCGCAGGCACCGTGGATTGTGCCGATTCCCGGCACAACCAAACTGCATCGTCTGGAAGAAAACCTCGGTGGCGCTGACATCACGCTCGACACGAGCGAACTCAAGGCGATTGATACGGCACTGGCGCAGATCCACATCGAAGGCGAGCGCTATCCCGAAGCGCTCAAGGGGCGGGTCGGCCGATGAACCGTTTGATCGCACCATTCGTTGCCTTATCGCTCATCAGCGCAGAAGCCCCAGCCGCCAGTGAAATACGCATTACCCCGAAAGGCGCCCAACCTTCTATCCAGGGCGCACCCGAAAACTTCACCGGCACAGTGCGCGTGGACGGCCTGTTCAAGGGCGAGCTGCCGGCACGTGTCGGTGGCGGCACGGTGACCTTCGAGCCTGGCGCACGCACCGCGTGGCATACCCATCCGTTGGGGCAGACGCTGATCATCACGGCCGGGGTTGGCTACGTGCAGCAAGAAGGCGGGCCGCGTCAGGAAATCCGCCCGGGCGACATTGTCTGGATCCCCCCGCTCACCCGTCACTGGCATGGCGCCACAGCGAGCACCGGCATGACGCACATTGCGATTGCTGAAGCCGAGGACGGCAAGACGGTCACCTGGGCCGAGCAAGTCTCGCAGGCGCAATACGATCCAGCGACACCGCAAGACATTTCCAGCACACAAGCCAGCATCGACACACTGTCGAAAAAACAGCAAGCCATTCCCCTGATCGCCGCGTTCATGGCGACCAGCGACATGCCCAATCTCAACGTGGCGCTCAACCAGGGGCTCGACGCGGGTCTGACCGTCAGCGAAGCACGGGAAATTCTCGTGCAGCTCTACGCCTACGTCGGCTTCCCGCGCAGCCTCAATGCGTTGAATGAGTTGATGTCCGTCGTCCAAGCGCGCAAGCAACGCGGCATCGAGGATGCGCCGGGACGTGAGCCAAGCCGGGCAATTCCAACCGGCGAAGAACTGCTTAAAGCTGGCACCGCCAATCAAACGAAGATTTCCGGCGCCCTGGTCAAAGGCCCGGTGTTCGAGTTTGCTCCGGTGATCAACCGGTTCCTGCAAACCCACCTGTTCGGCGACATCTTCGAGCGTGACAACCTCGACTGGCAAAGCCGTGAACTGGCGACCGTCGGCGCGCTGGCGGCGACTCCGGGCGTGGAACCGCAATTGCGCTCGCACATGCTGGCGAGTCTGCGCGTGGGGCTCAGCGCAACGCAGTTGCGCCAAGTCACCGAGCAATTGAAAAAGCACAGCGATGCACAGACCGTCGAACGGGCCAACACGGCGCTGACCCAAGCCCTCGCGGCTTCGGTGAAATGACATGATGCCTGCCAAAACCCTGCCGGTTCTCACTCTGTTAAGCCTGTTGAGCGCCTGCGCGAACCAGCCCGAAAGCCCGTTAGTGATTCAGAAACAAGGCAGCTTCGCCGCTGGCGGAACCATGACCACCGCACCGGGCACCTTCAATCCGCGCAAACCGCTGACGCCCGACGGCCAGACCTACCACGGCGACCACGCCTACGCGTTCTACCAGATCCCGGTCGATGCACGAAAACTGCCCATCGTCATGTGGCACGGCGCCGGTCAGTTTTCCAAGACCTGGGAAACCACCGCCGATGGCCGCGAGGGGTTTCAGAACCTGTTTCTGCGCCGCCACTACGGTGTCTATCTGATTGATCAGCCTCGTCGCGGTGATGCGGGTCGCAGCAGTGTCGAGACGACCATCAAGCCTGTGCCGGACGAGCAACTGTGGTTCAACCAGTTCCGCATTGGCCTGTGGCCGAACTACTTCAACGGCGTACAAGTGGCGCGGGACGCGCAGAGCCGCGAGCAATTTTTTCGTGCGATGACGCCGAACACCGGGCCTTTCGACATGGGCGTGGTCTCCGATGGTGTATCAGCCGTTTTTGATCGAATCGGCCCGGGCATCTTGTTCACCCATTCCCAGGGTGGCGGACCGGGCTGGTTGACGGCGATCAAGAACGACAAGGTCAAGGCCATCGTGGCGTTCGAGCCTGGCAGCAGCTTTGTGTTTGCCGAAGGTGAAGTGCCGGCGCCGATTCCCAGCGCGTTCGACACGGTGCAAGGCGCAGCCGTGCCAATCGAGCAATTCATGGCGCTGACGCGTATCCCGATTCTGATCCTCTACGGCGACAACATCCCCGAACAGGCCGTCGACCTGCCTGCTCAGGACAGCTGGCGCGCCCGCCTGATGATGGCCCGGCTTTGGCGTGACGCGGTCAATCGGCACGGCGGCGATGTACGCCTGATTCACCTGCCGGAGATCGGTATCCACGGCAATACCCACTTCCCCATGTCGGATCTGAACAACGTGCAGATCGCCGATCTGGTGGCGCAATTCCTCAAAGAAAAACAGCTGGACTGACCCGCTCCCCTCTTTCGACTGCCGCCCTTTTGATTGCTCAGGAGCTCCACGTGAAAAACACTCTCAAAGCCACGTTCATGTCGGCATTGGTCGGCCTCTCTGCCGGCGAATCCCTGGCCGCCGACTACAAAAAGAACCCGTTCACCCTCGCCTATGACGGCGCGATCACCAAGAACGAACCGGGCAAGGTCAACATTCATCCGGTCAGCTACAAGCTCAATGGACTGGACATCGCCGCCAACGTTTACACCCCGGCCAACTACGACGCGAAAAGAACCTACCCGACCGTGGTCGTCGCGCACCCGAATGGCGGCGTTAAAGAGCAAGTCGCCGGTTTGTACGCCCAGCGCCTGGCTGAACAGGGCTACATCACCATCACCGCCGACGCGGCGTATCAGGGCGCCAGCGGTGGTCAGCCGCGCAGCATCGATAAACCCGCGTATCGCATCGAAGACATCCACGGCATGGCCGACTTCATCAGCCAGTTTGCCGGCGTCGATAACAAACGCCTGGGCCTGCTCGGCATCTGTGGCGGTGGCGGTTATTCGCTGGCGGCGGCACAAACCGACAAGCGCTTCAAATCGCTGGCGACCGTCAGCATGTTCAACTCGGGCCGGGTGCGCCGCAACGGCTACAACGACTCGCAGATGGACAGCATTCAGCAACGTCTGCAACAGGCATCGGCGGCCCGCGCGCAGGAAGCCGCCGGTGGCGCGGTGTTGTATTCCGGTGATGCCAACCTGACGGATGAGCAGATCGCCAAATTGCCGTTCGAACTCTATCGACAGGGCTACGAGTATTACTGGAAGACCCACGCGCACCCGA
This sequence comes from Pseudomonas sp. RIT778, assembly GCF_019718735.1. Taxonomy (NCBI): domain Bacteria; kingdom Pseudomonadati; phylum Pseudomonadota; class Gammaproteobacteria; order Pseudomonadales; family Pseudomonadaceae; genus Pseudomonas; species Pseudomonas sp. RIT778. The sequence continues at coordinate 77,775 of NZ_JAIHBA010000033.1, read as the reverse complement.
ACTCGACCTTCAAATACACCACCAGCAGCCTCCTCGATCTGATGCGTTTTGACGCCACCCACCAGATCGAGCTGTTCAATCAACCGTTGCTGATGATCGCCGGCAGCAAGGCCGACAGCCTGTACATGACTCAGGACGCCTTCCCCAAAGCCACTGGCACCACGGACAAGGAAGTGTTCATCCTCGAGGGCGCCACCCACATCGAAACCTATTGGGTGCCGCGCTATGTAGACGCCGCCATCGGCAAGCTGAGCGGGTTTTACGCCCGTACCTTGTAATGAACTCTGTGGGGGTCGCGCATCCGTGCGCAACCTGCTTTCATGGATCAATCCCGCGCCCCTCATGAGAGGTTCTCATCAATGTCCCGCGCCAATCTCAACGATCTGCAAGCCTTCGTGGTCATCGCCCGCGAAGGCAGCTTCACCCGCGCGGCCGCACAACTGGGCGTCTCGCAATCGGCGCTGAGCCACACCATGCGCACGCTGGAAACACGGCTGGGCGTGCGCCTGCTGACGCGAACCACCCGCAGCGTTTCGCCGACCGAAGCAGGTCAACGCCTGTATCAATCGATGGCGCCACGCTTCGATGAAATCGAACTGGAACTGGCCGCGGTCAGCGAGTTTCGCGACACCCCGGCCGGCAATGTGCGGATCTCGGCGTCCGAACATGCGGCGAACAATATTCTCTGGCCCAAGCTGTCGAAGGTGTTGCCTGACTACCCCGACATCAAGGTCGAGATCATCGTCGACTACGCCCTCACCGACATCGTTGCACAGCGCTTTGACGCCGGTGTTCGCCTGGGTGAACAGGTGGCCAAAGACATGATCGCCGTACCCATCGGCCCATCGTTGCGCATCGCCGTCGTGGGCTCGCCGCAGTACTTCAAAGACCGACCAATTCCCATGACGCCGGGCGATCTGGCTGCGCACAACTGCATCAACCTGCGCCTGCCCACCCACGGCAGCCTGATGCAATGGGATTTTGAAAAGGACGGCCGCGAACTGAAGGCCCGGGTCGAGGGGCAATGGACGTTCAACAGCAGTGTGCCGATCCTGCGCGCGGCGGTGGCCGGATGCGGTTTGGGATTTCTGCCGGAAGACATGGTTGCCGGGGAAATGGCTGACGGCAGTCTGGTGCGGGTGCTTGAGGATTGGTGCCAACCCTTTGCGGGCTACCATCTTTACTATCCGAATCGCCGGGAGCAGTCGTCGGCGTTTGGGGTTGTGGTGGATGCGCTGCTCTATAAGGGCTGAATGAGCGTTATGGCTGCCATGGATTCAATCGGTTGACCCGGCCCATTGAGCCCTCGTGAGTCCGTAACACTGGCACCAGGCGGGTACAGCGGAGAGCTTCAACTCGGCGTCATACAAGTGCGTCGCACCGATCTTCAGCGCAGCTTTTTGTGAGCGAATGTTTGTCGGCGCGATATGGAAATAGACCGTGTCATACACCTTGAAAGCATGCGCCAGCATCAGATCCTTCAACTCGCGATTGGCATCACCGCCCCACTTCGCCCGCACCAGAAAGGTGTACCCGATGGCGATACTCTCCGGCAGGTCGGGCGGTACGTAGTAGCTCGACATCCCGACAATCTGCCCGGACTCGCTATCGATGATGGTGAGCGCTTTGGCGGTGGCCAATCGAGCGGCGAAATACGCCTCAAATACTGGCCGTTCATGGCGATCATTGGCGGGATGACCGGCCCAGATGCCTGGATCACTCGCGGCCAGAAACATGTTCTCGAAATCACTGTCGGTCAGCGGTCGGAGCTTTAATGTGCTGCCGGACAGAACGGGTTGCCAGTTGAAGTCGTGCACGGTGGTGGTGTCCTTTCCGGAGGGCTTGGGGATGCAGCCAGTCTAGGGCAGCAGAGCGCCGGGGAAAGATCCAATACGACGGTTATTGAAGGAGCCATCGGAGGTTGTTTAAGGGTTTCGGCCTTTGCTGTTTAAGGACACTCAGCGTTACTTCCTCAAGGCTACAACGCCTTGCGTCATTGCCTACGACTACGCCAGAATCCGCCGGCTTGTGCGTCTGGGACGCGGGTTTTATCGTTTCCGGGTCACTGGAAAACAGTGATGGGGTTTGGTAGCCCGAGTTAACTAGTCGCATAGCGCGCCATTCGCAGACCTCCGCAGGTCTGTACTTGATGGTGGCCATGCGCAGGGCACTTTCGAGTGCGCCGGGTTCCTAGTTACCGGTCTACCAACCCGCGTATTGGCCGCCACCCTTCGTTTGGTAGCGAGGGTGAAGGCTCCTTATCAATAATTAGGAGTTTCACCATGATCAAACCAACACCGAATCCTCCGGAAACCGATCCGGTTTCGCCCTACAAATTCCCCGATTCCCGAACCCTCAACGAAGCCGCCGAACGCGCGCTCGATCACTACCTCACACCGCAGCAACGGATCATGGGTAGCCACCACAAACACGACCCCATGTACCTGGCTAACCCGGCGTACGACACTGAATCCCTGCTAGCCAACGCCAGTGAATCATTGGGATCGGCGAGCGAGATGCTCAATAACTTTGCTGCCACGCTGGAGCCTGCTCATCGCAAGACCGCGATCGGGATTGCGCAGTTGGTGATGTTGAGTGAATTGGCGGTGAATCAGGCTTTGGATCATGTTGAGGTGAAGAGCTAAGCGTTTGCCCTTTGTGGCGACCGGCTAGTTCGGAGCGACAGAGGGAATGAGTGCTGACCGAAGCTGCTTGGGTGACTGGCAGCTTTCGGCCAAAACCGGTCAATCCGAACAGTAGTAGTTGAGGCAATATTTTGTTCTCCCGTATCCTTCTTGCTGTAAGAAGACTGAGAGAACATAGAACCTTATTGACCGATGTATTCAAGCCACCTTACAGATCTACATCACCGGACAGAATAAACATGATGGCTCAAACACACAGCGTGGGCTTCGTCTACGTTCTCACGAATCGCGGGATGCCAGGCCTAGTAAAGATTGGTTTTACAGAAAGCCTTCCTGAAGACAGGGCAAAAAAGCTATATACAACGGGTGTCCCAACTGGCTTTGAAGTGGCGTTTCGCGCTGCAACATCTCGTCCGCGTGACTTAGAAACTAGAATTCACAAAAATTTGGAAAAGCATCGCTTTGATGAGGCTCGCGAATTTTTTCAAGTTGACGTCCATCAGGCGATCGAGGCTGTTCGTTTTGCCTTAATCGACATCGCTGGTATTGGAAGTTGGAAGAATAAGAAGCCGCATCTCTTAGTCGAAGACGACCGCTTAAGCTTGGCGCTCAAAGAGGGGCAGATTTTCGCGCTGATTTGCTTCGCTGATACCGCACAGCTTATATCTGGTCGCGCTGAGATACTCGATTTGTGGCAGGTGCATTCTGAGGGAGACATCCTAGAGATTTCTGCTGCCCACACATCAAGTCAAGTCGCCGGCTTCAGCGACGATGACCCTGGTAGTTCCGAGGATCCAGTTCCCTACCTAAATCGTGATCAAACAGCTACTAACGGCATGATTACCGGACGTGAGCGCCTGGTTTCTGGAGATCGACTTCTATGGATTGCTGCACCTGACGACGAAGAATGTTCTGCGTATGCCATTTTTGAGGCACGCACCCCTTGTCAGATTGTTAGCAGAACATGGCACCCCTCAGTGACAGCTGACGGAATTCCGCTGTTGTTGAACCACTTCACTTATGAGGCTGTATGGCCAGAGGCTTCCATTGCCATGCGCGAGGCCGTTGCGCTCCCAACACCTCGCGTCTGGGCGCCACACAGCGACTGCTCCGCAACAAGTGCAATCAACAATGAGCCACCGCCACCTGAATACTGGTTACCGCAATTGAAAGCACGCTTGAGCAAAAGTTACATAAAAAAGGGGACTGATTTATTTCTCAGAAAATAAATCAGTCCCCTTTTCTCTTCCGGCTTTGTAGGAACATCCGCTCAGTCGAAGTGGATCGCCCTACTCGCCTTGGGCGTCCGCCACTTCGATTCGGGTGATTCCGACCAGACTCGCCTGCTTGATAATCTCCTCGGGTGTGGAGTCTGCATCAGGCATGATCAGGCTGTTCTCGCCATCCCCGAAATGTAACTGCAACAAGTGTATGGCCGCGTCCTGAATGGCCAACTCAGGCTGCTTCAGTTCGAGCTGATGGGTACGGGGTTGGTCGTTGAACAGGTACGTGATCGTGTAATTGCGCATGGATGACACCCTCAGAATAGTAATCGGCACCTATCCCGACTGAGTGGTCAGCTTATAGTTCAAGCAGATGACTGTTCATGAATTTCGATCCAGTGACCTGATCTGATCAGCCTCGCGACAAGGACTTCAGACGCTCCACCAGTGCGGCTTCAAAAATGATGTACAGCCGCTCGGCATCGCCGGCACGCAACGCCCCGCCGGTTTCCAGTCCCAGCACGAAGCCATCCGCTCGCGCCCCTGCCTTGACAGCAATGATCATCGAATCTGCCCGGACAATCTGCGCCAGTAGCCGATCCGCCTCTCGCTGAATTTTCTCGCCCAACACCAAGCCTTCCACATCGCCACCCAATACCCTCAATTCGACATCCAATACACGACAGCGATAACTGCTGAAACCCAAATGATGGTCAACACAATCGAATAGCCAGCCAGTTGCTTGTCCATCTGCACCACTGCATCAATATGAATCTAAATGATGGGTCAGGATCGTTCAGCCCGCAACCACACCTCACATCGCCGTTGGGACCACAGGTTGCGCGATCATCTACGACTTGTAATAGAACCCCCTCCAGAAAGGACGGTCTGCTCTTTTATGACCTCTCGGAAGCAAATCCAATGTCCGCGCAGCGCAACCTAGTAATACTCGCTCGGGGTGGATACGCCTCCCGCGGAATGCTCTATTTGATCATCGGTATATTTGCCTTGATGGCAGCCCATGACTCGACAAAACCAAAGGACAGTCACAAGAGCCTGGAGGCCTTGCTGAGCCAACCGTTCGGCTATTTTCTGGTGGGACTTGTGGTCGCGGGTCTGCTTGCATTTTCGGCTTGGCGTGTCCTGCAAGCCGTACGCGATGTCGATCATCACGGCGTGCAACTCAAGGGGCTGGTGATTCGTGCAGGCCTGTTTGCAGGAGGTTTGGTCAACGGTGCTCTGGCGTTTTTCGCATTGGGCCTGCTCGTGAGCGGCACCCGAAGCTCGAGCCATTCAGGAGAGCAGACCAAAGACTGGCTGGCGCATCTTCTGTCGTGGGAACACTCGAATTTATTGTTGTATCTGATCGCGCTCATACCACTGGGCGTTGGAGTGGCTCACATCATCAAGGGATGGAAGGCTTCGTTCGAAAAGTATTTTGAGGCCGACGACGAGGTCATGCGTTACGTCCGTCCAGTGTCACGATTCGGCCTGATCGCCCGCGGAGTCGTGTTTATGGAAATCGCTTTGCTGCTGGCAGTCAGCGGTTCCGCTTATCAAGCCATGGACCCACCCGGCATGAAGGAAGCGCTGGACGCACTCCAGAATCTACCCGCTGGATGGCTTGTCTTGATGGTGATGGCTCTGGGGCTGATTGCCTTCTCGGTTTACAGTTTCTCTGAAGCGTGTTGGCGCAAGATAAACATGGATGTGCCAGGCGTAGCCAAATGAAAAGCCCGGCATTAAGCCGGGCTTTTGCTTGCTCCGCAGGTCCATCTATCTATTTGTTCAGGCCGCCATATTCGACCCGCTGAGACTTTTCTTCAGTGAAGCCTTCATCACTTCCATTTCCTTGCCCAACTCTTCGAGCTTGGCATTGCCCAGCAGCTTTTTGGCTTGGGGAAACATCTCGGTTTCCTCTTCCTCGATATGGTGTTCCAGAAGCTCCTTGACCACCTTCACGCGACCGGCGAACTCGGGTGTAGAAGGATCGGTGGACTTCAGGTCTGGCAATACCAATGAATCTACCGTGCGGTGTTCTTCTTTCGCCTCGTAGTACATCTCATCCTGTTCCTTACCGCCTGCTTCCTTGAAAGCCGGATACAGAATCTGCTCCTCGAGCTGGGTATGAATGGTGATTTCCAGTTCAAGCTTGTCCAGCAACTCCGCACGTTTTTTTAATGCGCGATCGGTGGATTCACTGAGTTGATTCAGAATGCCTTTAACTTTTTCGTGGTCAGTTTTCAGAAGGTCGATGGCGTTCATTTGAGGCCTCTATCACGGATTATTGTTCGCCGATCCAAGTCGGCAATTCTCGCGTCATTCCAAACAGACATCGCATATTTTGTGCCAGCACTTCAAATTCTAAATGTCATTAAACATCAACGGTTTGTGCAGGATGATGGCCAAATAAAAGCATGCACTCTGCATGAGTAGAGGCTGAGATTCTTGCAAATAGCGGAAGCGCGCCAGTAATCGGCAATTGCTGCGAGAGGTAATAGCGATTGGATACAGACGGAGGACGCTAGGGCCAGTAGCCCTAGCTGATATCACTTTTTCTTGTTCGCCGGTTTTTCTGCTTTTTCTGATTTTTTAGCCTTGGTTGACTTGCTATCAGATTTTTTCGCAGATTTTTTTTGTTCGGCATCTTTTTTCTTGTCTTTCTTTTCGGGCGATTTGGCAAGAGCCGAGGCCGCCGCTGACTTTTTCGCCGGGGACGATTTTTTGTCTTTCAATTCCTTGGCATTTTTCGAGGACTCACCTTTATTTTTCTTTTCTTCTTTAGCCACGTCGACCACCTCACGAAGTGCCGGTATTGGCACATTGCCTATGAAATTTTCCACAAGCTGATCATTAGGCGAGAGCGCCCTGAAGCGGTTCAAATTATTTGATACCGTTAAATGGCTTCATATATAACCGAACCAACAATTCGTCTTTCAAAACATCATCGGAGATATCCATGAAAACCGCCCTGATCTCCGACACCCACAACCTCCTCCGCCCCGAAGCCCTCACCGCGCTCCAGGGCTGTGACCAGATCATCCACGCCGGCGACATCGGCAACCCGGACATTCTCACCCAACTGGCCAAAATCGCCCCCGTCCACGCCGTGCGCGGCAACAACGATCTCAACAGCCCATGGGCCGAAAACCTCCCCGACCTCCTGACCTTCTCCCTCAACGGCTGGGCAGCACTCCTCGTTCACGACATCGCCGACGTTCCCGCCGATCTCGATCCGGGCATCAGGCTCATCATCACCGGCCACTCCCACAAACCCCGCATCGAATGGCGCGGTGAGCGTCTCTACGTGAATCCCGGCAGTGCCGGCCCTCGGCGTTTCAAGTTGCCGGTCACGCTGGCGATCCTCGAGATACAACCCGACCGCATCGAACCGCGCCTGATCTCCCTGCTGGATCCCCCCGCCTGAAACCGCTACCGTTCCCCCATCCAGAACAGGGAACCCACGCACCATGTCCATCGCCGACAACCTTCTCGCCTTCACCCTCGCCGCCACGTTGCTGACCCTGACACCCGGCCTCGACACCGCGCTGGTGCTGCGCACCGCCACCGTTGAAGGCAAGCAGCAGGCGTTGCGTGCGGCGTTGGGGATCAATGCCGGTTGTCTGTTGTGGGGCGCGGCGGTGGCGTTTGGGTTGGGGGCGTTGATTGCGGTGTCGGAGCTGGCCTACAACCTGTTGAAGTATTGCGGCGCGGCGTATCTGGCGTGGCTGGGGTTGAACATGCTGCTGCGCCCTCGCCGCTCGCTGTCACCGGCCGAGGCCGACGGCAAGCCGGGGGCGAACTGGTTTTTCAAGGGCATGTTGGGGAATGTGCTGAATCCGAAGATCGGGATTTTCTACGTGTCGTTTCTGCCGCAGTTCATTCCGCAAGGTCAGCCGCTGGTGCCGTGGACATTCGGGCTGGTGAGCATTCATGTGGTGCTCGGGCTGATCTGGTCGCTGGTGTTGATTGGGGCGACGCAGCCGCTGTCCGGGTTCCTTCGGCGCGAGAAGGTGGTTCGCTGGATGGATCGCACCACCGGGATGATTTTCGTACTGTTTGCCGCGCGGTTGGCGTTCAGCAAGCGTTGAGGCGCCTGCGTTAAACACACCTTCGGTCGAGAGCTGCCACTTCATCAAACTCAAGACTTGCCCAATACATATGGACATCCGTATATTCGGACAACCATATGTACTGAAGACATCCACATGCTCAACCCCGCCTCCGTTTTCAAATGCCTCGCCGACGAAACCCGCGTCCGGGCCACGCTGCTGATCACCCGTGAAGGTGAGTTGTGTGTCTGCGAGCTGGTCTGCGCGCTGGACGACAGTCAGCCGAAAATCTCCCGCCATCTCGCGCAGCTGCGCACCTGCGGTCTGTTGCTGGATCGCCGTCAGGGCCAGTGGGTTTATTACCGGCTCAACCCTGATTTGCCGGCATGGATTCGCACGCTGCTTGAAACCACGCTCGCCGCCAACACCGCCTGGCTGGAAGAAAACAGCGCGCGGCTGGCGGTGATGGGCGATCGCCCGCTCAACACATCTGCCTGCTGCTGAGGAACGATCATGCGCGTTCTATTCATGTGCACCGCCAACAGCTGCCGCAGCATTCTCTCGGAGGCGATGTTCAACCATCTGGCACCACCCGGTTTCGACGCCGTAAGCGCCGGCAGTTTCCCCAAAGGCCAGGTGCTGCCGCGCAGCCTGACCACGTTGCAGGCGGCCGGCATTTCCGTCGCCGGGTTGAGCAGCAAGGGCAACGAGGCCTTCGAAGACAACCCGCCGGACATCGTCATCACCGTGTGCGACAAGGCCGCCGGTGAAACCTGTCCGGTGTACTTCGGCCCGGCCCTGAAAGCCCATTGGGGACTGGAGGATCCGTCGGATGTGCACGGCGATGAGCGCACCATCGACGCCGCTTTCCGCGCCACCCTCGCCCAAATCGAAAACCGCTGCCGGGCCTTTCTCGCCCTGCCCTTCGCCGAACTTGACCGTGATGCCCTCAAGCGCGAGCTCGACCGCATCAGTACGCTGTAACCGGAGCCGACATGACTGACCTGCCCAACCTCGATCCCTCACTGGTTCAAACAACCACGCGTGACGAAGGCGCCCACAAGCCGCGCATCCTGTTGCTGTACGGCTCGACCCGCCCGCGCTCCTTCAGCCGTTTGCTGGTCGAAGAAGCCGCCCGCCTGCTGGAACACTTCGGAGCCGAGACGCGAATCTTCAATCCTTCGGGTCTCCCGCTGCCGGACGATGCACCGGGCGATCACCCGAAAGTCCAGGAACTGCTCGAGCTGATGCAATGGTCAGAAGGCCAGGTCTGGTGCTCGCCCGAACGTCACGGTGCAATGTCGGCGGTGTTCAAGGCGCAGATCGACTGGGTGCCATTGGCCCTCGGCGCGGTGCGTCCGACTCAGGGCAAGACCCTGGCGGTGATGCAGGTCTGCGGCGGTTCGCAGTCCTTCAACGTGGTCAATCAACTGCGCGTGCTGGGGCGCTGGATGCGCATGTTCACCATCCCCAATCAGTCGTCGGTGCCCAAGGCTTATCTGGAATTCGACGAAGGCAACCGCATGAAACCTTCGGCGCTGTACGACCGGGTGGTGGACGTGATGGAAGAGTTGGTGAAGTTCACGCTGTTGCTGCGTGATCGCCCGGACCTGGTGGATCGTTATTCCGAGCGCAAGGAATCGGCGGAAGAGTTGATGCAGCGGGTCAATCAGCGGTCGATCTGAAAGATTGAATAAAAACCGGCGCGATGATTCCCGCCGGTTTTTTTTACATCACACGCTTACTTGTTGATCGACACGATGGTCGCTTTGCTGCCCTCCATCTGGAACGAAAACTTCACCCGATCGCCCACCGCCAACCCGGCCAGTTGTTCCTGAGTTGCCGCGAAGCCCATGGTCATCGGCGGCCACTGCAACGCCGCAACGGCGCCATGGGCGATGGTCACGGTGCGCTTCTCGACATCGATGGACTTGATCGTGCCCTCAGCATTCGCGGTCGGAGCCTGTTGAGTGGCGGGTTGCATCTGCATGCCCTGCATGTCGTCCATCTTCATGCCGGGCATGTCCTCGGCGTGGGCAGTCAGTGCAAACGCAACCAGCGTGCCCGCAACAGTGATCGGGATCAGTTTCATGAGGTTTTTCCTTCAGATTGGAGGGTTTCAACGGACAACTGCCGACGGCGCATCAGGCGATACGCCGCCGGTATGACAAACAGCGACAACAACGGCGCCGTGACCATACCGCCCACCATGGGCGCGGCAATGCGGCTCATGACTTCGCTGCCAGTGCCGCTGCCCAACAGAATCGGCAACAGGCCAGCGATGATTACCGCTACGGTCATCGCCTTGGGGCGCACACGTTGCACGGCGCCTTCGCGAATCGCCGCGATCAACCCGCGCTCGGTGTGATCGCCGAGGTCTTCGCGTTCGGCCCAGGCGTTCTTCAGGTAGAGCAGCATGATCACGCCGAACTCGGCCGAAACCCCGGCCAGTGCAATAAAGCCAACCCCGGTCGCGACCGACAGGTTGTAGCCCAGCAGATACAGGAACCATGCACCGCCGCTCAACGCGAACGGCAACGTGGCCATGATCAGCAGCGCTTCATCGAAGCGAGCGAACGTCAGGTAGAGCAGCACGAAGATGATCAGCAGCGTGGCCGGCACCACCAGTTTCAGCCGCGCATTGGCCCGCTCCAGAAACTCGAACTGCCCCGAATAGGTCAGGCTCATTCCGGGCTGCAATTTCACCTGTTCGCTGACGGCGTGACGCAGATCAGCCACCACCGAAGCGATGTCCCGCCCCCGCACGTCGATGTACACCCAGCCGGACGGCCGGGCATTCTCGCTCTTAAGCATCGGCGGGCCGTCCGTGACCTTGATCTTCGCTAGCATGCCGAGGGTGATCTGGCTGCCCGAAGGTGTGTAGATCGGCAATTGCTCCAGCGCGCCGGGCGAATCACGCCACTCTCGCGGGTAGCGGATGTTGATCGGAAACCGCGCCAGCCCCTCGATGGTTTCCCCGACGTTTTCCCCGCCAATGGCACCGGCGATGATGGATTGCACATCGCTGATGTTCAGCCCGTAGCGGCCAGCGGCGTTGCGGTCGATATCCACGTCGATGTAGCGGCCACCGGTCAGGCGCTCGGCCAGTGCCGAACTGACACCGGGCACACCTTTGGCCACCCGCTCGACAGCCTGGGTCGCAGCGTCGATCTGGGCCAGATCGTTGCCGGCGACCTTCACGCCGATGGGGCTTTTGATCCCGGTGGCGAGCATGTCGATGCGATTGCGGATCGGCGGAATCCAGATGTTGGTCAGGCCCGGCACGCGCACCACTCGATCCAGTTCTTCCACGAGTTTTTCCGGAGTCATACCCGGACGCCATTGATCGTGGGGCTTGAACTGGATCGTGGTTTCGAACATTTCCAGAGGTGCCGGGTCGGTCGCAGTTTCCGCGCGGCCGGCCTTGCCGAACACATGCTCGACTTCGGGCACGGTCTTTATCAGCCGATCGGTCTGCTGCAACAGCTGCGCGGCTTTTTGCGCCGACAAACCCGGCAAGGCCGAAGGCATGTACAGCAGATCACCCTCGTCCAGCGGCGGGAGGAACTCGCCACCGAGCCGCGAAATCGGCCAGGCCGCGCTGACGAATACCAACAGCGCCACCAGCAAAGTGAATTTCGGCCGGCGCAGTACCACGTCCAGCGCCGGCTGATAGATCCGGATCAGCCAGCGGTTGAGCGGGTTGTGGCGTTCATCCGGAATCCGCCCGCGAATCCAGTAGCCCATCAGCACCGGCACCAGCGTCACCGACAATCCCGCTGCTGCCGCCATGGCGTAAGTCTTGGTGAACGCCAACGGACCGAACAGCCGCCCCTCCTGGGCCTGCAAGGTAAACACCGGAATGAACGACAGCGTGATGATCAGCAAACAGAAAAACAGCGCCGGCCCCACCTCCGCCGCCGCGTCGGTCATCACCTGCCAATGGCGCTCGCCCTTGAGCGCCTGCCCCGGATTGGCCGCGTGCCACGCCTCGATTTTCTTGTGGGCGTTCTCGATCATCACCACCGCCGCATCGACCATCGCACCAATGGCGATGGCGATCCCGCCCAACGACATGATGTTGGCGTTCAAGCCCTGATAACGCATCACGATGAAGGCGATCAACACACCCACCGGCAACGAAATGATCGCTACCAGCGACGAGCGCAAATGCCAGAGGAAGATCCCGCACACCAGCGCGACGACGATGAACTCTTCGAGCAGTTTGTGGCTGAGATTTTCCACGGCGCGATCAATCAGCTTGCTGCGATCGTAGGTGGTGACGATCTCCACGCCGGGCGGCAGGCTGCTTTTCATGTCATCGAGTTTGGCCTTGACCGCCGCGATGGTCTCGCGGGCGTTCTTGCCGCTGCGCAGGATCACCACGCCGCCAACGGTTTCGCCTTGGCCATCCAGTTCGGTGATGCCCCGGCGCATGTCCGGCCCGGTCTGAACCGCTGCGACATCGCCGAGAGTCACCGGCACCCCGCCAGCACCGAGTTTGAGCGGGATCGCCCGAAAGTCATCAAGCGTCTTCAGGTAGCCGGAAGCGCGCACGATGAATTCGGTTTCGGCCATTTCCAGCACGGCGCCACCGGTTTCCTGATTGGCCTTGCCGATGGCTTCGCGCACCTGCGCCAGGGTGATGCCGAGGCTGGCCAGCCGCACCGGATCGGGCTGCACCTGATACTGCTTGACCATGCCGCCGACGGTGGCGACCTCGGCGACGTTGGGCAGGGTCTTGAGCTCGAACTTGAGGAACCAGTCCTGCAACGCCCGAAGCTGCGCCAGATCATGTCCACCGCTGCGATCCACCAGCGCGTACTGATAGATCCAGCCCACCCCGGTGGCATCCGGACCCAGTGCCGGTTTGGCGCTGGCCGGCAGGCGACTCTGGATCTGGCTCAGATACTCCAGCACCCGCGAGCGCGCCCAGTATTGATCGGTGCCGTCCTCGAACAGCACGTACACGAAGCTGTCACCGAAGAACGAATAACCGCGTACGGTTTTCGCCCCCGGCACCGAGAGCATGGTGGTGGTCAGCGGATAGGTCACCTGGTTCTCGACAATCTGCGGCGCCTGTCCGGGGTACGGCGTGCGGATGATCACCTGCACATCGGACAGATCCGGCAGCGCATCGATCGGCGTGCTCTGCACCGACCACACGCCCCACCCCGTGACAAACAGCGTCGCCAGCAGCACCAGAAAACGGTTGGCGACGGACCAGCGAATCAGCGCAGCGATCATGGCTGACTCCCCGAAACGTTCCCGTCTGTTTCAAGCGGCTCGGCGACGATGCCCTTGAGACTGGCCTCGGAATCGAGCAGGAACTGGCCGGACGTCACGACGTTCTGCCCTTCTGCCAGGCCTTCTAGGATCACCGTTCTGCCGGCGCTTTCCTGGCCGAGCCGCACCTCCACCGGGCGATAGTGCCCCGCGTCTTCCGCGAGCATGACCAAGTCGCGCTTGCCGGTGCGGATCACGGCTTCACTCGGCACCCACAATTGACTCTGCCCGGTCGAACGGTTCAGCCGCACTTGCGCCGTCATCCCCGGCCGCAAGCGGCCATCGGCATTGGACAGCTCGATCCGCACGCGCAGGGTACGACTGTCCGGGTTGGTGTCCGGCAGAATCGCGCTGACCATTCCGTTGAACACGCAGCCAGGAAAGGCCGACAGATGCGCTTCGACGGCCTGCCCCACGGCAACCGAACCGGTCTGCGATTCCGGCACCGCCACCGCGAGCCAGACACTGTTCAGCCCGTTGACCCGCGCCAGGGTTTCACCGCTCGCCACGGTCATGCCCGCCCGCACGTCGAGTTCTTGCAGTACGCCACCCAAAGGGCTGGTGACCGTCAGTTCGGACTGCACCTTGCCGCTGCGTTCCACCTGAGCGATCAGGCTCGACGGCATCCCGGTCAGGCGCAACCGCTGGCGCCCCGCAGCGATCAAGTCGGCATCGCCGCTGCGCCTGAGCGCCAGAAACTCGCTCTGGGCCGCCGTCCATTCCGGCACGAGGATGTCGGCCAACGCCGCGCCAGCCGTGAGCACATCCCCCGGAGCACGGGCGTAGACCCGCTCGACAAACCCGTTGGTACGCGCCTGGATCACCGCGACATCGCGCTCGTTGAACGCCAGCACGCCGCTCACATCGAGGCTCGAGGTGAAGGCGCCGCGACTGACCGGCGCCACACGCAGACCGAGGTTCTGACTCAACCCCGGATCGATGCTGACGGTCGCACTGTCCTCCGCGCCGCTGGCGTATCGCGGCACCAGTTGCATGTCCATGAAGGGAGACTTGCCCGGTTTGTCGAACTTCTGCTGCGGGAACATCGGGTCATACCAGTACAAGGCCTTAGGCTCAGTGCTCGGCGCCGGAGCTGCAGCCGTTCCACCATTCATTCGTTGATAGGCCAATCCGTAACCGCCACCCACGCCCACCGCCAGCGCGAGGCCGGCCAGCCACACACCGTTCCATTGTTTAAGGTTCACAGGCTGGTCTCCCCATAAGCGAAATGCAGGCGCGCAGCAGTCAGTGCGCGCTGTTCTTCCATGTCGATCTGTTTGAGGCGGGCCTCGATGAGTTCGCGGCGGGCGCTGACTACCGCGTTCAAATCGCCCTGGCCGGCGCGATAACTGGCCAGGCTCAGATCGACTTTCTCTCTGGCCAGCGGCACCAGGCTTTCCTCGGTGCGGCGCACGGCCCGATCGAGGCGCTGGTAGTCGGCCAACTGGTTCTCAAGCTGTTCGGTGTGCTCGCGGGACAAGGCCTCGCGCTCGGCTTGCAGCTGGCTGACCTCGGCCTGTCTGGCGGCGATTTTCGGGTTCTGCCGCGTCTCGGGAAACAGCGGCAGATCCCAGGAAAACTGCACGCTGACCATGTCGCCAAACTCACGGCCCCGGTGCTGGTAATCCACTTCCCAGCTCCAATCGGACTTTTTCTCGGACATTGCCTCTTGCACCTTGGCCTCGGCTTCGCGGGTCATGGGGGCGAAAGCGGCCAGTTCAGGATGGTGTTGCAGCTGATGATTGAAGGTCGAGGCATCGACCGGCCACGCGGGCAAACCGCCCTCGGGCTTGTCGTTGGCTGCGGTGCCGATCCAGCGTTTGAGCGCGGCTCGGGCCTGGGTGCGTTCAAGGGTCAGATTGTCCTGTTGCTCGGCGAGTCGGGCCGCTTCCTGCTTCGGCGTCACCGCGTCAGCAGGTTGCGCGCGGCCACCGGCAATCTGCGCCCGGACGGTCTCGCTCAGCAGACGGTTTTCCTTGAAGAGGTCCTGGAATAAAGCCTCTTTGCGCTCGACCGAATAGCCGCTGATCCACGCCAACGCCGTCGCCTGGCGGACCTTTAAACGCTCGACACGTCGCTCGGCCGCCGCGCGTTCGATGGCTGCGTCGGCAACCTCAACGCGCGCCTTGCGCTTGTCTGCGTTGGGCATTTCCTGCCGGTAACCGACCATTTGCATGGTCATGAAGTCCTGATCGAGGCTCCAGCGATCCGGGCCGCCCACGGGGTAGTTCTGCAAACCGAGCACAAGCTTGGGATCGGGCAACTCGCCCGCCGGAATGGCCGCGCTGCTGGCGGCCTGGATTTTCTGGTCTTGTGCGGTCAGCGACGGCGCATTGTTTTCGGCCAGCCGCAGCGCTTCATCGAGTGTCAGCGCGACGGCGAAACCCGGCCACGCGAGCACGCTTGCCGCAAGGCCGGCCAACAAAGGCCAACCCGTGCAATTGCACTTGAATGTCATGTTTACGATTCCTGTGATCGTCCACTGCGCGCGGCGTAAAACACGCGCACAGCCAAATCACTCCGCCTGGGCGGAATGAGCTTCAAGGGAAGACAGGAATCAGGTGCGGGGCGGTCGCCAGACCCCGGACGGGGCCGCTACGGGCAGGGAATCACTGAAGAACGAATGCGTGACAGGGCTGAACACGGTAACGGGCGGCTTGAGGATCGCGACTTGCAGCAGGCCGCCGGTCTTGCACTCCTGCCCGGGTTTGCAGGGGGAGCCATGGTCGGCAGGACTCTTCATGTCCTGGCAGCAATCCATGTTCATGCCGTCCATCATCGCCATGCCCATGGCTTGCATCGGGCAGGGTTCTGTCGGTGCCTGCACGCCCGCCATCCCGCTGAGGGGAAGCGCCAGGCTGATCAGGAAAACGAGACAAAACCGCAGATAGCGTTTCATGGCCGGGAGTCTAGTCGTGAAAACGGGCGCCTACAATCGGCAGCCCGGCGATCTCACCGGACACGCATTAAGCCAGGATTAGCAGCAGAAAATGATGCAGCAGGCGCCCGATCACCTAACCTCAATGTTTGTGTGATCAACCGGAATCGGCCAGTCCCATGCGTAATGCATTGAAGTCATTGATGTTCGTCGTCCTGCTCGTGCTCGGTTCGGGGTTCCTGGCGGTGTCGGCCGCCGACTTGCCTGGCACACCCGATGTCAGCACCGGCGCCCCGCTCCCCGGCGTCACGCAAAGCGATCTGCAAGCCTTGCAACTGCGCCTCGACGGCCTCAAGCAGCAGATCTCGTCCGCCAACAATTACAACCAGCTCGAAGGCCCGCAGGACCGGGTGCAGACGTTCATTCTGGACATCGATCGGCTGTCGGCCTCGTTGTTGCCGCAGCAGGCACAACTCACCGTACAGCTGGGCGTGCTCGGTGCCGCGCCGGCCGAAGCAGTCGCCGCCGAACAAGCCGATATCGCTGCGCAACGGGCGACGTTGATCGAGCAGAAAACCAAAGTCGATACCGCGCTGAAGAACCTCGCCACCCTCAAGCAAAGCGCCACGGACCTGATCACCCAGATCGCCGGCATCCGCCGCACGTTGCTCGAAAGCGAACTGACGCTCAGCACCCACAGCATTCTGAATCCCGGTTTCTGGACGCCCCTTGTCAATCCTTCTCCTGATGACCGCCAGCGTCTGCGGTTTTTCGTCGAACAGGTGCAACAGACCGGCGCCGAAGCCTGGCAACCCGGCCAGCGTTTTTACACCGGCCTGCTGGTTGTGCTGGCCTTCGTCGTCTGGACGCTGGGTCGGCGACTGGCCGACCGCTGGCTGGCGTGGGTGTGCATTCATCGCATGCCGGAGGGTCGGCTGCGCCGCAGTTCGCTGGCGTTCGCCTCGGCACTGGCGACACTCGCGACCACCGCCATCGCCCTGCAATTGTTGTACTACGCCTGCACCCGTCACGTGCCGTTGCCGCCGATGCTGGCGACGTTTTCCGATGAGTTCGAGAAGGTCGTTTACGCCTGCGTGCTGATCACCGGCCTTAGCCGCGCGTTGCTGTCCACCGAGCACCCGTCGTGGCGGTTGCCGGCGGTGGCCGACGAGGTCGCACACACGCTCCAGCCGTTCGCGCGGATTCTGGCTGCGACGCTGTTGGTGCTGGTGACGGCGGTGCAGGTCAGCAACGCCTCCGGGATGAGCAGCCAGATCGTTATCGCCGGGCGCGGGGTGATTGCGATAGTGGTGCTGGGCATCGTCACGACGTTGCTGATGCGCGTCGGCAGAGTGCGCAAAGTCTTGGTGGCTGCCGGGGATACGCAGGTCGCGGGCAACACCTTCGCCGGTGTGATTTACACCGTCGCCACCCTGGCGATGGTGCTGTCGTTCGGCGCCCTGCTGACGGGGTATGTGTCGCTCGCACGGTTCATCACCTACGAACTGGTGTGGGCGTTTATCGTGTTTTCCGGGTTTTACCTGCTGATGCAGTTGCTCAAGGACAGCTGCGAGTATTTCTTCTCGCCCCGCCACTCCAGCGGCAAGGCGCTGAAGCAACTGCTCGGCGTGGGGGATCGACGTCTCGAACAGGCCTCGACCCTGCTGGCCGGTTTCGGTCGGGCTGCTCTGTTGCTGTTGGCGGTTATCACGCTGTTTGTCGGCGGGATCGGCACCACGCTGGGCCAGTTGGCCAACAACATCGGCACGATCCTCGGCGGCGCCGGCCTGCGCAAACTGAACATCGTTCCCGGCCATTTGCTCAACGCGATGCTGGCGCTGCTGATCGGCATCTACCTGATCCGCGCCCTGCGCCGCTGGCTCGACAACGAGTTTCTGCCCAAGACCGACATGGACCCGGGCATGTGCGCCTCGCTCAGCACGCTGTTTTCCAACATCGGTTATGCGGTGGTGATTCTGCTGACCCTGTCATCGCTGGGCGTGCAATGGACCAACCTGGCGTGGATCGTCAGCGCCCTGTCGGTGGGCATCGGCTTCGGCTTGCAGGAGATCGTGAAGAACTTCGTCTCCGGGCTGATCCTGCTCACCGAACGCCCGGTCAAGGTCGGCGACCTGATCAGCATCAGCGGCGTCGAGGGCGACATCCGTCGGATCAACGTGCGCGCCACCGAAATCCAGCTCAGCGACCGCTCGATCGTGATCGTGCCCAACTCGCAGTTGATCTCGCAGAACCTGCGCAACGTCACCCTCGGCGGCAGCGCCCAGGGCGTGGCGACGCTGGAGCTGATGTTCCCGCTGGATATCGACCCCGAACAGGTGCAGAACCTGCTGTTCGACACCTACAAGGAACACGAAACCATCCTCGAAAAACCGGCGCCGTTCGTGCGCTTCAGCAAGCTGACGCCGGACGGGATTACGTTGACGGTGACCGGGTATGTCGCCAGCCCGAGGATTGTCGGGACGACCAAGAGTGATTTGCTGTTCGAGATTCTCAAGCGGCTGGGGGCTGCGGGGATTGAGCTGGCGAAGCCGCCGAGTACCTGAGGGGGTTGCGGTTCATCGCCCGATGGTTTCAGAAGTCAGTCACGGTTGTACCTGCAATGCTCTCGGCAAAGCCGGCACCGAACACGCGGGCCGGCGTTTCAAAACCCGGTCGCCGCTCCCCCTCCATCACTCGACGCGCGGCCGCCACTGCCGCCAACGGGGTGTAGGTATAGCCATTGACCGTTTCAATGACCGACCGCGCGGCGCTGCCATTGGCGCCCGAGACTTCTGCCACCGCACGGGCGCGGTGAGCCGCACGCTGTTCGGCGCTGGGGCCGTCCGGCAACAGCGACAAATCGCCCTCGGGAAACGCATCGCCACTGATGTGCACGTACATGGCGATATCGGGAATGCCGGTGGAATGCCAGCCCGTGACCAGATCACCAAACGACAACGGCGCGCACAGCACGGGCCCGTCACCAAAATCGAAAGACCGGGGCTGTGCGTCGGGCGTGGCGATGAGTTGTCCGTCAACCCGGGCCAGCAAACCTGCGTCAATAATCTCGCCGACACTCAGAGCCGATCCGCGCGACATGGAGCCTGCTACCTGCAGCGCAATTTTCAGCGAATGTGGTGCCTGCACGCGTCGAGCGACATGCATCGCCAGACAATCGGTCGGCACCACATCCCAGCCGACGCCGGGCAACAACATGACACCGGCCTTCGCGGCCTCGACGCCCAGCTGCTCGGCCCGTCGATAGACATTGATCTCTGCGGTGATGTCCAGATAGTCCACCCCGGCCCTGATACACGCCTGCATCAACACGTCCGCCGTCTGCGCGAACGGCCCTGCAAAGTTCAGCAATACCGCAATGCCCTCCAGAGACTCCGCTGCAAGGGTCTCAGGTGCGAATACTCGATAAGGCACATCCAGTTGCGCCGCGAGGGATTCGATTTTTTTTGCCGTACGACCGGCAATGACGACGTCCAGGCCCAGCGACCGGGCATGCTCCGCCGCCATGCGCCCGGTGTACCCCGTCGCCCCATAGATCATTAATGTGCTCATTGGCCGTGCTGCCATTTTTTGTAGACGAATTCGAGGCTGTAGCCGTCCGAATCGAGGACGTTGGCCGCGTAGTAATCGGGGTCGTAGTGCAGGCGTGCGCCCGGGGCGCCGTTGTCGACAGCACCGCTTTCGATGGCCGCTGCGTAGGCAGCGTCGACCTGCGCCGTGTTGCTCGCGACGAAGCCAACATGCACGGCCCGCCCCTCTACTACGCCCTCACGCAACCAGAAAAACATCCGGCCGTTGGCACCGAATCCCTTCAGGTCTGGATGCCCTGGCGGGCCGTCCTTGCCGTCGTAATCGAGCCTTGCGGTGATGCCCAGCGGGGTCAACGCTGCCGTGTAGAAAACAATCGAGCGTTCAATGTCGCTGACCGACAGAAAAATATGATCAAGCATGATGCAACCTCGCATTCGGGTATTGATTCAGATGAAGTAACCGCCCGCGACCTCAATGGATTGAGCATTGATCCAGCCGCTCTCATCAGACAGCAACAGGGCAATCACCCGAGCGACGTCCTGCGGCTCGCCCACCCGACCGAGCGCCGTTTGCGAAGCGAGCAAGGCCTCGAACTCATCATTCAGACCGCCGCCCAATTCAGTGCGGATCGCACCCGGCGAAACTGCGTTGGCCCGAATGCGACGATCCGCGAACTCCTTGGCCATGTAACGCGTCAGCACTTCCAGTCCGCCCTTGGCAGCAGCGTAGGGCGCGACTCCGGGCATGGCGACGCGGGTGGTGGCGCTGGTCAGATTGACGATACTGGCGCCCTCGCTCATCAGGGGCAGCAGGGTCTGCGTGAGAAAAAACGGGCCTTTGAGGTGGGTGTTCAACAGGCCGTCGAACTGTGCCTCGGTTACTGTTTCCAGCGAATTGAACAGGCCGTGGCCGGCGTTGTTGACCAGCCCGGATAGCCTTTTTTCGCCCCAAGTAGCCTGGAGTGCGTGAACGACCTTCTGGCGGAAATCGTCGAACTGACTGACGTCGGCAACGTCCAGTTGAAGCGCCACGGCGGTGCCACCCGAGACTTGAATGCGCTGGACGACCGAAGCTGCCGCCTCGGCATTGCGCTGATAAGTCAGGATGACGCCCATACCGAGTCGTGCACACTCCTCGGCCGCACTGGCGCCGATGCCACGGCTGCCGCCGGTAATAACGATAACGCTCATGCGCTGCTCCACTGTCATTTGAGTTGAAGCACCACAGTAGCCATCGGCCGGGCGGCGAGCGCAGCGGTTCCTCTTCGAAACCTGCCTGTTTCTGCTTTTTGCTTGCGCGGGTGTATCCGTGTGGGGTCAGATGCACGGCATGAACAGCCAACTGACAGAACTTCGCGCCCTGGCCCGAAACGCGCAGAACCGCCGCACGGAAACAGGCATTCCACGGGTTGCCATGGTTCAGGGTGAAATCCCTGAACACTTGCTGGCGGCGGTTTACCAACCGATGATCAACCTGATCCTGCAAGGCAGCAAATCCATGACCATCGCCGACCGTACGCTGCATTACGACCCGGCGACCTACTTTGTCATGTCCATCGATCTGCCGGCCGTCGGCCAGGTTCACCCCTCTCCCGCTGGCGAGCCGTACCTGGCAGTGAGTCTGACGCTTGATCCGGTTGTCTTGACGACGCTGCTGGCCGACCTGCCCAAACCTCTCGGCCAACACGAGCAGGACGCCGGTTTTTCGGTGGCGGCTGTCACCCCGCCCTTGATGGATGCCTGGGTGCGGATGCTGCGTCTGATGGGCCAGCCTGAAGAGATCGCGGCACTGGCGCCGGTCTATGAGCGGGAGATTCTGTACCGTGTCCTGCAAGGCCCCCATGGCTGGATGCTGCGGGACATCGCTGCCCCCGACAGCGCCATGGCGCGCGTCAACCTGGCCATTGCGCACATACGGCAGGACTTTGCCGAACCGATCCGGGTAGACGACCTGGCCCGGCTTGCGTCAATGAGCGTGTCCGCCTTCCACCGACACTTCAAAGCCGTTACGGCGCTGAGTCCATTGCAGTATCAAAAGCGGGTTCGTCTGCTACAGGCCCGGACGCTGATGGTGGCGAGTACCAGGAATGTCACCCAGGCGGCGTTCGAAGTGGGGTATGAAAGCGCTACACAGTTCAGCCGTGACTATGCACGGGTGTTCGGTTTACCACCGTCGCGGGACGCGGCGCGGATACTTGGGGAAACCCGAAACGGTTGAACCCCGCTCAATCAGTCCTCGGTGACAGCACTTGCTTCGGGGGTCGCTTCAGCCGCCATTTTCAGACGATCCGCCTTACTGATGTATTTCGGCTTGTTGCTCTTGGGTGCCAGTTTGGCGTTGGCCTTTCTGGATTTTTCCTTGAAGAGCTGTTGCAGTTTTTTCTGACGGTTCATGGTGTTTTTTGGCCTGCTTGAAAGTTGTTGGATGATATCAGCTTCAATCCGTTACTGATCCCGGAGTGCCCCTTACGCGCAATCGAGTCTGTCACGCAGAAACTCGATGAAACGTTGCGTCTTGGCCGGGAGCAGTCGCGTCTCTGTCAATGCGTAGACCGAAACCGGTGGTGCCTGCCATTGCGCCAGCACTCTGCGCAATGTTCCGCTCGCCACATCCTGGACGGCGATACCCTCCGGTAACAGCGCGATCCCCAGATCCAGAGACGCCATGCGCCGGAGCATGCCCACACTGTTGAGTTCAAAACGTCCTCCGACCTCCACCTGTTCGCTCCCTGTTTCACTGATGAGTGTCCAGTGGTCAGAACCGGAGCCACGCATTCTGAGGCATTCATGATTGATGAGTTGGGCAGGTTGCTCCGGTTCCCCGAACAGTTCGAGATACCTGGGCGATGCGTAAAAAGCACGCTTCATACTCGCCAACTTGCGGGCAATCAGGTTTGAGTTCGGCGGTTCTCCCATCCGAATGACGATGTCGACCGGGTCGCTGACCAGATCCACCTGCCGTGGTGTGAGTTCAAGATCGAAGCGGATACCCGGATACTCACGGGCAAACTCGGCAATCAGCGGCGCCAGATAGATAGTGGCGAAGTCCACCGGCATCGAAACCCGCAGCAAACCACTGGGCCGGGCAAGCATTTCGCCCAATTGCTCATGGGCCAGTCTCGCCTCTTCCACGATCCGCTTGCAGCGCTCGAAATAAAGTTGCCCGGCCTCCGTCAACTCGATCCGGCGTGTCGTGCGGTGCAACAGACGCAAGCCGATGGCCTTCTCCAGGCCACTGATGCGCCGGGAAAGCGTTGAGTTGGGCATGCCCAGCGACTCCGCCGCCCCACGAAAGCCGCGCATTTTCACAACTTCCACAAACAACGCCATGTCGTTCAGGTATTCCAAAAAGATTGCTCCATCAGTGGATCAGTCATTTCAATTTTGACGGATTTATCCCGAATTTGAATTGACTGATGATAGCTCCATCACTACTGAGGAGCACCGCGATGAACCCACTTTTTTCTGAAATCCAGATCGGCCGTCACACCCTCTCCAACCGTATCGTCATGGCACCCATGACGCGTTCGCGCGCCGATGATGACGGTGTACCGACGGATCTGGTCGCGACTTACTACGGTCAGCGCGCCAGTGCCGGGCTGATCATTTCCGAAGGCGTGTTTCCCGTTGCTCTCGGCAAGGGCTACGTCCGAACGCCGGGTATCGCAACTGCCGAACAGATGGCGGCCTGGAAGCAGGTCACGGACGCCGTGCATGCCCGTGGCGGTCGCATCTTCATGCAACTGATGCACTGCGGACGGGTTTCCCACCCTTCATTGCTCGCCAATGGCGCTCAGCCGCAGGCACCTTCTGCCATCAAGGTAGAGGGGCAGACCTACACCGCCAACGGTTTGCAGGATTTCGTCGTCCCGCACGCCTTGACCATCGTCGAAATCGCTGCCGTCGTTGAGGGCTATCGCCAGGCTGCACGCCGCGCGATCGAGGCGGGTTTCGATGGTGTCGAGTTGCATGCGGCATCCGGTTATCTGCCGGAGCAATTCTTGTCCACTGGCAGTAACCAGCGAGATGACGAATATGGCGGCCCGGTTGAAAACCGCGTCCGCTTCGTGCTGGAAGTGCTCGCCGCCATGGCGGATGAGATTGGCGGTGACCGCGTCGGCATCAAGATTTCGCCCGAAATGAACTTCAACGACATCGTCGATGCCAACCCGCAGGAAACCTACACGCACCTGGTCGAACAACTGCGCGCTTTCAATCTCGCTTACCTGCATGTCGCGCTGTTCGGCGCCACGTTCGACTACCACGCAGCGCTGCGACCTCTCTTTACCGGGCGCTACCTGATCGGCAGCGCTCTCGACAAAAATACCGCCGAATCCCTGATTTCCAGTGGCCAGGCCGATGCGGTGGTGTTTGGCAGTGCGTTTATCGCTAACCCTGACTTGCCCGAGCGTTTGCGCAGTGGTGCCGAGCTGAATACTGCGGACAAAAACACCTTTTACGCCCCGGGCCCAGAAGGCTACATCGACTACCCGACCCTGTCCGTAGAGGCTTGAGGAACGCCGCCATGCTCACCACCGCACGTTTGCAGCGCATGAACCACGGCAGCCGATTCAGGGCGTTCACCCTGCGAGGCGATCGGCATGCGAAACCGATCGACCCGTTTTTGGGCGTCGATCACGCCTGGATCAGCGGACCGACGTTTCCGGCCCACCCTCATGCAGGGTTCTCGGCGGTGTCTTACCTGTTTATGGATTCGCAAACCGGTATCGATAACCAGGACTCACTGGGCAATCGCAACCTGATCCAGCCCGGTGGTCTGCACTGGACGGCGGCGGGCAATGGCGTCGTGCACGAAGAAGTTCCGGCCGAGCCCGGCAAGACCGTTCACATGCTGCAGATTTTTATCAATCTGCCGGAGGACAAACAGTCGCAAGCACCGTTTGCCTTCAGCGTTGAATCTCAGGAGGTGCCGGTCGTTCATTCGCCGGGCGTGAAGGTTCGAGTGCCTCTGGGCAGCTTCCACAACGTTGTGTCTCCTCTATCGCTGCCAACCGACGTGCGACTGCTGGACATATCACTGGAGGCCGGGCGCGAACTGAGTGTGTCGATTCCCGAAGGTCATGTGGCGTTCGTCATGCCCATAGACGGCGAAGTGTCTGTCGATGGCCACCCCTTCGATCTGTCCGATCCGAAAGTACCGGTCAATCTCCCGCAAGGGGCGGATCGTAGAGTCACCTTGAGTGCGCCGACCGGCAACGCCAAGGCCGTCGTTTTCTCAGGCATGCCCTTGAACCAGCCGGTGCATTGGCAGGGCCCGATGGCGCTCGCTTCTTCAGAAGCCCTGACCGCCGCCGTGGCCCGCTATCAACGGGGTGATTTTGGAAATCTGAATCTTCGCTGACTCCACCACCGGGGGCATTCCCCCCCTTTCAAATGCCAGGAGAACCACCATGACGTACGAAAACTTCAGTGCCGACAATGCTGCCCTTCTGCTGATCGATCACCAGGTCGGGACCATGGGCTGGGCCAAATCGATGGCTTTCGAAGAACTCAAACGCAACGCCCTGATGCTCGCCAAGGCCGCGCGCATTCTGAAAATGCCCGTCGTGTTGACCTCCAGCATGGAAGAGCACGCACAAGGTCCGCTCCTGAGTGAGCTTGAGCAGATCCTGCCGGCTGAGTTTGCGAGCCGCATCAAACGCCTTGGCATCGTCAACGCCATGGACGACGAACACTTCGCCGCCGCAGTGAAGGCGACCGGTCGCCGTAAACTGATCATCGCCGGCGTCACCAACGACGTCTGCACCGTTTACCCGGCGCTCTCGCTGGTGCGTGATGGTTACGAAGTCCAGGTCGTCGCCGATGCCGGTGCGTCACCAACCAAAGCAGCCGATGACATCGCGTTGCGCCGCATGGACAAGGCCGGTGTCACGCTGACCAGCACCAACCAGTTGATTGCCGAACTGGCCGGTAGCTGGGCGACGCCTGAGGGTGGTGAATTGGTGCAGGTGTTGATGGAGTCTTTTGGTAGCTGATAGCTCTGGATTCATTGCCCGGTGTGGCGCTGGCAGGTGCAGCACCGGGCAAACCCGACTTCGGACAGGATCGCCCTCATTAGCATCTCCGAGAGTTTCACCCCAGCACGTCAGTGATCCAGCGCACCTGCTGCTTCAGATCCTGCACCTTTTGCTCGCATACCCCATGCCGAGCCCGAGCGAAGTGGCTCAGCGTCTGCTGCTTGTGCCGCAACCGATGCTGCCACTTGCTGACAAACGCAGGACTGCGCGTCTGCAATTGCAGCGGCCCGAAGTACAGTTCCTCGGGTGTATACGCCACCGGCTCGCCCCGCTCGGCCACGATTATTTCGTAGTCGAAGCGGTTCTCCCGCAGGATTTCTTCGCAGAGGATTCGATAGCCGTTGTCCATCAGCCATTGGCGCAGCGGTTGTTCGCCGCCGTTGGGTTGCAGGATCAGACGTTCGCGGCCGCTCAAGCGCGCCTTGCCGCCTTCGAGAATGTCGCGGATGGTCTCGCCGCCCATGCCGCACACGGTAATTGCCGTGATCCCGTCGGCCGGCTCGACGGCCATCAAGCCATTGGCCAGGCGCACGGTGACCTGCTGCTCAAGATCGTTTTCGCGCACGGTGCGTTGCGCCG
Source organism: Pseudomonas sp. RIT778 (assembly GCF_019718735.1). Taxonomy (NCBI): domain Bacteria; kingdom Pseudomonadati; phylum Pseudomonadota; class Gammaproteobacteria; order Pseudomonadales; family Pseudomonadaceae; genus Pseudomonas; species Pseudomonas sp. RIT778. The sequence continues at coordinate 51,526 of NZ_JAIHBA010000033.1, read as the reverse complement.
AACGGAACGGCGTCTCGGCCATCTCGCCCGCCACCGCCGCCGCGATCGCGCCACGGCGTATCAGGGCCACCGGCAGGTAGCCGTGATCCGAGCCGATATCGGCCAGCCGCGCACCGGCGGGCACGTGCGCCGCCACCCGTTCCAGGCGCATGGACAATGTCTGTTCGTTCAACCGCAACCCCTTTCACTCTGAACGTCCGGCACTGGTGGCCGGAACGGGGCGCGATTCTGGGGGGCAACGGCGGGGATTTCAAATGCGCGTGGTCGGATTCGTCGCTAAGGCACCGGTCAACTCGTTTTACGCGTCAACCACGCGCCCCAGAACAGGCTGCTGAAAAACCGGGTGGCCTCGCCGAAGCCGGCTTCATGTAACAGCTTTTGAACCGCCGCCTCGGAATGGGGAGGATCGGCACCCTGAAGGATTTTCCCCAGTTTGGCCTTCACCTCATCGGCGCTGGCCCCGTTCTGGCGCCAGCGTTGTCCCCACGCTTCCAGCAGCAACGGCTGGCTGGCATACGCGTAGTGATTGCCGGCCACAATCAGCGGAGCACCCGGTTTCAAACGCGCCCGAATGGATTGCAGAAGCGCTCGTTTGGCCTCATCGCCTTCCAGATGATGCAGAACGCCGATCACCGTTGCGGCGTCGTAAGACTCATCGGCAGGCAAGTCATCGACCGGCCCGAGATGCAGATCCGTTCGCTCAAGCAAGTCATGCGACCGCAACTGCTCGGTCGCCGCCGCCAGCATCGGCTCTGAAGGGTCAACCGCCATGAAACGCCAGCCTGGCTCCAGACGCCCCATCGCGATGATTTCCTGGGCTGTCCCGCCTGCGCCAACCGCCAGAATCCGCGCCGAACCTGCGTTACCGAGACTGGCGGCCAGCATGCACGCGGCTAGGTCATGGCAAGCGTCATAGCCCGCCAGCGCAATGCGGCTTTGCTTGCCATATTCATTGGCGCGGGAGGTGTCGAATTTCTCAGTAGATGAAGTGTTCAAGGGCGTTTCTCCGTGTCCTTGAATCACCCTACGTCACGAAGATTGATAATAGAAATTCATTGATTTTATGCGGTGCATTCCTGTCAGGAATGCGGCAGATGCCGATGCCTAGACCAACACCGTCAACCAAGCCGACAGCAACAACAAAAACGCCAGCCCGGCATTCATCCGCCGAAACGCCCGTGGCGAGCCAAAGAACCGCGCACTGCCCACGCCCAGCAGCGCCCACGCCGTCATGCACGGCAGGCAGACCATTAGAAAAACCGCCGACAACAGCAGCATCCGCGAGCTGTCGTCGCCGTTGCCGCCAAACACGCTCACCACCGCCACGGCCATCATCCATACCTTGGGATTGATCAATTGCAGGCCGGCGGCGCCGAACACGTTGAAGCCGTCATCATTCGACGTCGAGGACTCCAACGATGGCGGTGTGCTGCGAAAGATCTGCCACGCCAGCCAGCTCAACCACAACACCCCGACCCAGGCCATCGCCTGCTGCACGCGGGGATAGCGCAGCAAGGTTTCCCCCACGCCGAGCCCGACCACCAGCACCACCAGCGCCGCCGACACACACGCGCCGAAGATGATCGGCACGGTGGCCGTCAGACCGCGCCGCGAGCTGTGGCTCATCACCAGAATATTGGTCGGCCCCGGGGTGATCGAGGCGACGAAGGAAAACAGCAGAAATGGCAGCAACGATTCCATGACAGGACTCCCGAATCAGAACAGGAAGTCATGGTCGCGGTTGTGCGGGGTTCAGTCTGGAAGGTTTGAGCAGCGCTTGCGGTAATCCGCCGGCGTCAGGTGATAGGCACGGCGGAACCAGCGTCCGAGATGGCTCTGATCGGCAAAACCGAGTGCGCTGGCGACGGTGGCGGGTGTTTCGCCGCGCGCCAGCAACTGGCGGGCGCGGGCCAGGCGCAGCTGAATCAGGTAGGCATGCGGCGCCAGTCCGAAAGCGGCCTTGAAGGCCCGGGTCAGGCGAAAGCGATCGACCCCGCAGGCCTGGGCCACATCGTCCAGCCCGATGTCCTCAAAGGCATGAGCATGCAGATAGTCCCGCGCCACTTGGGCCACCCGTGGCAGGCGCGGATCGAACGGTTGCCGTTTACGCCAGTCGAGGTGCGACGTCAGCGAACCGAGCAAGGTGTCGATGGCGGTCTGGCGCACGATGCGCAAGTCGCCTTGATGCAGGGCGTTGAAGGCCTGATTGATGGCGGTGGACAGGCGCGAATCCTGACTCAGGGTATCGGTGAACCCGAGTTGGCTGTTGTCCGGCGCATGCTCGAACAGCACGCGCAATTCGCGCTCCAGCCAGTGCGGGTCGAGGTAGAGCATGGAATAGGTGAAGCCCTCCTCCGTCGGCGCGTGCCCGTCGTGGATCTCACCCGGTTCCAGCATGAAAATCTTGCCCGGCGTACTCAGATGCCGCACCCGCCGGCAATGAAACTGCTGCACGCCCTGCTCGGTGACGCCCACCAGAAAGCTGTCATGCCAGTGCGGATCGTAGGCATGGCCCTGGAAATGGGCACGAATCGACTCGATCCCGGTGTCGGCATCCTGGGACAGCTCGATCCAGTTGCGTTTGTCCACGCAAGGCTCCGAAGGCAGTGGTTGTTCGTTGAGGACGTCTACGTTACCGCGACTTTGCCGAGGCGTTTAGAACATTTGTGCACGTGGGCGAAGCAAGTCACCAGGCAAATTAAATGAACCCTGAGTGGCATGCCCCGCCTAAACCAATGACCATCAGGAGGTAGCCCATGCAACTTGAAACCACGTGGATCGTACTGGCCGTCGTTCTTTTGCTCATCGAATTGTGGGCGATCAACAGGGTGCGCAAGAGTGAGGGGAAAGCCAGCAACAAAGGCGTCTGGATCGTATTGATCGTGTTTGTGCCGCTGTTCGGGCTGATCGCCTGGGCGCTGGCCGGGCCCAAGCACATCACTCAGGCCTGAAGCCCAAGGTCAGCAAGAGCCCCGAACATTCGGGGCTTTTTGTTGGCCGCAGGTTTGTATCCCAGTGTGTACGAACGCCCCCCGGATACATGCCCGCGCATCAGCCCACGAAAACGGAAACAGCGCAGATACGTGGCCAGTCTTTAATGAACGCCAGATACGAAGGGTTCAGCCAGAACCCGGCCCTCGCCGATCATAAGGAGACTTGCCATGAAGCACGCACCACACGCCACCGTCCCCACCGGGAAAAACCGTCGCCGCCTGCTGGGTCTGTCGATTCTTGCCACCGCGCTGTTGCAGTTTGGCGCCTTCGCTCAGGCGCAAACCGCAGCACCCGAGCCGGTCAAGACCGAAGCCGCCAGCGTCAAAGCCGACCTGCCCTTCGGCCCGCTCAAGCATGTGAAGGCTGGCCTGCTGGACGTGGCCTACGCCGAAACCGGCCCGGCCAATGGCCCGGTGGTGATTCTCCTGCACGGCTGGCCCTACGACATTCACAGCTACGACGACGTCGCGCCGCTGCTGGCGGCCAAGGGTTATCGGGTGTTGATGCCGTATGCCCGGGGTTATGGCGACACGCATTTCCTGTCTGAAAAGACCGTGCGCAACGGTCAGCCGGCGGCGCTGGCCAGTGACGTGATCGATTTCATGGATGCCCTGAAAATCAAACAAGCCGTGCTCGGCGGCTACGACTGGGGCGCGCGTTCGGCGGACATCGTTTCGGCGCTGTGGCCGGAGCGGGTCAAGGCGCTGGTGTCGGTCAGCGGTTACCTGATCGGCAATCAGGCCGCCGGCAAGAATCCGCTGCCGCCCAAGGCCGAGCTGCAATGGTGGTATCAGTTCTACTTCGCCACCGACCGTGGTGAGGCCGGTTACACCATGAACACCCATGACTTCGCCAAGCTGATCTGGCAACTGGCGTCACCGAAATGGGCCTTCGACGACGCCACCTTCGACCGCAGCGCCAAGGCATTGCAGAACCCGGATCACGTCGCGATCACCGTGTTCAACTACCGCTGGCGTCTGGGCCTGGTGCAGGGTGAAAGCCAGTACGATGCGCTGGAACAGAAACTCGCCACCGCGCCGTCGATCAGCGTGCCGACCATCACTATGGAAGGCGATGCCAACGGCGCGCCGCACCCGGCGCCGGAGGACTACGCCAAACGCTTCACCGGCAAGTACCAGTTCCGCCTGATCAACGGCGGCATCGGTCACAACCTGCCGCAGGAAGACCCGAAAGCCTTCGCTCAGGCGATCATCGACGCCGATCACCTCTGAAGGAGCACGCCAAACGGCTCGTCATTTGACGAGCCGTTTTTCTTTGGAAGGTCGATAACCGAAATAGGCGCTGTAGCACTTGCTGAAATGACTCGGCGACACGAATCCGCACGCCACCAGCACGTCCACCTGGGACAGCTCGGTGTGTTGCAGCAGACGCCGGGCCTCGGTGATGCGCAGTTCCATGTAATAGCGTTGTGGCGTGGTGCCCAGTTGCTCCTTGAACAGCCGCTCCAGCTGACGTCGGGATCGGCCGGCATACACCGCCAGTTGCTCCAGCTCTAGCGGTTCCTCCAGATTGGCATCCATCAGCTTCACCACTTCACGCAACGGCGCGCTGACGCAGATGTTCTCGGTCGGTTTGATCCGCCGATAGCGCGATTCCTCGAACGCCAGAATGTCTTCGATGCCTTCGACCAGCGCCTTGTCGTGCAGGCCCTTGATCCAGTCCAGCGCCATGTGGAATGCACCGGACGGACTGGACGCGGTCAGCCGGTCGCGGTCGATCACGTAGGGTTCGCTGCTGACCTGAGTCGCCTTGGAAATCTCCGCCAGCGCCGGCCGATGCTCCGGGTGAATCGCACAGCGGTAGCCTTCCAGCACCCCTGCCCGGCCCAGGAACCACGCGCCGTTCCACAACCCGGCCAGGATCACGCCGGCCTCGGCGGCCATTTTCAGCAGGTTGATGAACTCGTCGCTCGCCTTCAATTCCGTGCGGTAGCCGCCGCAGATCACCAGCAGATCCAGTTCCTGCAACGCGCTGGTTTCCAGACCCAAGTCCGGGCGAATCACCAGCCCCAGATCGCTGATCACTTCGCCGTCGCTCAAGCCGAAAGTGCGCGTGGAAAACAGACCGGGGCGCAGCAGATTGGCGGTGACAAGGGTGTCCAGCGCCTGGGTGAAGGCCGGCAGGGAAAAATGCTCCAGCAGCACAAACCCGGTGCGGGTCATGCGTCCCGGCCCGCTGGCGGGCTCGTTCAGGTAGCGAAGGTTCTTGCCCTTCATGCCACCGCTGAATTGGCGTCGTTCGATCAAGGTGTGGTCCATCGTTTCGTTGTTATGGCGCCATGCTAACTGGCGCCGCAGCAAATTACTCGCGAACGGTGAGTACCGCAGGGGAGATCGTTCCCACGCTCCGCGTGGGAATGCAGCCCGGGACGCTCCGCGTCCCTTCCAACGGCGGACGCAGAGCGTCCATGGAGGCGTTCCCACGCAGAGCGTGGGAACGATCGGCGTGATCAGTGCTGAAACGGACGAGCCTGCGTCCCAACGTCGCAGGCCCGGCACCTTGGCAAACGCCACACAAGGCTTAAAATCGCGCCTCCTCTTGCAGTCGCCCGAACGGCGCCTGCCCGCAGCCATGACAACCCTCAGGTTTGAACAGCCGACCACTTTCACGAAGTGCGCCAGGCTCAATCGTCCTGCCCGTTCGGCGGTCGTTTGTCTTCAACACACTTCGGCTTGGCACTCGCATGCGCAGAGGCGCACGTTCCGCTGTTCGATCACTTGAGGTTTTTATGACACCGCGTTTGCTGGCCATGGCGCTGGCGCCCCTGCTCGGGCTATTCATTGTTGCCCTGGGCAACGGCTTTCTGTCTTCTTTGACCACCCTGCGCCTGGGCGCGGCCGGCGAATCGGCGACGATGATCGGCATCGTGTCCTCGGCCTATTTCATCGGCCTGACCCTGGGCGCGATCTTCAACGACCGGCTGATCCTGCGCATCGGCCATATCCGCGCCTACAGCAGCTTCGCCTCGCTGATCGCCGCGACCATCCTGCTGCAAGGCCTGTTTTATGACACCTGGGGCTGGGTCGTCCTGCGCCTGATCAACGGCTGGGCCACGGTCGGTGTGTTTCTGGTGATCGAGAGCTGGCTGCTGCTGGCCGGTGACGCGAAGATTCGCGGGCGTCTGCTGGCGCTGTACATGATCGTCCTCTACGGCGCCGGCGTGCTGGGTCAGGCATTTTTGGGGAAAATCACCGGGCTGGGCGACACGGCGCCGTTCATGGTCGCCGGCATGCTCGCGACCTTGTCGGTGTTGCCGATCGTGATCCTGCCGCGCGTTTCGCCGTTGCTGGAACAGGTCGAACCGCTCAAGCCACGAGCGCTGCTGGGCGTATCGCCTACCGGTCTGGTCGGCTGCTTCGGCTCCGGCGTGACCATCGCCGCCATCTACACCCTGCTGCCGCTATACCTGCAACGCATCGGCCTGAACGTCGGCGAAGTCGGCAGCATGATGGCCTGGACGATCCTCGGCGCGATGCTGCTGCAATACCCGGTCGGGCGCTGGTCCGACCGCAAGGATCGCCTGCAAGTGCTGACCGTGCTGTGCGCCGCGTGCACCGTGCTGTCGCTGGTGATCGTGCTGGTGCCGCTGTCCTCGGCCATGCTTGCGGCGATGCTGTTCCTGTTGGGTGGCGGCGTGTTCGCGTTGTATCCGGTTGCCGTCAGCCACGCCGCTGACCGTGCGCCGGTCGAAACCCTGGTGCCGATGATTCAGGGCATGCTGCTGATCAACTCGCTGGGCTCGGCGATGAGCCCGCTGCTGATCTCGCCGGCGATGAATGCCCATGGCGAAACCGGCCTGTTCTGGGCCTTCGCGCTGGTCAACCTGAGCATGGTGACGTTCTTCTTCTGGCGCCGGGGCAAGCGTCCGGTGCCGGCAAACCCGGCGCCGTTTGCGGCGGCAGCGACCTTCTCACCAACCGGCGCCGAACTGCGGGTGACCGAGGATCTGCGTCAGGCAGCGCAGGAGCATCCGCCGATGGTCGACGCGTTGAGTGGCGAAGCGGCGCCGCCAACGGGATCGCGCTACGAAGCCAGTTGAGTTTCTGGCAGGCATAAAAAAACCGGTGACGTTCGTCACCGGTTTTTTATTGCCTGCTAATCAGTGCGGAGCCCGAGGAATGGTCTTCATCAGATCCTCAGGGCTGATATGCCCCACCACACTGCCCGGCTGCGGCAGATTCAGGATGTGGCCCTTCATCTTACCGATCACGTGCATCTCGCACGGTTTGCAGTCGAACTTCAGGGTCAGCACTTCGTCGCCGTGGATCAACTGCATCGGCGCGACTTTGGTTTTCACACCGGTCACGCCTTTGGCCTGTTTCGGGCACAGGTTGAAGGAGAACCGCAGGCAGTGCTTGGTGATCATCACCGGCACTTCGCCCGCCTCTTCGTGGGCCTCGTACGCCGCGTCGATCAGCTTCACGCCGTGACGGTGGTAGAAGTCGCGGGCCTTCTGGTTGTAGACGTTGGCCAGGAACGACAGATGCGCCTCCGGGTACACCGGCGGTGGCGTGGTCTCGGCCTTGCGCGAACCGCGCGGGTGGGCGGCAACGCGGGCGGCGGTCAGCGCTTCGATCACTTCACGGCGCAACGACTTGAGCTGCGAGTTCGGGATGAAGAACGCTTGCGGCGCATCCAGCTTGATCGAGGTCGCGTGGTACTCGGTGGTGCCGAGTTGGCCGAGCAGGTCGTGCAAGGTGTCCAGCGCCTGTTCCGGTTTGTTGGCGACGCCGAACGGGCCTTCCAGCACAACGCTGGCGCTGATGCCCTCTTCGCTGGTCACGGTCAGTTCCAGACGCTCTTCACGCAGCTTCGCCAACCAGCTCACGCCGATACGACGCTCGGCAGAGGTCTTGAGCAAGGCCTGCTGCCAGTTGTGGTCGAGGTTGCGGTTCAGTGGGTGGTTTGGGCGCAGCTTGTACAGGCCTTCCGGCATTTCGTTCGGCTCGACGCGGTAGCGGTAGCGCTTCTCGCCTTCTTCCTCGAACTCGCCCTTGGCTTCGGCGATGTTGGCGCGGAACCCCACCACTTCGCGCTTGACCAGCACGTTGAGGCCGTCGCCGTTCGACAGCGGCTCGTGGGTGATGACCTGCATGTCACGCTTGCCGACTTTCTCGACCGTGCCCACTGCCAGACCGGTGAAGGTCGGCGAATCGAACGCCCCGATGTCGATCTTGCGCTCGCTGACGAAGTAGTCGGTGCTGCCACGGTGGAAGGTTTTTTCCGGGTCCGGCATGAAGAAATGCGCGGTGCGGCCGCTGGAAGCGCGGGCCAGGTCCGGACGGTCGTTGAGCACGTCGTCGAGGCGCTGGCGGTAATAGGCGGTGATGTTCTTCACATAGCCCATGTCCTTGTAGCGACCTTCGATCTTGAACGAACGCACACCGGCCTCGACCAGTGCGCGGATGTTGGCGCTCTGGTTGTTGTCCTTCATCGACAGCAGGTGTTTTTCGTAGGCGATCACGCCACCCTTTTCGTCTTTCAGGGTGTACGGCAGACGGCAGGCCTGGGAGCAGTCGCCCCGGTTGGCACTGCGCCCGGTCTGCGCGTGGGAAATGTTGCACTGACCGGAGAACGCCACGCACAACGCGCCATGGATGAAGAACTCAATGGCGGCATCGGTTTCATCGGCGATCGCGCGGATTTCCTTGAGATTCAGTTCACGGGCCAGAACCAGTTGCGAGAAACCGGCCTGATCGAGGAACTTCGCCCGCTCAAGGGTGCGAATGTCGGTCTGGGTGCTGGCGTGCAGCTCGATGGGTGGAATGTCCAGCTCCATCACGCCCAGGTCCTGGACGATCAGCGCATCGACGCCGGCGTCGTACAACTGATGGATCAGCTTGCGCGCCGGCTCCAGTTCGTTGTCGTGCAGGATGGTGTTGATGGTGGTGAAGATGCGCGCGTGATAGCGACGGGCAAATTCCACCAGTTCGGCGATTTCGCTCACCTCGTTGCACGCGTTATGGCGCGCACCGAAGCTCGGGCCGCCGATGTACACCGCGTCGGCGCCATGCAGGATGGCCTCGCGGGCGATGGCCACGTCACGGGCGGGGCTGAGCAGTTCCAGGTGATGTTTGGGCAAGGACATATGTTTTTTTAGTCAGGCTGTCACGGTCGAGGCGCGCATTGTAGCCGCGAAACGCGTGGCCGGCACGCCTGTGCTGCCGGGTGGCTGTTTTCAACCCGCCCGTTCGCAGATCGTTCCCACGCTCCGCGTGGGAATGCAGCCCGGGACGCTCCGCGTCCCTTCCAGAGCTGGAACGCGGAGCGTCCCTTGAGGCATTCCCACGCGGAGCGTGGGAACGATCATTACGTGGGTCAGGCCTTGGCGGCCATCGCAGTCACTTCCACCTTCATCCCTTCAACCGCCAGCGCCGCCACACCAACCGCCGCACGCACCGGCCAAGGCTTGGCGAAGTAGCGCTTGTACACCTCGTTGAACGCAGCGCGATCAGCCATGTCGGTCAGGTAAATGGTCAGGTGCAACACGCGATCCATCGAACTGCCGGCCTTTTCCAACGCGACTTTCAGCGCCTGCAACGTGCATTCGCTTTGGGCGGTGACGTCGCCCAGTTCCAGACTGCCGTCGGCACGGGTCGGAATCTGGGTCGACATCAGAATGCCGTTGAATTCGGTGACGTCCGAAGAGATCGAGTCTGCATCCGGATCCGGGGTGTAGGTGATGTCTTGGTTGGCCATGGGAAAGTCCTTCGCTGGCAGTGAGGACGGCGCCATCGCGCGCCGTTTCGGGCGGCCAGTTTACAGACACACTCGCCGGTTGGAAGACCAGACATCGAGTGTCAGCCGTGCGCCAGTATCCGCCGCAGTTCCAGCGCATTGCCGATTGCCGCGCCGCTGGCGGTGTTGTCGAAGATGCACCAGGTGTCGACGCCATCGACAGCCGCCACCCGCAAATCGCTGGCGAGCTTTTCCAGATACGCCGAGTCATAGGGGCTGTAATAAATGCGTGGCGAACCGTGCAGCCGCCAATAACGCACGCTGGGCCAGCCGCGCGGAGCCGCATCGGTGCTGATTCGCGAAGGATCGACCACCGCTTGCGCGATGCGATACGCCATCAACAACAGTTCGGCGGCGGCCCAGGACTCGTGGCGCGGCTCAACCACCAGAGCCCCGGAATAACGTTGGCGCAATGCGACTAAAAAGGCCTCTGCAAGTGCTTCGTCGAACGCCAGCGACGGCGGCAACTGCAGCAGCAGGCAACCCAGGTGATCGCCCAGCCCCGCGCACTGTTCAAGAAATGCATCGAGCTCACGCTCGCAGTCCCGCAGGCGCCGCTCATGGCTGATCGACTTGGGCAGCTTCACGCAAAAGCGAAATCCGTCCGGCACCGACTCGGCCCATCGGGTGTAGGTTTGGGGTTTGTGCGGACGGTAGAAGGAACTGTTGATTTCCACGCCATTGAGGTGTGCGGCATAGCGTTGCAGGTGGGTGCCCTGCTCCGGGAATGACGGCCAGTATTCGCGGGGCAGGCTCCAACCCGCGCAGCCGATGAAGATCGCCGACGCACTCAAAACAGCACCTTGCCCGCTTCGCGCATGAAGATTTCAACGGTTTTCGGGCCGATGCCGTCGAAGGCTTGCAAACGCTTTTCGAAATCCTGGAGGTCGGCGCTCGCCTCGACCATGTTCATTACGCGCCCGGCATACTCGTCATTCAATTTGGTAGCCAGCGCGAGCAGGCGCTCGGCGGTGGTTTCGTCGTAACGCACGTAATGCGCCTGGCCGAGCATCCGCACCAGTTCACGGTGAGTGCAATGGCCGAGTTTGCGCGGTGTATCGCGTTGGTGTTGGTCGACTATTACTCGGTAGGCTTCGGCGGCAATCTCGGCCTGGATTCGTTTGCCCATCAGGAAACTGGCGAGTAGCCATTTGAACAGGGCTGATTCGCTCAACGGGTGGAGGGTGATATGCAAGTCTTCGGCGCTGATGGTTTTGGTCATGCAGCTTTTGAGCGAGCGTCGGCGTGATGAGTGCGAGGCTGGCGACGAATGGGCTGGAGGCGTAAAGCGTCAGGCTTCTCCTCGTTGGGTGATGGTCGATAAACAGGTTTGGATCGCGCCGTTTAAAGACATGTCGGAATGCGTCCGGATGCCTACAAATCCTTGCGCCAGAGCCTACCGCTACGCCAGAATCCGCCGGCTTGTGCGCCTTGGGGTCGGCCGGTAACTTGGATCGGGTCACTGATTTCCAGTGATCGGGTTTAGCAGCCCGTGGTCAACCTAAGGTCGTACGTGCACTATCAATCAGGTTCCATGCCTGCACTTGATGGCGGCTGTACGCAGGGCGCTTCGGCGCGCCGGCTTCCTTAGGTTCCCCGGTCTGCTAACCTGCGTCCAGCTGCCACCCTTCTTTTAGCAGAGAAGCGGTTTCAGCATCATTTCGGAACCTGAAAATGATCAAACCGACTCCAAACCCTCCGGTCACCGAACCGGCCAGCATCACCGACCCAACCTCCCCCTACGAATGTCCTGACTCCAAGAGATTCAACGAAGCCGCCAACCGCGCCCTCGACTACCACCTCGGCCCAATATCAGCCCACATGATGGCCGCTCCCTACTACCCCAACCGCCTCTACCAGGCCAACCCGGCCAGCAACACCGAATCCCTGCTCGCCGACGCCGTCGAAACCCTGGGCTCGGCCAACGTCATGCTCAACAACTTCGTCGACCTCCTCGAAGGCCCCCACCGCAAAACCGCGCAAGGCATCGCGCAGATCGTGATGCTGGCGGAACTGGCGGTGAATCAGGTGCTGGATAACGTTGTGCCGACGGAATAAAACCCTTGGCGGCGGGTCTCTCCTGCCGCCCCTGCATCAGTCGATCAATCCCCGCCACTGGATATCCCCCCAATCCCAATTATGCTCAATGAAACCCCGCTCTCCCGCGCGGGGCGGTGATTCTGTGCACGCTCCACGAAACACCTGATACGGCATCCGCCACAGGCCTCGGGTACGCGACGTTGATGAAGTGCTCCGGCCTACAAAAACAAGCACGACGGAGAACACCCATGGCAGTACTCGACAGCATGTCCACCGGCAGCGCGCCGCCCACCAACCACAGCATCAGCCGCGAGGAGCGCAAGGTGATTTTTGCGTCGTCCCTCGGCACGGTGTTCGAGTGGTACGACTTTTACCTGTACGGCTCACTCGCCGCGATCATCGCCAAGCACTTCTTTGCCGGGGTGAACGAGACCACGGCGTTCATCTTCGCCCTGCTCGCCTTCGCCGCAGGCTTTGCGGTGCGGCCGTTCGGGGCGATTGTGTTCGGGCGATTGGGCGACATGATCGGGCGCAAGCACACGTTTCTGATCACGATCGTGATCATGGGTGTGTCGACGGCGATTGTGGGGTTCCTTCCGGGTTACGCGACCATCGGGGTCGCGGCGCCGATCATTCTGATTACCCTGCGGCTGCTGCAAGGTCTGGCGCTGGGTGGTGAGTACGGCGGCGCGGCGACGTATGTGGCCGAGCATGCGCCGAAGGGCAAACGCGGGTTCTTCACTTCGTGGATTCAGACCACCGCGACGCTGGGGCTGTTTCTCTCGCTGCTGGTGATTCTGGCCTGCCGCACGGCGCTGGGCACCGAGGCGTTCGAGGCCTGGGGCTGGCGGATTCCGTTTCTGCTGTCGATCCTGCTGCTGATCGTGTCGGTGTACATCCGCCTGCAACTAAGCGAGTCGCCGGTGTTCATGAAAATGAAGGCTGAAGGCAAAGCGTCGAAAGCGCCGCTGACCGAGTCCTTCGCCCGTTGGGACAACCTGAAAATCGTGATCATGGCCCTGCTCGGCGGCACCGCAGGGCAAGCGGTGGTCTGGTACACCGGGCAGTTCTACGCGCTGTTTTTCCTGCTGCAAACCCTGAAGATCGACCCGCAGACCGCCAACCTGCTGATCGCAGGTTCACTGCTGATCGGTACGCCGTTCTTCGTGATTTTCGGCAGCCTGTCCGACCGCATCGGGCGCAAGGGCATCATCATGGCCGGGTGCATTCTGGCGGCGGTGACCTACTTCCCGATCTTCCACGCGCTGACGCAGTACGGTAACCCCGACGTGTTCATTGCCCAGGAGAAGAACCCGGTCAAGGTGATCGCCAACCCCGACCAGTGCTCGTTCCAGTTCGATCCGGTGGGCAAGGCCAAATTCACCAGTTCCTGCGACCTGGCGAAAACCATCCTGGCCAAACGGGCGATCCCGTACGAAAACGTGGTGGCGGAACCGGGCACCGTCGCGCAGGTGCGCATCGGCGACAAGGTCATCGAAAGTTTTGAAGGCACGACCCTGCCGGCCGCTGACTTCAAGACCCGCAACGACGCCTTCACCGCCAGCCTCACGACCGCGCTGAAAGAAGCCGGTTACCCGGAAAAAGCCGACCCGGCCAAGACCAATTACCCGATGGTCTTGCTGCTGCTGACCATCCTCGTGATCTACGTGACCATGGTCTACGGCCCGATTGCGGCATGGCTGGTCGAGCTGTTCCCGGCGCGCATCCGCTACACCTCGATGTCGCTGCCGTACCACATCGGCAACGGCTGGTTCGGCGGGTTCCTGCCGACCGTGGCGTTCGCGATGGTCGCGGCGACCGGGGATATCTACTACGGCTTGTGGTACCCGATTGTCATCGCGGTGATGACGGCGATTCTCGGGATCTTCTTCATGCCTGAAACCAAGGATCGGGACATCCATCACACCTGAGGATTGAGCGTCGCCCGCTTCTGCAAGGAAGCGGGCGGCGCACGCCTCACCGCGTTTCCCAGCGTTGCACCGCAGGCGGGATGGTTGGAGCAACCGTCACCGGCGCGTCGATTTCCTCCAGGCTCAAATGCGCGGTCTCCTTGAGGAAGAACGAGCAGACCGCCACGATCCCCAGTGCCACCGCCCCGTAAACGGCAACGCCAAACGCATCGTGGTTGTTGGCGATCAGAATGGCCGTGGCCGCACTCGACGCCGTCCCGCCACCCAGCGCAGCACCGATCTGGTACGCCGCCGACATCCCTGAATAACGCATGTCCCGTGGGAACTGCTCGGCGAGAAACGCCGGAATCGGCCCTTGTGTCGCGCCCATGAAAGCACCGATCACGATGTAAGCGAATGTGGACACCAGCAAACTTTTCAAACCCACCAGCGGGAAGAAAACAAAGAATCCGACCGCCATGATGAACGCCCCGAGGATCATCACTTTGCGCCGACCAATCCGGTCGGAAAGCAAGGCAAACAGCGGCGCGGTGATGACGATGGCGACGGACAGCGCGATGTCGAAAATCAATGCATCGGTGCTGCCATAGCCCAGTTGTGTGGCGTAGGACAGAAAGAACGTGCTGCCGATGTAGGCGATGGTCACGTAGCCAAACGCAATGCCGGTGCACAGCAGCATGGCCCGAGGTCGCGCACGCAACGCTTCAATCAACGGCATGCGCCCGTGGACGTTTGGTTCTTTGAGCAACTGCGGCGGTTTCTGCAACCGCGCATAGAGCCCGATCAGCACCAGCACGCCGCCCAGCCAGAACGGAATCCGCCAGGCAAAACCGGCGAGGTCATCGTTGGCCGCCACGCTGACCACCGCAAACACCGCCGAGCCGAGAATCCCGCCGATGCCGATGCCCATGCTGGTGAAACTGCCCCACAACCCTCGACGACCCACGGGCGCGGATTCGATGCCGAACAACGCGGCCCCGCCCCACTCGCCCCCGGCGGCAAAACCCTGCACCAGTCGCAATAGCACCAGCAACGCTGGCGCACCCGCGCCGAGGGTGGCGTAACCCGGCAAGCAGCCGATCAGAAAGGTGCTGAGCCCCATCAACAACAAGGTGATGACCAGCATTTTCTGGCGCCCGAGTTTGTCGCCGTAATGCCCGAACACCACGCCACCCAACGGCCGGGCGAAGAACCCTGCGCCGAACGCACCGAAGGCTACGAGGGTGGCGGTGAGCGGGTCCATCTGCGGAAAAAACACCTTCGGGAACACCAGCGCGGCGGCGATCCCGTAAATCACGAAGTCATAAAACTCCAGGGCGGTGCCCATGCCGGAGACGAAGAAGGTTCTCAGCGCCGACGGTGAACCCGCCGTGCGTGCTGGGTGACTGGCCATGTGGGGTGCTCCTCTTGTTGTTGTTTTTCGGGGCGTTGCTTCAGGGTTTCAGAAACGCTGGTAACCGTTGCGGGCCAGCTGTTTCGGGTTGCCGGCGGCGTATTCGAGCACGCACTGCTCGGTGTCGATGCCGATGGTCAGCAAGGTTTCCCAGCGCTCGGTGGCCGGCATGCTCAGGTCGGGGTGGAAGCAGATCGGTGCCTCTTCGCCGGCGGCGCCGCACATGGCATCGGCCCGGCGAATCAGGTCGCCCTCGGTCATACCGCTCAGCAAAGCGTTCACGTGGTCGATACGGGCGTAGGTGGTCGAGGCGTCCGGCGTGCGTTCGCCAGCGCTCAGGTCCGGGTCGAGGAAATGGTTGGTGTGGGTGATCCAGCCTTCGGCGTTCGGCAGCACCACGGCAGTGGCGGCAGGCGACATTTCGATGCTGCAGGCGCGGATTTTCGAGTCTTCGCGAGAGAACACGGTCAGCACCGTAGACGCACTGACCCGCGCCGAACGCGCCAACTCGATGGCCTCTTCCACACTGTGCGCCTGCTCCAGAATCCGCCGCGCAATTGCATGCACCGGCACACCGACGGTGCCGTTGTCACTGGCGTGGTGAAGAATGTTGAAGTGCAGCCCGAGGCCGGCGCTGTTCACGCCGATCTTGCCGAGCATGCCGAACTCGGTGAACAGCTTGACGGTCATCCCGGCGTCGGTGGTCAGTTGCAGGATCAGGCCGTTAGGCACCAGCGTGTCGTGCCAGTCCCAGGTCTGGATGGTTTTCGGTGCTTGCGGGCCATGAGGGGCGAAGACGGCGGTCGAGCATTCGCCTTCAGTGGACGGCATTACGGCGAGGATTTCGGTGCGGGCATTCAGGGCCGCGAGTTGCCACAGCGGCAAATCCGCGCCTTCGGCCGTGGCGATGATCTCCTCGGCCAGCGCCGGGCTCCAGTCTTCCAGAGCTTTGAGGCTGGCGTCGCCGATGGCGCGCACTTGCTGTGGCGGGATGTCGAGCTGGTTGAAGAAGTCGAGATACAGCGCAACGGTCTGGCGAATCTGTGCGCTGAAGGCGTCACCGATCTGGTGCCCACGAGTTTGCGGGTTGCGGGTGTCGGTGACGAAGCAATGAAGGTTCACGAAAAGTCTTCCTTTTTTTGGCGTTGTAATCGGAGTGCGGCTTACGGCTGGCGGCGATAGATTTCACGGCCGGCGAACCAGGTGCTGAGGACCTGGGTGTCGCGCAAGGCTTCGGGGGCGACCGTGAACACGTCCCGGTCGAGGACGATCAGGTCGGCCTGTTTGCCGGGTTTGAGCGAGCCGATGCTGTCTTCCAGACGCAGAACCTTTGCCGCGTTCAGGGTGTAGGCCTGGAACATGACCTGACGATCGATGTCTTCGGCGGCGTTGAGCACGCCTTTCGGGCCCTTGCGGCTGACGGCCTGGTAAATCGCTTTCCACGGTTCGGGCGTGGTGATCGGCCAGTCGCTGGCGCCGGCGATGGTCGCGCCCTGCTTGAGCAGCGAACGCGCCGGATAGGTGTACATGAAGGCCATGGCGCTGACGTACGGTTTGACCAGATCCATGCTCGATTCATCAGCGCTGGCCCAATACATCTGCATCGACGCGATGACGTTCAGCGCCTTGAACCGGGCGAATTCTTTCGGGTTGACCATCTGCAGGTGGGTGATCGAATGGGCAATGCCGCTCTGGCGATCCTTGCGCGCCTGCTCGATGCCATTGAGTGATTCGCGCACCGCGCGGTCGCCGATGGCGTGGATGTGGACGAGCCAGCCACGGGCGTCGGCGGCGCTGACCAGTTCACCAAAGTGCGCCGGGTCGATCAGCAGCTCGCCGGATTTTTTCGAGTTCTTGTAAGGTTCAAGCATCGCTGCGCTTTGCGCAGGCGATTCGGCCACGCCGTCGGCGAACACCTTGATGCCCGGCAACGTCAGGTTGTGCACGCCGAGGAACTGTTGGCGGACCTTGTCCAGTTCATCGAGATCGGCGGGTGTAGCCTTCGAATCGGCCATCAGCAATGCGGCGACGTGAGCGGTGAGTTCGCCGTTTTCCGAAAGCTTCTTGTACGTCGGCAGCACGCCGAGCGAGTCGTTTTTCACGTCGGCGCCGGGCAGTTCGTTGGCCAGCGGATCCATCCACCCGGTAATTCCGAGGCTTTTGTAGTAATTCAGCGCGGCGCGCCCACCCGCCAGCAGCGCTTCATCGGTCGGCGGTGGCAACAGGGCCTGCACCGGGTAGAGCCCGGCATCCACCATAAAACCGTTCGGCTGTCCGTTGGGATGATGACCGAGGGTGTCTTTCTCTTCGGGTTTGAGCGCCTGGATGCGCGCCGCGTCGATGCCGGCGCGTTTAAGCATCGCCCGATTGGCCCACCCGGTGTGCAGGTCCCAGCCCAGCAGCAACAGCGGCTGATCAGCCCACTCGCCCTGATTGAAACGCTGCTCCAGTGCGCCAGTCTGGCTCCAGTAGGTCGAGGGTAATCCGCCGACGCTGAGGAATTCGCCGCGCCAGGCCTTGCCGTCCTCACGCCATTGGCGCAAGCGCGATTCCAGTTTATCGAGCGGCAGCATCTGCCCGTCGAGATTGGCCTGAAGCATCTGCAGGCCGCCCTTGATGGTGTGGGAATGGGAGTCGATGAAACCGGGCATCACCACTTTGCCGCCCAGATCGATCAATCGAGTGCCAGAAGTCTTGAGGCGCAGCACCTGCGCATCCGAGCCGACCGCCACCATCTTGTCACCGTCGATGGCGACGGCCTGCTGCAACGGCTGCCCGGGTTCGGCGGTGTAGATCTTTGCGTTGTGCAGGATCAGATCGGTTGCCGCCAGACTTTCCAGCGAGGCACAGGCCAGTGCGGACGACACCATCAGGGTCAGAAGCTGCTTCATGAGCGTTCTCGTTATTTTTGTTAGGCTGAGGCCAGATTAGCCAAGCCCGCCGGATAACTGAATGCCGTCTCACGCACAACTTCTGTGCCCATCAGGAATAGATCAATGGACAAAATGAGCGCCCTGACCATGTTCGTCGCCACCGCCGAGCACGGTAACTTCAGCCGTGCCGCCGAGGTGCTCGGCAACACGCCGTCTGCCCTGACCAAAGCCGTGGCGCAACTGGAAGAGGAACTCGGCAGCCGCCTGTTCGACCGCACCACTCGACGCATGGCACTGACCGAAGCCGGGCGGATCTATCTGGAAGGCGCGCGTCAGGCGCTGTTGCAACTGCAACTGGCCAGCGAAGGCGTCGAACAGCTCAAACACGAATTGCGCGGCGAGTTGCGCATCATCGCCCCGCCCTCCTTTGCCCCGGCCTTTCTCAATCAGGTGTGCTGCCGCTTTCTGAACGAACACCCGCAGGTCAATCTGGAAGTGGATCTGAGCGACAACTACGACGACCCGGTCGATGGCAGCTACGACCTGGCGCTGCGTGACGGGCCGATCGATCTGCCGGGGGTGATCGCTCAGCCGCTGGTGGAGAACCGCGTGCAGCTCTGCGCCAGCCCGGCCTATCTGGCGCGCAAGGGCAGCGATGTGTCACTGGACAACTATCACCAGCACGACTGGCTGATCTTCCGCCACCCGCTGCTCAACCGGCACTTCTGGTGGGTCAAGCAAGGCGAACGACGCCTGCGCATGACCCAACCAATCCCGCGCATTGCCAGTGACAATTACGATTTCCTGCTGGCCTGCCTGCTGGACGGGCAAGGCCTGCAATTTCTCCCGCAGTGGAGCGCCGCGCCGTATCTCGCCCGGGGCGAACTGGTGGAGTTGATGCCCGAATACTGGCGCGAACCCAGCGCCTTCGGCCCGTGGATCTACGTGCTGTATCAGGCGCATCGGCGCAATACGCGCAAGGTGAAGGTGTTCATCGACTTCTTGAAGGCTCACTGGCAAGCCACGTAATCCGTTTGTGTCATGTCGCTGTCACTCTTGGTTGCTAACGTCTTCGCGCCTCTTTGCCCCGACTGCCAAGGTGACCTTCCCGGTGTACTCAAGCCCGACGCGCCAGACCATCATCCTCAGATCCGCCGATATGTCCTGCGACGACTTCGGCGCGCTGTTCTCCCGCATGTTCGGCAATCGTTATGGCGACACCCCGCCGCCGCCCAAGGACATCATCATCGGCGGCGTCTACGGGCGGCACGATGGGGTGAGTTTCCGGCGCATGCATTACCGGGGCGATTTCACCGTGGCGTTCCCCGAGCCCTACGACGAAATTACCTTCGTGATTCCCACCGCCGGCCGGATCATCTTCAACGACTCGGCCGAATCCCTGGGTCTGCCGCACATCGGGCTGGCCATCGACAAGGCGGATCTGCGTTCGATGCGTTTCGTCGACAATCACGCCCAGCACGGCATGTCGATCAGCCGTGCGGCGTTCACCGAACGGCTTTCGTCACTGCTGGGCCGACCGATCGTGCACAAGCTGCATTTCGAGCCGAGGGTGGATCTGAACAGCCCGGCGTTTCAGGGCATTCGTGCGCTGATCGATCTGGCCACCGGCACTGAATTCGATCTGTTGTTGAACGCTGGTTCGCTGATGCCGTCGCGGCTGCGGGAGATGCTGGTGGACGCGGTACTGGAAGCCTGGCCGCACAACTTCAGCGAGGCCTTGCGCCGCCCCGAGGCGCAGATCACGCCACGGCATGTGAAACAGGCCATCGAATACATTCAGGCGCATCCCGAGCAGATGGTCAGCGGAACGGATCTGGCGGGGCTGGTAAACGTCAGCCTGCGGGCGTTGCAGGAAGGCTTCCGGCGGTTCGTCGGCACCTCGATTGTCGCGTACCAGCGACAGGTCAGGCTGGAGCGTGCCTGTGATGCATTGAAGCAAGGCCCATCATCATCGGTGACCGACGTGGCCCTGCAATTCGGGTTCAGCAACGTCGGCCGGTTCTGCCAGTACTTTCAGGATGCCTACGGCGTGAGCCCTGCAGAAATGCGAAAAGGACTGCGCTGAGGCAGTCCTTTTTCTTCACCTTCAGGTTGGTCAGAACTGATAACTGGCCTTGAGCCCGCCGCTGAAACCGTGGCTGTCACCGCCACCGCTGGCACCGGCTTCAGCGCCCAGACTGAGGGCGCCCAGGTTGGCCATGAGGTTGACGCCGCCGCTGAACTGGTCGCGGTTGTCGAACGCCGCGCGTTGTTCGATATCCAGCCCCAGCAGGTGCCCTTCGCTGTCGACCTGATGATCGCCCAGCACATGCTCATAACCGACCCGCACGCCCGGCACCAGTTGCCACGCGCCCATCGGCATCGGGGCGAACGAGACGTCGAGATTGGCCACCGCGCTGCGGCGGGTTTCTTGAATGTCATCGACATTAAGGGCCAATTCGCTGCCCTTCTCCTGGAATCCCGACAGGTCCAGACGGCTGACCCGCACGCCGAGGCTCGGTTCCAGAATCACAGTGTTCAGCGGCATCCGATAACCGAGTGCCAACGTGGCGCCGCTGAGGTTGCCGTGGGTGTCGCCCTTCGCCGAACCGAGGCCGCCGCCGAGGTCGCGTTTGCTGTCGTAGTCGACATAACCGGCGCTGAGGTTGGCGTCGACAAACAGGCCACGTTCCAGGCTGGTGAAACCATAACGGGCGCCAAGGTTAAAGAACGTGAAATCGGTATCGACCTCGCCACCCGCGCCACCCACCGAGCCTTTGCTGTAACCGATGCCGCCGCGCGCACTGAGTTGTTCGGAGAAGCGCTGAGTGACGCCAATCATCAGGCCCTGACTGTGTTCGTTGCTGCTTTGCATATGGGCCGAGCCGTCGGTGCCGAGGTAACCGGCGAGCGCGGTGCTCCACAAACGATATTGGCCGACCTTGAGGTCAGTACCGCTGGCGAATGGCGCGGCGGCCTGCTCGATCATCGAGTTCTGACGCAGCAGGTAACTCGCAGCATCGGCGTGCACCTGACCGCCGACCGTGGACTCGACACCGCCCAGAGTGCCGGCGTCGATGGCCGATTGCAGGTAGTAGTTGTAGGCGCTGTAAGTGCCCGAGAGTTTGCTGTTCTGCAATTCCTGCAACAGTTGCGCGCCAGCGGCGGCGTTGCCGATCAGCCCTGTCTGACCGGGCAGGCTGTTGTACTCGACCATTTTGCCGCGCAGCACATAGATGGTTTCCTGGGACAGACCCAGCCCCTGCTTGAGGTAGTTGTCCATGCTGCCGTATTGCGCGGTCACCTGATCCAGGCCCGCTTGCAGATAACTCGCCTCGACGCCCAGCAGCGGCGCATAGATCGCGGCCATGCTCGGCGGCATCATCGCCAGGGTCTTGGCGACCCGTTCGGCGGTGTAGTCGTTGGTCGCCAGGTAGTTGCTCATGATCGTCGCGTTGTCGACCCCGGCGATGCTTTGCAGCACGGCGGCCGTCCAGCCGGTGCGGTCCTTGCCGGCGGTGCAATGGAACAGCGCGGCGCCGTCGACACCGGCCAATTCGTTGAACAGCACACCCAGCTGCCCGCGCATGCCGGCGTCGCTGACAAACGCGCGGTTGGTTTCCTGCATCATCGCAATCGCATCGGCCGCGCTTTTGAACGAGACCGTGGTGATGTTCGCGCCCGACGTGGTGGCGCCGATGATGTCGATGTTCTGATAGGTCGCCCCGCTGATCATCGTGTCCGGCGTGCCGGCGATTTCGCTGGGGGTGCGCAGGTCGTATACGGCCTTGATCCCCAGACCGTTGAGGGTCGCCAGGTCCGACGCTGTCGGCGTCAGCGCGTTGGAGCGGTAGAACACACCAGCGCGCATCGTTCCGTCATGGGCCGTGGAATAAGCGGTGGTGATACCGGCGATATCGCGGAAGTTGTCGATGCCTTTCAGGCGCGGGGTATCAAGGTCGGCCGCGTGGGCGGCGGCGATGGACAGACTCAATACGGACAGCGAACACAGAAGACGTGGAAACACGATGCAGCCTCATTGGAAACCGGTTGGGCTGCCCACTATCTACAATGAAATGTGACTGAATATGGCAATTCTTCGAAAAGCGTAAATGGCGGCGCGATCTGTCCGGCACGCGCGCGTTCTGTCCGTGACTGCCGACTAAATCCTTTCGGTGCTTTGACGTTTTTTTTGCAAGCACCCACGTAAACTGCAGTCTTCGCCCCTTCTGGAACCCGTCAATGAACGACGCAGATGATGAAATCCTGACGCAAGCGGCGCACTGGTGCCTGCGCCTGCAAGACGAAACCTGCACGCCCGACGAACGCCAGGCGTTCCAGCAGTGGATTCAGATCGACCCGCGCCACGCCTTCGAATACGCCAAGATGCTCGAGGTCTGGGAACTGAGCGATCAACTGCCGGACGAGCGCGACAAGTCGAAAAAACGCAAAGCCACGACGCTGCCCTGTAGCTTCGAAGAGTTTCAACGCAACCTGGCGCAGCGCACCTAGTGCGCCGCGATACGCTGGGGTTGTTGATCTGACGGCTCGCCCAGACCCGTACCGCCTGAGCGAACAATCGCATTGCTCGAGCTGCGTCCTTTATTCAGGGTTAGAATCCGCCCGGTTCGGCTAACAGTTTAAGGATGACCCCGGCATGTCCCACGACACCTCCCTGCAAGATACCGCCGCCCCCGAGGGCGTCTGCTTTGGCTGCGGCAGCAGCAACCCGCACGGTTTGCACATCAAGAGTTTCTGGCACGAGGACGGCGTGCACGTCATGGCCGAGCACGTGCCCGAAGCCAAATACTGCGGCTGGCCGGAGCTGGTCTACGGCGGCCTGATCGCGATGCTGGTGGACTGCCACTCCAACTGGACCGCGATGGCTTATCACTACCGGGCCGAGCAACGTGAAGCCGAAAGCCTGCCGCGCATCAACTGCGTCACCGGCAACCTCGGCATCAAGTTCATCAAACCGACGCCAATGGGTCTGCCGTTGACGCTGAAGGCCCGAGTCGACGGCGAAGTCGGGCGCAAGACCCGGGTGATCTGCGAGGTCTACGCCGGGGGTGTGCTGACGGCGGTGGGCGATTCAGTATTTGTGCGAGTGGATACCGAGCAGTTGGCAGCGGCCGCGCACGGTCGTTGAAATCCGTCATTGAAGGTAAACACGATGCCCGATCGCAAAATCATCATCCCCGACTCCATGAAACCCATCGTCGAACGCGCCGGTTACGCGCCGGCGGTTATGGTCGGCGATACGCTTTACTGCGCCGGTCAGGTAGGCCGGACGGTTGATTTGAAAGTCATCGAAGACCCCGAGCAACAGTTCATCCGTGCCTGGGAAAACCTCGCCGAAGTGCTGAAGGCCGGTGGCTGCACCTTCGACGATGTGGTGGAGATGACCACCTATCACGTCGACATGAGCCAACACATGCCGGTGTTTCGCGAAGTGAAAAACCGCGTATTCCCCAAAGGCTTCTGTGCCTGGACCTGCATCGGCGTCAGCGAACTGGCTCACCCGGGGTTGCTGGTGGAAATCAAATGCGTGGCGGTGCGCAGGCGCGCTATACCTGAGTAACGCCATTCCCCCTCATCGAGGTGTTGAACGATGGACTTGACCCTCTATTACCACCCGTTGTCGTCCTACTGCCACAAAGCGCTGATCGCCCTCTACGAACACGGCGTCGCCTTCGAGAAACGCCTGATCGATCTGTCCAGCGAAGCCGAGCGGGCCGAGCTTCAGGCGCTGTGGCCGCTGGTCAAATTCCCGGTGTTGCGCGATCACGTGCGCCAGCGCACGGTGCCGGAATCGAGCGTGATCATCGAGTACCTGGATCATCAACCGGGGCAGTCGCAGCGACTGATTCCCGAAGACTGGGAGACCGCGCTGGACGTGCGTCTTTGGGACCGGTTTTTCGACCATTACGTGATGACGCCGATGCAGCAGATCGTCGCCGACCGCATCCAGTCCGCCAATGGCGACCTGAGCAGTCAGCGGGCGCTGCTGGCCACGGCGTACGGCATGCTTGAACAACAACTGGCGGACCGCGAATGGATCGCCAGCGCGGATTTCAGCCTGGCCGATTGCTCCGCCGCGCCGGCCCTGTTCTACGCCAGCACGCTGGTGCCGTTTGCCGCCGAACAACCGCGCCTGAGCGCCTATTTCGAACGGCTGGTGCAGCGCCCGTCGTTCAGTCGGGTGATCGAAGAAGCCAAACCGTGGTTCGACTTCTATCCCTTTGCCGAGGCCCTGCCCCAACGTTTCCGCTGAGGCTCAGGCTCACGCCGGCTGGTGACTGGTCACGCAGTGAATCCCGCCACCACCGGCCGCGATGGCGTCGATGTTTATCTGCACCACGTCGCGGTTCGGGTAGAGCTTTTTCAGCAGGTCGAAGGCCTTCTTGTCGGCGTCCTTGTCGCCAAACTCCGGAGCGATCACCGCGCCGTTGATCACGAAATAGTTGATGTAACCGGCCGCGAAATCGTCGTTATCCCTGTTGAACTTGGTCTTGCGCGGTTTCAGCGGTGGCGACACGGTGTGGATCTGCAACGGGCGACCGTCGGCGTCGGTGGCCTTTTTCAGGATTTCCAGGTGCGCCAGGGTGACCTTGTTGTCGTAGGAGCGCGGGTCGGTGTCGAGGTTGGCGATGACCACGCCGGGCGTGACGAAGCGCGCGTAGAAATCGACGTGGGCATCGGTGATGTCCTTGCCCTTGATGCCCGGCAGCCAGATGATCTTGCGCAGGCCCAAACGTGCTTTCAACTCGGCCTCAACATCGGCCTTGCTCCAGCCAGGGTTGCGGTTTTCGTTGATCCAGCAGCTTTCGGTCATGATCGCGGTGCCGTGGCCGTCGACTTCGATGCCGCCGCCCTCGCCCACCAGTTCGCTGCGCTGGTAGGTCGCCTGCGCATCGGCCGCCACGCGTTTGGCGATTTTCGCGTCTTTCGAGTGCTGTTGCTTGTTGCCCCAGCCGCTGAAATTGAAGTCCACGGCGCCGAGTCCGTTTTTGTCGTCGATGACGAAGTTGGCGCTGATGTCACGCATCCAGATGTCGTCGAGGTTGGCGATCTGGTAGGTGATGTTGGAGGTGCCACAAATCTCTTCGGCCAGGCTACGTTCGCCGCTGCGGCAATAGATGGTCAGCGGTTCGTAGCGGGCGATGGCGCGGGCGATCCGGCCCAGCGCTTCCTGAACGTCTTCGGTGAAGTCTTCCCAGATCGCGTCCTGCGCGCCGAAGGCCATGTAGGCGCGCTCGTGCTTGTCGCCCTCGTCGGGCATGAACCAGCGACCTTCGCTGGCCGCCAGTACCCGCGCCGGTGACAGGCCGAGGCCCATGACGGCAGCGCCTACGCCGGCGGCAACTGAAACCTGTTTGATGAACTCGCGACGAGTTGGCATGTGTAACTTCCTGATGTGTAAGGGGTAGCCGAAGCAGCCCGGAAAAATCACTTTGCAGTGGCGGTCTTGAACTTGGTCCAGGTGCGCATGCGGGCGCGCATGTCGGCCTGGGGAATATCCTTGCCCGGTATCAAACGAGCATAGGTCGCTTCGTCGAGGTAGATGTCCGGGTTGTTGCGCATCGCCTCATCCACGTTTGGCCGGGCCTTGGCGTTGGAGGTCGGGTAACCGGTGAAATTGCTGATCGCGGCCATGTTCTCCGGGCGCATCACGAAGTTGATGAATTCGTAGGCGTATTCTGGATGTTTGGCATCGACCGGAATGGCCATGGTGTCCATCCACACCGTGGTGCCTTCGCGCGGCACGCGGTACTGGAAGCGGGTCTGCTTGCCGGCGCTGTCCGAAGTGCGCTGGGCCTGGGTCATGTCGCCGCTGTAGCCGAGGGACAGGCACAGGTTGCCGTTGACCAGATCGGTCACCGGTTGCGACTGGAACTTGCGGATATACGGCCGCAACTTCATCAGCAGATCACTGGCCGCTGCCAGATCCGCGGGCTTGGCGCTGCGCGGGTCGCGGCCCAGATAGTTGAGCACCACGGCCAGCACTTCGTCCGGCGAATCGATCATCGAAATCCCGCAATCGGCAAACTTCGCGGCCAGTTCCGGTTTGAACAGCATGTCGAGACTATTGACCGGCGCATCGGCCATACGCTGTTTGATCTGCTCGGCGTTGTAGGTCAGACCGATGGTGCCCCAGGTGTACGGCACGGTGGCCTTGTTCGAATGCTCGTAATGGCTGCGCAGTTTTTGCAGGCCCGGCTCAATGTCGTTCATCGCCGTGACTTTCGAAGGATCCAGCGGCAACAGGCTGCCGGCGCGCATCAGGCGTTCGGCCACGGTGTCGCCGGGGAAGATCAGGTCGTAGCCGCTGCCGCCGGAAAGCATCTTGGCTTCCAGGGTTTCGCTGCCATCCATCACGTCGTAGATCACCTTGATCCCGGTTTCGGCGGTGAATTTGCTCAACGTGTCTTCAGCGAAATAATCCGCCCAGTTGTACAGCCGCAGGGTCTTGTCTTCGGCGTGTACGGCGGGCATCAAACCGGCCAGCGCCAGGCCCAGAGCGCCCAGCAACCACTTGTGTGAAGTAGGCATATCAGACTCCTTGAGGATTCCAGCGGGCGTTAAGGTGACGGCCGTCCTGGCTCAACAATGCGCCATACATTTCCGGGCGACGGTCGCGGTAGATGCCCCAGCTCAGGCGATCTTCACGCATGGCTGCCAGATCCAGGCTTTGCACCAACACGCCGGTGCTGGCGCGGTCGGCTTCGGCGAGCATTTTTCCCTTGTGGTTGCAGATGAACGACGAGCCGTAGAAATTCATTTGCAGCGCCGCATCGCTGCCCGCCACTTCACGGCCAACGCGGTTGGACGCGATCACCGGCAGCAGGTTGGCAGCCGCGTGGCCACGCATGGTCATCTGCCAGTGGTCGCGCGAATCCAGATCCGCGCAGCCCGGTTCCGAGCCGATGGCCGTCGGGAACAGCAGCACCTCAGCGCCCATCAAGGCCAGGCAACGGGCGGTTTCCGGAAACCACTGATCCCAGCAGATGCCCACGCCGAGGCGGCCGAACGCGGTGTCCCAGACTTTGAAACCGGTATCGCCGGGGCTGAAGTATTCCTTCTCCTGATAACCGATGGCGTTGGGGATGTGGGTCTTGCGGTACACGCCCAACAGGCGCCCGTCGGCATCGGCCACGCTCAGGGAGTTGAAGTAGGCGTTGCCGGCCTTCTCGTACCAGCTCAACGGCAACACAACGCCCAGTTCACGGGCCAGCGCGGCGAAGCGCGACAGCACCTGACTGTCGCGGTACTCCTCGGCCAGCGCCATGTGCTGGTGGCTCTGCTCGATGCAGAAATACGGCGTGGCGAACAGCTCCTGCAACAGGATCACTTGCGCGCCCTGCGCGGCCGCTTCACGCACCAACTGCTCGGCGCGGTCGAGGTTGCTTTTCAGGTCCCAGGTGCACGGCATCTGGGTGGTGGCGACTGTCAGCAACGTCATCGATCAACCCTCCACCGGCCAGGCTGGCTGTTGCTGGGTGATGCAGTGCACACCGCCGCCCCCATGGGCCAGGTGATTGATCTGCACCGGCACTACTTCGCGGCCCGGGAACGCCTTGGCCAGGGTTTCTGCCGCGACATGGTCGGCCTCGATGCCGTACGCCGGCATGATGATCGCGCCGTTGGCGATGTAGAAATTGGTGTACGAGGCGCAGAACACTTCGGCTTCGGTATCCACCGCATCGGTGGCTTCGTACAGCTCGATCAGCTCGAATTTGCGGCCCTGAGCATCGGTGGCCAGTTCCAGCGCACGACGGTTTTCCCGCACGACTTCGGCATACACCGAACTGCGATCATGAGTCGCGTCCACCAGCAACACGCCAGGGCGGGCGAAGGCGCAGACGCCATCGACGTGGCCGTCGGTCATGTCGCCGGTGACGTAATCCGGATCGCCCGGCAGCCAGATGGTTTTCTTCACGCCGAGCAGGCGGCTGAAGATTTCTTCCATCTCGGCCTTGCTCACGCCGGAGTTGCGGTTGGGATTGAGCAGCACCGATTCGGTGGTGATCAACGTGCCCTCGCCGTCCACGTGGATCGCGCCGCCCTCGTTGCTCAGCGCCGTGCCGAAGCACTCGCCGCCCAGGTGATTGAGCACGCGACGGGCCAGGCTTTCGTCCAGATCATGCGCGGACTTGCCGCCCCAGGCGTTGAAGCGCCAGCTCACGCCAGCCAGGCCTTGCTCCGGATGCACGACGAAGCTTGGGCCCGAGTCGCGGCACCAGCTGTCGTTGACGGCCAGTGGAATCAGTTCGATGTTCGGTCCGCACAAGGCTTTGGCACGGGCGATGGCCGACGGATCGACAACCATTTTCACCGGTTCGAAACGGGCGATGGCATTGGCGACGCGGGCGAAATCTTCCTGCACCAACGGCAAGGTGACGCCCCAACCCGATTCCCACAGGGCCTGATTGTGTGGCCAGACCATCCAGGTCGCCGCGTGCGTCACCCACTCTGCCGGCATCATCCAACCGCTGTTGTTGTTTTTGTTCTGCTGCATGGTAAAAAGCCCTTTGAGTTAAGCCATTGTGTTCAATGAAAACAGCCTTGGCGGCGTTGACGTGCATGCTAATGGCGGCCTTCAGGGCAAACAAACGATGGATTTAGCGGAAAACTGATTAGAGGAACTTATCGATCATGCTGAAACACTGGCCACCCCTCAGCTCGTTGCGCGGCTTCGAAGCCGCCGCAAGGCTGGGCAGTTTTCACAAGGCCGCGGAGGAGCTGAGCCTCACGCAGTCGGCCATCAGCCAGCAGATCCGCAGCCTTGAGGCGTATCTGGAACAGCCTCTGTTTTTCCGCAGCGGGCGCAGCGTCAGCCTGACCGACGCCGGCCACGATTTGCTCAGCACCACCCAGGCGATGCTGCAGCAACTGTCGGTGGGAATTCGGCGGCTGGGGCAATACCAGAAACCCAATCAACTGGTGCTCAACACCACGCCGGCGTTTGCCCGGCACTGGTTGCTGCCGCGTCTGGGGGATTTCCGCCGTCAGCATCCGAATGTGGATCTGTGGATTTTCAGCACCGATGAAGTGCCGGACATGGCGACCCAGACCATCGATCTGGCGGTGCGCGACGACATCAGTTCGCAGGCTGAATGCAGCTTCAAAGTACTGCACGCAGATCGGCTCTATCCGGCGTGTCATCCGAGCTTGTTAAATGTGCCGAGCGCGCAGCGGACAACGCTGCACGGCGAGCGGGAAATGGACTGGAGCCATTGGGCGGTGGAATCGGGAATCGACGTCGGCCAGCAGGATCAGGGCCTGAACTTTTCCGATCCGGGCCTGTTGCTGGACGCAGCCTGCGGCGGGCTCGGCATCGCGCTGGTCAGCCAGTTGCTCAGCCGCAAGGCTCGGGCCGACGGGCTGTTGCAGCCCTTGGTGGACGAGACCATTCGCGGCCCGAACTGGGCGCTGCTGACCCACCGCGACAGTGAAAACGATCCGATGGCCCGCAGTTTTACCGAGTGGTTGCTGGCGAACCTGAGCGATCCATGACCGGTGCGTGGCGGGCCATCACTTCGGCGATCCAGTCGATGAACACTCGCAACTTGCGACTGATGTGGCGGTTCGGCGGGTAGGCGACGTAGAGCGGCATGGGATCGAGGCGCCAGTCTTCAAACAGCGGCACCAGATCACCGCTCGCCTCGTGTGCTTTGGACATGTACCTGGGCAGCCACAACACGCCCAACCCCGCGAGGCCCGCCGACAAATAGGCATTGCCGTCATCGACCGCCAGCATATGGCGGCCCTTGATCTGCAAATCTTCGTGTTCATTGTGCAGGGCGTACGGCACCGGTTTGCCGGTGCGCGCCCAAAGGAAACCGACTACCCGATGATGGCTGTCTTCGAGCTCCCGGGGATGCATCGGGGTCCCGGCGCGGGCCAGATAACTTGGCGCGGCGTACACGCCAAGTTGAAGATCCGCCACCTTCCGGGCCATCAGCGACTGATCCCGCAGCTCGCCGCCACGCACCACGCAGTCAACGTTTTCATCGATGATGTCGACGATCCGGTCACTGACGCCCATGTCGATCTGGATCTCCGGGTAGCGCGCGTAAAACTCGGGCAGCGCCGGCACCAGAATCAGATTGGCCAGTGGACTGGGCACGTCGACCCGCAAGCGTCCCTTGGGCTGCGCTGCCGCGCCAGGCAGGCTGGTTTCGGCATCGTCCATGTCTGCCAGCAACTTGATCACCCGCTCGTAATAGGCCGCGCCGTCCGCCGTGGCGTTGACCTTGCGCGTGGTGCGGTTGAGCAACTTCACTCGCAGCCGCGCCTCCAGTTGCTGGACGAGCTGGGTCACGGTGGTCTTGCTCATGTGCAGGGTTTCGGCGGCCTTGGTGAAACTGCCGGCCTCCACCACTCGGGCGAAGGCTTGCATCGCGTCAAAACGGTCCATATCCCACCTCTGATAGCGGCTCGATTGTTTGGGATTTGCAAACAGTGATCGCCAAGGTTGCGCGTTTATCGCGCCGAGGCAAGCCCATAAAGTTGCTCCATCACCGGTTTTCAACCCATTGAAGGAGACACCCCATGACCCGTGCCCAGCCAAAACGCGACGTGGTTTTCCCGCCCGGACGCCATGCCCTCTACGAGCGCAATCGTTATTCCCCGGCAGTTCGTTCCAATGGTTTTCTGTTTGTCTCAGGCCAGGTCGGCAGCCTTGAGGACGGCTCGCCGGAACCGGATCTCAAGCAACAGGTGCGACTGGCCTTCACCAACCTCAATGCGATCCTCGGCGCGGCTGGCGGCAGCTTCGATGACGTGGTGGACGTGACGGTGTTCATGGTCGATCCGCAATCGACCTTCGAAACCATCTGGGAAGTGGTGCCGGAGTTCTGGGGCGAGGCGCCGCATCCGACGATTACGGCGGTCGGCGTGACGTGGCTGTATGGCTTTCAGTTCGAGATCAAGGTGATTGCCAGATTGCCAGAGGCGTAAGGCGGTGCGCAGGGAGCGCTCACACTTTTGCAACACACTCGGGAGCGCAATCCGCCAGACTTTGGCGGGTACTCCCGAGAACGAATGCACATGACCCTCACAATCCGCAACGAACGCCCCGAAGACATCGACGCCATCACCCGAATCACCGAGGCCGCGTTCCAGCACGAAGAACACTCAAGCCACACCGAACAATTCATCGTCAACGCCCTGCGCCGCGCCGGCCAGCTCAGCATTTCGCTGGTTGCAGTGGAGAACGACACGGTGGTCGGCCATGTCGCCATTTCCCCCGTGACGATTTCCTCCGGCGCCCAAGGCTGGTACGGCCTCGGCCCGATCTCCGTGTGCCCGACCCGCCAGCAGCAAGGCATCGGCTCGGCGCTGATGAAAGCCTCGCTGGCGCAATTGCAGCGCATTGGCGGGGTTGGTTGCGTGGTGCTTGGCGATCCGGGCTACTACGGGCGTTTTGGCTTCAAGGCCCATGCGGGTCTGGAGTTACCGGGGATTCCGGCGGAGTATTTTCAGGCGTTGGCGTTTGAAGGTGAGCTGCCGGTCGGCGTCGTCAGCTACCACGAGGCGTTTGACGCCACCGCGTAACCGTTCGCTGCCATTCAAAGCGGCAGCGAACGATCCTGAATCACCCGTTTCATCACCAGCGTGGACGTCAGTCGCTGGACGTTGGGCAGGCTGGACAGGCGCTCGTCGTAAAGCTGCTGAAACGCCGGCAGATCCCGCGCAACGACGTGCAGCAGATAATCGGGTTCGCCGAACAGTCGCTGCGCCTCGACGACTTGCGGAATCTGCGTCACCGAGTCTTCGAAAGCCTCCACCGCCTGGCGATTGCCCTCGCGCAGCGTCACAAACACCATCGCCGAAAAATTCAGCCCCAGCGCTGCCGGGGCCAGTTGCGCGCGATAGCCGACGATCACCCCGCTCTCTTCAAGCGCCCGAACTCGACGATGGCAGGGAGACAGGCTGAGCCCGACCCGATCGGCGAGCTCGGTGATCGAAAGACGACCGTCGGCTTGCAGCTCCGCAAGAATCTTCTGGTCAATCCTGTCCATCAGCATTTTTCTCCCACTTCAGGCTCTCTCGACTGGAATATTTGAGAAAAGATTCTAGCCCGATATCTCTATTCTTTTTCGTGAACGTTGCACGCCTTGAGCCGATTGTTTGCGAGATCAAAATGTCCCTGAGTGTTTTTGCCGCCTTCTGGGCGGTTTCGTTTTTGTTCGTCATCACCCCCGGCGCGGATTGGGCCTATGCCATCTCGGCAGGGCTGTTTGGTCGCGTGGTGCTGCCCGCCGTGGCCGGTTTGCTGATCGGCCATTTGCTCGCAACGCTGGTGGTTGCCGCCGGCGTCGGCGGTCTGGTGGCGAGCAATCCCCTTGCCCTCTCGGTGCTGACGATTGGTGGCAGCCTTTATCTGCTGTGGCTGGGCATCAACATGTTGCGAAACCCCTCCACGCCCGAAGCGGCAGAGACCCAGGCATCCGGATCCTGGTCGCGCTGGACGCTCAAAGGCGCCTGCGTCAGCGGCCTCAATCCCAAGGTTTTTCTGTTGTTCCTGGCACTGCTGCCGCAATTCACTGACCCGACAGCGGCATGGCCGGTGCCGATGCAGATCATGGCGCTGGGTCTGTTGCATGCGCTCAGCTGTGGGGTGATTTATCTGCTGGTGGGGTTCGGCTCGCGTTCTGTTTTACAGGCACGGCCGGTGGCGGCGCGATTCGTCAGTCGCCTGTCGGGCGCAATCATGATTCTTATCGCCGCGATTCTGTTGGCTGAACAGCTCCCGAACTGAAACCTGGCGCTCGCCAAAGGAACCACCATGAGTGACACAACTTCGCTGTACGGCAGTAACCAAAGCCCGGAAAAGCAGCCCCGTATCCGTATTCCCCATCTTCAGCGATTGAAGGCGCTTGGGCAGAAATGGGCAATGCTCACAGCCTACGACATGTACGCCGCAAGTATTTTTGAAGAGGCCGGGATTCCCGTTTTGCTGGTGGGCGACTCGGCTTCAAACAACGTTTTCGGCCACGAATCAACGTTGCCAGTGACAGTTGACGAGCTGATTCCACTGGTGCGTGCCGTCAGCCGGACAACCCGCAGACCACTGGTGATTGCGGATCTCCCGTTCGGCTCGTATCAGGCGTCGCCAGAGCAGTGCTTCCATACCGCCGTGCGTTTCATGAAAGAAGCAGGTGCACACGCGGTCAAGATCGAAGGCGGCGTTGAAATGCTGCCGCAGGTTGAAAAACTCGCAGGATCAGGCATTCCCGTGATGGCCCACATCGGTTTTACACCGCAGGCTGAACATCAACTCGGCGGCTATCGTGTTCAGGGACGGGGGCATGATGCCCAACGGCTGATCGAAAGCGCCCGCGCCTTCGAAGCAGCGGGTGCCTTTGCTTTATTGATCGAAATGGTGCCTGACGAAGTCGCGACGCAAATCAGCGCCGCCGTTTCCATCCCCACGGTTGGCATCGGCGCCGGCGTGGGTTGCGATGCACAGGTGTT
The DNA here is from genome assembly GCF_019718735.1 of Pseudomonas sp. RIT778. NCBI lineage: Bacteria > Pseudomonadati > Pseudomonadota > Gammaproteobacteria > Pseudomonadales > Pseudomonadaceae > Pseudomonas > Pseudomonas sp. RIT778. The sequence goes on along the minus strand of NZ_JAIHBA010000033.1, from coordinate 18,053 downwards.
GGTCTGGCAGGACATGGCGGGGTTGCGAACCGGGCATCTGCCCAGATTCGTCAAACAATACGCCGACCTTCGTGGCGTATTGCTCGGAGCAGCTCGCAACTTCATTGACGACGTGCAAATGTCGAAGTTTCCGGGGCCCGAGCATTCATTCCCCTTAGAGAATGCGCAGGAGAAAAACCATCGATGAAAAGCTTCAGGTAACACGCGGGCAACTATTCACACTTCGTGTCCTATGGCATCACCAATGCGCTCTTGATGCCATTTCTGCGATCAATATTCTGTCCTCATGTTGTTTTTGCCCCGGACAGAAAAGAGCGCAAGCCATGCCCAGCCCGAGAACGCTGTATCAGAAGCACATCGATAGTCACACCGTCTGCACCCTCGACGATCAGGGCCACATGCTGCTTTACATCGACCGCCAGGTCGCCAACGAATACACCAGTCCACAAGCCTTCAGCGGCCTGCGTGATGCCGGGCGCACGGTGTGGCGGCCTGCGGCGACGCTGGCGGTGGTCGATCATGTGAACCCCACCGCACCGAAACGCATCGCGACCATGCCCGACGCCGGGGGTGCGCGTCAGGTGTCGTACTTCGAAGAAAACTGCCGCGACTTCGGCATCGAGCTGTTCGATGTGCTGGACAAACGCCAGGGCATCGAACACGTCGTGGCGCCGGAACAGGGTTTCATTCTGCCGGGCATGGTGGTGGCGGCCGGTGATAGCCACACCACCACTTACGGCGCACTGGGCGCCTTCGGTTTCGGCATCGGCACTTCGGAAATCGAGCACCTGCTGGCAACCCAGACGCTGGTCTACAAACGCCTGAAAACCCTGAGGGTGACGGTCAACGGTGAGCTCGGCGCAGGCGTCACCTCCAAGGACATCATCATGGCGCTGATCGAAAAAATCGGTGCGTCCGGCGCCACCGGTTACGCCATCGAATTCACCGGCCCGGCCATCAGCGCCCTCAGCGTCGAGGCGCGCATGACCATCTGCAACATGGCCGTCGAGGCCGGTGCCCGGGGTGCGTTCATGGCGCCGGACGACAAGGTTTTCGCCTATCTGCAACGCAAGCCGCGTGCGCCCAAGGGCAAGGTCTGGGAGCAGGCAATAGAGCGCTGGAAAACCCTGCACAGCGACGAGGGCGCGGTGTTCGATCGCGAAGTCATCCTCGATGTCGCCGCGCTGGAGCCGATGGTGACCTGGGGCACCAGTCCCGATCAGGCCGCACCGATCAAAGGGCACGTGCCGGACCCGGCCGCCCAGCCCGATCCGATCCTGCGTCAGGGCCTGCAGCGCGCCCTCGACTACATGGGCCTGACACCCGGCATGCCGCTGAACGAAGTGACGATCAGCCATGCCTTCATCGGTTCCTGCACCAATGCGCGGATCGAAGATTTGCGTGATGTCGCCCGCGTGGTGCGCGGCAAGCGTGTGGCGGCCCATGTGCGGGCGATGATCGTTCCCGGCTCGACGTTGGTGCGCAATCAGGCCGAGGACGAAGGCCTGGCGCAGATTTTTCTCGACGCGGGTTTCGAGTGGCGTCAATCGGGTTGTTCGATGTGCCTGGCGATGAACGATGACGTGCTCGCGCCGGGTGATCGCTGTGCGTCCAGCACCAATCGAAACTTCGAAGGCCGTCAGGGCGCCGGTGCGCGCACCCACCTGATGAGCCCGGCGATGGTCGCCGCCGCCGCCATCAGCGGCCATTTGACTGACGTGCGCACCGTCGCGCTGGAGGCTTGAACCATGCAACCTTTCGACACTGTCAGCGGCAGCGCCGCGCCGTTTCTCGCGTCCAACATCGACACCGACGTGATCATGCCCAAACAGTTTCTCAAGGGCATCGATCGTCAGGGGCTGGATCGCGGGCTGTTCTTCGATCTGCGCTTTCTTCCCTCCGGCGAACCCAACCCTGAATTCGTGCTCAACCAGCCGGCCTGGCAGGACGCGGCGTTTCTGGTGACCGGCCCCAATTTCGGCTGCGGCTCCAGCCGTGAACACGCGGTGTGGGGCTTGAAGCAAGTGGGGATCCGGGCCTTGATCGGCACCACGTTCGCGGGGATTTTCTACGACAACTGCCAGCGTAATGGCGTGTTGGCGATTCAACTGGACGACGCGCAGTTCAAGCGCGTGGCCGAGGCGATCAGCGTCCCGAAGACCGCGCGGATCAGCGTGAACCTGGCGCAGCAAACCATCGAGCTGGGGGACAGCACGCAGATCGGATTCGAGATCGATCAGCTGCGCAAACAGTCGTTGCTGCTGGGACTGGACGCCATCGGCACCACGCTGCAACGCACCGAGCAGATCCGCGCCTTCGAGGCACGGCATCTGGCGGACAATCCTTGGCTGGGTTGATGGCAAAAAAACGGGCGGTTCATTGAACCGCCCGTTTTCATTCCACAGACAAATCGCGGAAGTACTCTTCCAGAAACTCCACGCACACCCGCAATTTCGCCGACTCGCTGAGCCGGGTCGGATAGACCGCCCAGACGTTGGCGCTCTGGGTGTAGCCGTCCAGCACCTGCACCAGCCTGCCCTGCTCGAGCATCGGTTTGACGTCCCACATCGAGCGCAACAGAATTCCGCCACCGCTCAAGGCCCACTCCAGCACGATCTCGCCGCTGTTGGAGGACAACGGGCCATTCACTCGCACCGTTTCCTCTTGTCCGTCCTTGCTCAGGGTCCAGATGCCGAATGCGTTGTTGCGCTCCTTGAGCACCAGACAATCGTGGTCTTTCAGGTCTTCGAGAGATTGCGGCGTGCCCCGGCGTTCGAGGTATTCCGGCGTGGCGCACAGCACGCGCCGGTTGCTCACCAGTTTGCGCGCGAGATGCTGGCCCGGCAGGTCATCGCCGACGAGGATTTCCAGATCGAAGCCCTCGCCCACCAGATCGACCACCCGGTCGAACACGTCCAGCCGGATGTCGAGTTTCGGGCACGCCCGGGACAGCTGGCTGATCGCCGGCGCCACATGATTGCGGCCGAAACCGAAGCTGCTGCAAATGTGCAGCGAGCCCGCCGGCTGGTGCCGGGCCTGGGAAATCTCGCCGAGAAACTGATCGAAATCCCCCAGCAGTTTCTCCGCCCAGATCCGCACCCGCTCTCCATCGTCGGTCAGCGCGATGCGCCGGGTGGTGCGGTGCAGCAGCTTGGTCGCCAGCGTGGTTTCCAGTACCGAGATGCGTTTGCTGACGTAGGCCGGTGAGAAGCCCAGCTCGTCAGCGGCGCTGGCAAAGCTGTTCTTGCGGATGACGGTGAGGAAAACCTTGAGGTCTTCAGGCAAGGGAAATTGGTCACGATTCGTGTTCATAGGCCGCGCGCCTTCGCTATTTGTCACACATTCTGCGAAGGATAACATCGAATCAACACCTCGCCAGCCGGGGCCCGGTGCTTGCTGGAACCCCGGCGCCGTGATCAGGGTTGTCGATTGCTGGCGGTTTGCGTGCCCGGTTCGAACATCGCCTCGAACCGCGATTTGTTGGCCGCGTAATAGGCCGCGACCGCCTGGTCCGATGAGGTCTGGCGCGCCTGCATCATCAAGCTTTCCAGATCTGCCTGCGGGATCGAGTAGTGGGCGAAAAAGTACGCCACCTGCGGATACTCCTGACTGAACCCCTTGCGCGCCATCGCATGGATCTGCTCGGCGCCACCGAAAATCTGCTTCGGATCATCCAGGTAACGCAGCGACCATTTGGAGAACATCCAGTGCGGGCTCCAGGCATTGACCAGTGACCATTTGTCCCGTTTCAGGTTGCGATCCAGTTCATTGAGCATGCCGCTTTCCGAAGACGCCACCAGTTTGTAGCCATCAAGCCTGTATTCCTCGATCGCCTTGACCGTGAGTTTGTACTGGCCGTTGCCCACCTCCGAGGTGAGGATCTTGCCTTCGAGTTTTTCCTTCACTTGCGGCTTGTTCAGATCCTCGACACTGGCCACTTCGCTGATCGGCACCGATGTCGGGACGGCCATGCCGATCCGCCCTTCGTACAGCACGCCGAGGTCTTCGAGGCGATCCTTGTATTTGTCGTAGAACGCTTTGTGGGTACTCGGCAGCCAGACCATCGGGATCAGGTCGATGTTGCCGTTGGCCAGGGCCTGGAACTGAATGCCGATATCGGCCATCACCAGTTTCACCGGTTGTTTGAGGTGATCCTGGAGCGCCGCGCTGGCGAGTTTGACGGTGATTTCGGTGTCCGACCAGTTGACCCAGCCAATGCGCACGGGTGCAGGTTCGGCGGCCTGGGCCTGTGCAGCGAGCGTGGCCAGAATCAGGGCGAAAAGCGTATTTCGATAAGGCGAATGAGCGTTCATCAAGCGTCTTCCTGGGGAGGTGGGATCGGCAGGTATGTCTCAATCTGGACGGCCTTGCGGTTGAGGCGTCTGGCGCAATCCTATGCCTGGGCGAAGCACCGCGCAAGCAAAATGTACACCTGTGTCAGCGATGATTGACACGCCTGTACAGTTGACCTAATTTCAAGTCGCCGAGCCTGATGAAGCCCACCCCGGAGCGCACCACCATGTCCAGCGATCCCCTGTTGCAGCCTTACAAAATCAAGAACCTGACGCTCAGAAACCGGATCATGACCACCGCTCACGAACCGGCCTACCCGGTTGACGGCATGCCCAAGGATTTGTATCGCGCCTACCACGTCGAACGCGCCAAAGCCGGCGTCGCGCTGACCATGACGGCCGGTTCCGCCGCCGTTTCCAGAGACAGCCCGCCGGTGTTCAACAATGTGCTCGCCTACCAGGATGAGGTGGTGAAGTGGCTGAAGGACCTGACCGACGAATGTCACGAGCATGGCGCGGCAGTGATGATCCAGTTGACGCATCTGGGTCGCCGCACCCGCTGGGACAAGGCCGACTGGTTGCCGGTGGTCTCGCCGTCGCACCATCGCGAAGCGGCGCACCGCTCCTTCCCGAAAAAAATGGAAGACTGGGATATCCAGCGCATCATCAAGGACTATGTGGACGCCGCCGAACGGATGCACGCCGCCGGCATGGACGGTCTGGAGTTGCAAGCCTACGGGCACTTGATGGACCAGTTCTGGTCACCGTTGACCAACGAACTCGACGGGCCATACGGCGGCTCGCTGGAAAACCGCATGCGCTTCACCTTCGACATTCTGCGCGGGATCCGTCAGCGGGTCGGCGAGGACTTCCTGCTGGGCGTGCGCTACACCGGCGATGAAGGCTTGCCCGGTGGCTTCGATGCCAGCGAAGGCTTACAGATTTCCCACCTGCTGAAAGACAGCGGGCTGGTGGATTTTCTCAATGTCGTACGCGGCCACATCGACACCGATGCGGGTCTGACCGATGTCATTCCGATCCAGGGCATGCGCAATTCGCCGCATCTGGATTTCGCCGGAGAAATCCGTGCAGCCACCGGTTTTCCGACGTTCCATGCGGCCAAAATCCCTGACGTCGCCACTGCTCGCCATGCCATCGCCTCAGGCAAGGTCGATATGGTCGGCATGACCCGGGCGCACATGACCGATCCGCATATCGTGCGCAAGATCATCGAAAAACGTGAGGAAGATATCCGTCCCTGCGTCGGCGCCAACTATTGTCTGGACCGTATCTACCAGGGCGGCGCCGCTTACTGCATCCACAACCCGGCAACCGGCCGGGAAACCACCATGCCCCACGACATTCCCAAGGCAGCACGCAAACGCAAAGTGCTGGTGATCGGCACCGGTCCTGCGGGGCTCGAGGCTGCGCGGGTAGCGGGCGAACGCGGTCATGACGTTACCGTGCTGGAAGCGGCGGATCGCCCCGGCGGGCAGATCCGTCTGACCGCCCTCAGCGAACGTCGGCGCGAGATGATCAGCATCATCGACTGGCGCATGGCGCAGTGCGAACGTCTGGGCGTGAAGTTTCATTTCAACACCTGGGCCGAAACCGACACGGTGCTGCAGCATGAACCGGATGTGGTGATTGTCGCCACCGGCGGCCTGCCCCACACGGACGTGCTCAGTGCAGGCAACGAGCTGGTGGTTTCGACCTGGGACATCATTGCCGGTGACATCAAGCCAGGCCGGCATGTCCTGATCTATGACGATGCCGGCGACCACGCCGCGCTACAGGCTGCCGAGGTCATCGCCGCCAGCGGCGCGAGTGTCGAAATCGTCACCCCCGACCGCAGTTTTGCTCCGGAGGTCATGGCGATGAATCTGGTGCCCTACATGCGCAGCCTGCAGGATCTGGATGTCACCTTTACCGTCACCTATCGCGTCGATTCGGTCGAGCGCCGCGACGGGCGACTGGTGGCAACGCTCGGCAGTGACTACGGTACGGTGCACAAGCAGCGGGTGGTGGATCAGGTGGTGGTCAATCACGGCACGATCCCGCTGGATGACTTGTATTTCGACCTGCGCGCGCATTCGAGCAACGGCGGCGCGGTGGAACAACACAACCTGATTGCCGGCAAGACGCAGGACATCGTCACCGACCCGCACGGACGTTTTCAGCTGTTCAGGATTGGTGACGCCGTGGCCGCACGCAACACCCATGCGGCCATTTACGATGCGTTACGGCTGATGAAAGACCTCTGAACGTGGCCCTCCCTTCTGTGTCGGGAGGGAAGTCGCCGTATCTGCCCACTACAGGCCGCGCCGGGCAACCTGGGCGCCGGCCTGTACGGCCCGACCCACGATGTCTTCGAGGTTCTGCCCGGTCATCGACTGCAACGCAGCCGCCGTGACCCCGCGATAAGCCATCAAGGCATCCAGCAGAGCTTGCGGTTCCCGCCCCGCCAGCAGTTGACCGCCGCCCACCACCACCGCCCGTGCCGCCCGCTGCGCAATCCGCGCGGGGATGCCGGCCGCTTCGGCCTGACTGGCGAGCGCAGCGCACAACAGCGCCGGAAACGCCGGCCCGGTACCGGACAACGCGCTCAGATAATCGATGCAGTCTTCATCGGGCACCTCGTCCGCCGTGCCCACGCATTCGAACAATCGCTGCAGCCAGTCGCGCTCTTCATCGGTCAAGGAGCCGGCCACGAACCACGGCGTATAGGATTGGCGGATCTCCACCGCCGCGTTCGGCATGGCCCGCACCACCACTCGCGCGCCTGTCGCGGCACCGAGGGTGGACGCTGAAATGCCGGCCATCAGCGATACCAGCGTTTTGCCTCGGGCATCGATCTGCAACGCCCGAAACTGCTCGGGCCGGACCGAGAGCATTACAATATCGCTGCTGTCGACCAGCGACTGGTTGTCCTTCAACACGCGCACTCCCGGCGCAACATCAGCACTGCCCGAGCGGTTCGAGATCAGCAGATCACTCGGCCTGATAAATCCCAGGTCCAGCAACGATTCGGCAATCGCCTTTCCCAGCCAGCCCGTGCCGCCGATAATCCCCAGCGTTCTATTGGTCATCGGGCAGCGCCTCTTCGAAGGTTTCCACCAGTGGAACAAACACCCCCGGCTCCGTCTCGGCATAACCGAACTGACCGAAAAACCGGTCCAGCTCGCGCCGCTTGGGTGACTTTCCGGTGAACACGGTGACGTACTGCGGGATTCGCCGGAACCGCACGATCACGTCTTCGGTGGTTTTCATCGAGATGTAGCCGATCTGCGTGAGATAGATCGTCCGGGCACGGGCATCGGCCGCCCCCGGCTCGTAACCGAAACGGCGAAACATAGCGGCCAGCGCATTGATCCGCGCATCGTCGGCCAGCGCGATTTGCCCGGCGACTTCATCCGATTGCAACGCCCAGCTGCGCACGGCGAATTCAAACTGCGAATCGAACAACGCAGGGTTCAGCCAGCATTCGAAAACATTGAGGATCGCCTCGGACACGCTTTCGGCATAACGCTCGCACTGCCCCACCAGCCCACCGGTGTTCTTGTCCCGCCAGCGGGCCAGCAGCGCCGCGAGCAGTTGCTCCCGATCTTCGTAGAACCAGTAGAAGCTGGTGCGCGACAGGTTAAGGCGCTTGGCCAGCGGCATTACCCTGACCGCATCGACTCCGGATTCCTTCAAAGCCTCATACGCGGCGTCCAGCCAGACGTCCACAGAACCGCGCCATCCTGAATCCTGAGCCTTGTTTTTTGTCCGTCCTGCCTGCGTCATTGCAATGCACCTGTCTTTGAGACTTTGACCGGACTTTACACGGGGCGTACACGCAATGTACATCGGCGTACATTTTTCATTTTCGAACGCTCCTCAGCACCCATGGCGATCTCGATTCAATCGCTTGAAAACGCTGCCGAAAGGTCGGTTGTGCGTGCGCCAAAATCCCTGCATTGGACAGACATGACCGTTCGGCGCTTTTTCTGGCAGCCCCGCACAAACGGGTCTAGGGTTGCGTGGCTGGCAAAATGCTGGCCACTTGGCAAACGTCGCTCGACGAGCGCCATCAGCGGCACTGGAAGAAAAATCAGGGATGGTTTTTGTGCTTGCGCGGGTATTGCACTCTTGAAGAGTGAACGACCTATCCCTGTGTTTCGTTGCTTTCTATCAAGGACAGAAAGATGAACAACGTACAGGTGAGATTCCCCCGGTTGCCCTTTCGGCAAACCCCTTCATTGACGCCCGAGGCCAGGCCCGACGGTTTTGGCTGACGACGCTTGCGCGTGAGCCGGCGCTGCGGCGTCGCCCCTGCGCGAACCCGATTTACGGATTGATCAGATCCCGACGGATCAGGCTGTCACGTCACCGAGAATCCCGGTTGCCGGAATTCTGGCCGATGTCGTTCGCCTGCCTGTCAGGAAAGGCGCCCCTTCTGCGCAAGGGGTCGAGCGGCACACACCCACGAGGAAGGCCTCGATATGACCGGTTCAAACCACAACATCCCGCCCTACGGCGTCGCCATCCAGAGCGCGATCACTGGCGGCGATCTGCAGCAGATGAAGACTTTGTTGAAGCAGCGCGATTCAACGAAGCCGGAAGCGAAGGAGCTACAAACCGCGTACGAAAAACTGGCCAAAGAAGTTTCTCGACTGGAAAAACCTTAAGGCCATTTCCCACATTGCAATGGAGGCAATCAACATGTCAGCAACTCAGCAAAATGTCGGCTTGTTCCCGGTGAGCTACCGGATCGGTACGGGCCAGCCAGGGGCGCAGAATCTTGCGCTGAACCTGCTGGTGTCCACACCACAGCAGCATGTCACCGGCAACGCCGCCGTGACTCAGGCAACCAATCCGCCGCTCGACATCGACTCGGACGTCTGGGGCGAATACACCTACATGACGGTGATGAAGCCCGGTGTCAGCAAGATCCTGATCACCGCTCAGGGCAACCACGGCGGCCCCGGTTCCAACTCGATCATCAACTTCAAGATTCATCTGGTGGTCGGCACCGACTGGCGCGAAGGCGTGGCCAACTATGAGTACTTCGACGGCCAGCGCTGGCACGAACTGAACAACGTGCCGGCGCATCTGGTGGAGGTGCCGTCGAACGTCCTTCAGCCGTTCAATCCCGGCCCGGTGATCGAGCCGCACAAACCGGTTCTGCCGCTGTATGCCGCGCCGATTCAGGGCGCCATCGCCAGCGGTGATCTGGCCCAGATGAAAAGCCTGTCCGCACAGGCCAGACAGCAGCTGGAGCAATTACCGCTGCTGCGCAAAGCCGTGGACGACGCCAACAAAGAAATCAGCCGCGTGCAAAGTCGCTGATCGGCAATTGGAACCATCACTTTCACAAGGGAGCAGCATCATGTCGATCGGACTTTTTCACACCCGCCTCATCGCCAGTAACTCACTGTTGGGCGCACCGGTTCTGACCCTCGATATCGTGGTCGATACCGTCCGCAAAAAAGTCAGCGGAACCGCGAGCGTGTTTCAAAGCACCTGGCCACCGGTGAATTTCCATGCCCGGGTCTGGGGCGACTATTCCGAGGCCAGGCTCACGCCATCGACCGAGACCTACCTCATTCTCACCCTCGACGGCAGCCCGAGCGGCCCGCTGAGCCAGATCGCCCAGACCTTCCACCTCAAGGGCATTCTGAACGACTGGACCAGCGGTTTTGTCGATTACCGCTACAACGAAGGCGGCCAGTGGCAGGACGTGCGGCACGTCGCCGTGCATCAGGCGCCGAGCCTCGAGCCACTGCCGCCCGAGCATCATGTCCAGCCGCTGTATGCGGTGGCCATGCAAACGGCTCAGGCCAGCGGTGATCTGGCGCAGTTGAAAGTCGCCGTGCAGCAGGGCGAACAACAGCTGGCTCACGAGGACGCCTTGCGCGGTGCCCTTGCGCAGCTGAATGCGGAAATCGCGCGACTGGAAGCGCGCTAAGCGATACGGCCCGGGCGCGGTCATGGGTGACCGCGCCCGGTCTTCCAGCCAATCGAGGTCAGTCCACTCGTGCCGCGCACAGGCCCGTGCGCAAGGATCTCCCATGACAGACAACCGCCCTGCCCGCTACCTCAGCGACACCGATCTCAAACGCTACGTGCCGGTGCACGTGGTCTGGGAAATCACCCTCGCCTGCGACCTCAAGTGTCTGCATTGCGGTTCCCGCGCGGGGCATCGACGCCCCGATGAACTCAACACCCGCGAATGCCTCGACGTGATCGATTCCCTCGCCGCCCTCGGCACCCGCGAGATCACCCTGATTGGCGGCGAAGCCTATTTGCGCAAGGACTGGACGCAACTGATCCGCGCCATCCACGACCACGGCATGTACTGCGCGATCCAGACCGGCGGACGCAATCTGACGCCGGCGAAGATGCAGGCAGCGGTCGATGCCGGGCTCAACGGGGTCGGCATTTCCCTGGACGGACTCGCGCCGCTGCACGACAAGGTGCGCAACGTGCCCGGCTCGTTCGACAAGGCCGTCGACACCCTGCGCCGGGCCAAGGCGTCGGGGCTGGCGGTGAGCGTCAACACCCAGATCGGCGCGGCCACGCTGCCCGACTTGCCGGAGCTGATGGACACCATCATCGAACTCGGCGCCACCCATTGGCAGATCCAGATCACGGTGGCCATGGGCAACGCCGTCGACCATCCGGAGCTGTTGCTCCAGCCGTATAAGCTGCTGGAAGTGATGCCGCTGCTCGCCCGGTTGTATCGCGAAGGACTGGATCGCGGCCTGCTGATGAACGTCGGCAACAACATCGGTTATTACGGCCCTTACGAACATCTGTGGCGCGGCTTCGGTGACGAGCGCGTGCACTGGAGCGGCTGCGCGGCCGGCCAGACCGTGCTGGCGCTGGAAGCAGACGGCACGGTGAAAGGTTGCCCGTCACTGGCGACCGTCGGTTTCTCCGGCGGCAACGTGCGCAACATGAGCCTGCACGACATCTGGCATTACAGCGAAGGCATGCACTTCGGCCGCCTGCGCTCGGTCGATGACCTGTGGGGCTACTGCCGAAGCTGCTATTACAACGACGTCTGCCGGGGCGGCTGCACCTGGACGTCGCATTCGCTGCTGGGCAAACCCGGCAACAATCCTTACTGCCATTACCGAACCCTGGAATTACAAAAACAGGGTCTGCGCGAGCGCATCGTCAAAGTCGAAGACGCCGCCCAACGCTCGTTTGCCGTCGGACGTTTTGACCTGATCACCGAACGCATCGACACCGGCGAAAAAGTCAGCAGCGTCAGCGACAGCGGCCAAGTGATCAAACTGGCCTGGATCAATCAGGGCCAGTCCTCGCCCGAGGAAGGACGCCTGCCGACGCAACTGGCCCTTTGCCGCGACTGCCTGCAATACATCCAGCCGCACGAATCGATCTGCCCGCACTGCCACGCCGATGTCGCCGCCGCCGAGGCCCGGCACCTGACCGACCGGGCGCGGCAGCAGGCGATCATGAAGACGCTGACCGGTTTGCTGGCGGGAGTGCCGGGTTCGTTGAGCTGAGACGGTGACGGCTGCCGTTTGCCCGCTCGCCACGAAAAATCTCGAACTCGCTCAGTGGCGCTGCATCCAACGATTAAGCCAACGGAGGTCAGCGCCATGAACAACGACAGTAAAGCTCCACCCACCGATACGTCCGGCAAACCGGTCAATGTGGTGAAACGCGATCTTGAGGACCCGGACGACGACACCCGCGGCGTGGATGAGGTCATCACGCCCTCGTCGAACCGCACCAAGGAGCAGGACGCTGAAGCGTTGCAACGCAAGGTCGACGAAATCGAACGCAAGGTTGCGGACGGCAACTGATCGGTTCGTCGAGGCAGGTCTTTGCCAGGTTTTCGGGCTACAGCGGTCGCGCCGGCTTGCATGGCGTTCGCTGAAAAGCCCGAAAAACCTGACCGGCGATACCGTCCGGGAAATAAGTAGCTGTTTTCCCTGAAATTTATTGGCTTCAGGGGTTCACAGAACGCAAGAGCGCTGGTAAAGTGCCGCCCACTGTTGCAGAGGTCCTCCCGGGACTGAAACCAATAGCTACAGGGGCGTCGCCAAGCGGTAAGGCAGCAGGTTTTGATCCTGCCATGCGTTGGTTCGAATCCAGCCGCCCCTGCCATTTTCTCCCTCGTTTCACCCTCCTCCGCTTCACCTCTGCCTCAACGGCAAATCATTTCTTTGTATTCAACGTAATCGCCGAACGCACCAGCGCTTTCAGAGCCTTGGCATCGATCTTGTCGTCTTCGTGAACATCAATCGCCCGCCGGGTGTTGCCCTCCAGACTGGCGTTGAACAGTCCTGATGGATCCTCCAGCGCCGCGCCTTTGGCAAAAGTCATTTTCACCACAGCCTTGTAGGTTTCCCCGGTGCAGATGATGCCGTTGTGTGACCAGACCGGAACACCCCGCCACTTCCACTCCTCGACGACCTCCGGATCCGCCTCATGAATGATCGCGCGGATCTCGGCCAGCTTCTGGCCGCGCCAGTCGTTCAGTTCCTTGATTCTTGCGTCGATCAGCACAGAGGGATTCTCGGTCGCCGCACCGCTGCTGTCCTTCTTCATATCCTTGTTCTCCCGAAAACCTTTTCCGCTATCCAGCGTAGCGCCGACTGCGCCAAACGCCGGGCAAAAAAAGCCCCGCAAGGTGCGGGGCAAAGGAATTGGTTGGTTGCGGCCAACCAAAGGAGCATCGTCAAAAAGCGTTAATCGTCAGGCGTTACAGGCACTCCTGGGCAGCCCGTTCAAAACTCGACGGCATGAAACTCGACGCCAGCAAGTGGCGCTCATATAAAAAGACCTTGCCGCCGTCCTGTGCCTTGTAGGCTTCCAGGACGTTGTCCGCCGCCACCTTGCTCGGCACCACGATCCGGTAGCTGCGCTGGGTCTGCGAAACCGTCGGGTTCAGCGCGCTGCCCTGCAGTTTCGGCACCACGCATTCGGCGTACTGGGCAGGCGTCTTGTGCGTCTGCAGGGTCAGCGTCGGATCGTTCGGCGCAGAGGCGCAAGCGGTCAGCAACAAACTGGCAGAAGCCATGGCAGGGATAAAAAAGGCACGCATGGATAAAATCCTGAAAATAAAAGGTTCGGTTCTTCGGCAACGTTCAGTGTCACGGGCACTGCCGTTGCCGTTTCTGCTTTAGGTGCTCAGCCTGCACTCACCAGGGCTTTGAGCGAGTCATCGAACTGCTTCAAGGCACTCAGTTGCAGGTCGCGCTGCTGTTCAATCCCGGCAGCGATTTCGGGCGCTGCCTTGTTGTGTACCCACACCGAAGGCAGTTGCTTCTCCACCGCGCCTTCGGCCTTGCCGATGTATTGCAGGTTGGCGTCGTAGAAGCGTGCGGCAAACCGCGCTTCGACCTGACTGTTGCGCTGGGTCAGCAGCCGGTTGTGGGTGTCGAGCATCACCACCACGTCCGGATGGGCCTGCACCAGCGCATCGAGGCTGTCGTAGACGGTCACCGAGAGAAACTGTTGTTGCAGCGAACTCATCAGCCAGTCGATGGCCAGTTCCGGATCGGAGCTGTCGACGAAGGCGTCACGGATTCGCGCATCGAGCGCATCCTTGGCACCGTTCACCGCTACATCGTGGTAACGCTCGAGGTATTGCAGGTTGTCCAGGGTGTTTTCGCTGTACAGCACACCGACGGTTTGCGAGTGCTGCAGCGCGGCGCTGCTGCCGGCGACGGGCAGAAAATGGCACGACCGGGCGTCGTCTGCGTAGGCTGGGGCTACGGAAGCGGCCACCCCGCCCATCAGCAGGGCGACTACAGCCAGTCGGGTCAAAGTCTTCATCGCGCAATTCCTTCAGCGGTGTGTTCGATGGAGGCGATTTTCCGCCCATCGGCGCCAAAGCAGAACTTGCGTTTCTTGATGGTCACTATTACTTGAACCAATAGTTGCGCGGCGTGCAGACTGCTGCACACTCAATCACAACGAAAACAGATGAGGATTACCCGTGCGAACCTTTGATCTGATCCGCGATGCCGTCCTGCCCGAATTCCGCGACCGGGTGGCCGAATACCTGGTCGAATACGAAACCGTGCTGGGCCAGTCAGCGGACAATTCGGAGTCGGTGCGGGCCGCGGCCAATCAACTGCGCGGCTATTTGCGCGGCCTCAATACCACCCGAGTGCTGGGTATGGCGGACTGGGAAGAACTCGACCGGCGCGTGCTGAACACTTGGCTAGCGCCCGCTCGATGACACGCTAGACTCTTCAGGCTGCGCCCGCAGCGCCAGACCTGGAGGTGTGCCATGAGCAATAACACCGAACCCACGACATTCACCGGCTGGGCCGCCACCTCGGCCGGCGCGCCGCTGGAGCGCTTCAGTTACGACCCCGGCCCGCTGGGATATGAAGAAGTCGAAGTCGCCGTGGAATATTGCGGCGTCTGTCACTCCGACCAGTCGCTGATCGACAACGACTGGGGCATCAGCCAATACCCGTTCATTCCCGGCCATGAAGTGGTCGGCCGCATCGTGCGCACAGGCCCGCAGGTGCGCGGCCTGGAAGTCGGCCAGCGTGTGGGGATCGGCTGGTACAAGGGCAGCTGCATGCATTGCTCGTCCTGCATCGGTGGTTCCCATCACCTTTGCGCCACCGCCAAACCGACGATCATCGGCAGCCATGGCGGGTTCGCCGATCGGCTGCGCACCCATTGGGCCTGGGCGCTGAAACTTCCGGACAACCTCGACCCGGCCCTCGCCGGCCCGTTGTTCTGCGCCGGCTCCACGGTCTTCAATCCGCTGGTGGAATTCGACATCAAGCCGACCGATCGGGTCGGCGTGGTGGGCATCGGCGGCCTCGGTCACCTGGCGCTGCGGTTTCTCAATGCCTGGGGTTGCGACGTCACAGCCTTCACCTCTTCCCTGAGCAAACAGGACGAAGCCAAACGCCTCGGTGCCCACAAGGTCGTCGCCTCGACCGACAGCGAGGCGCTGAAAGCGATTGCCGGCACCCTCGACTTTTTGCTGATCACCGCCAACGCCAACCTCGACTGGACGGCCATGCTCGCCACCCTTCGCGGCAAGGGCCGGCTGCACTTCGTCGGCATCGTGCCCGACGCGATTCCGGTGCATGTGTTCAATCTCATCCCTCAACAAAAGTCCCTGTCAGCCTCCCCAGTCGGCTCGCCCGCCACGGCAGCGACCATGCTGGAGTTCTGCGCGCGGCATCAGATCCTGCCGCAGGTGGAGGAATTTCCGATGAGCAAGGTCAATGAAGCAGTCGACCATCTGCGCAGCGGCAAGGCGCGGTACAGGATTGTGCTGAACGCCAGCAAATGAAGGATCGGCGCGCCGGTTGCCATCGGCGCGCCAATCATTTCATATAGAACTCAATTGAATTAATAAATAAACAATCATTATTTATCGTTATAAAAATCTCGGCGTACTCTCACCTCATCCCGTCATTGAACACAGTGAAGTGCGCCATGAAACCGACTGACAACCTGATCGACTTCGCCGTCTACCGCAAACGCCGCCACGCCCAGCAACAGGCCCGGCTGATGTGGGAGATGTATGCGCGCAATGCCGGTTATCAGGCTTACCAGTGGGTGCAGGCCGCTCGTTCCAGCGAGACGCGTCAAGCGTGAACGCGCGTGAACCCTCGCGCTTTCTGGCGAGCGCCGATGAACCTGTGCTGGATCTGAACAACCTCGAATCCCTGGAAGAAGACCCGATCTGTGAACGCGTCGCGCAGAACCTGCAACGCCTGCGCGGCAAGCGGCACCTGTCGCTCGATGCCCTTGCCCGCCAGTGTGGCGTGAGTCGGGCGATGCTGGCGCAGATCGAGTCCGGGCGCAGCGTGCCGTCGATCAAGGTGCTGTGCAAAATCGCCAAGGGTTTGAAGGTGTCGGTGGCGGCATTTCTGGAGCACCGCGCGTTTGAAGGCGTAGCCGTGTTGTCGGCGAGCCAGAGCAAGCGGCTGGTCAGTGCCAGCGGTGCCTTTGTCAGCCGCGCGCTGTTTCCCTTTGATGTGGCGCGCCAGTCGGAATTCTATGAACTGCGCCTGAGCCCGCTGGGCGAAGATCAATCCGAGGGCCATGGCCCGGGCGTGCAGGAAAACCTGGTGGTGGCTCAGGGCGTGCTGGAGATCAGCGTCAACGACGAGCGCTATCTGCTGTCGACGGGCGACTCGATTCTGTTTTACGCCGACCAGCCCCATCGATACCGCAACCCCGCCGACAGTGAAGCGGTGGCGTATCTGGTGGTGACCTACCCCGAACGCCTGGACTGACAGACAGACAACAAAAAGCCCGACCGGGAATTTCCCGGTCGGGCTTTTTCATGCCTGAAGACTTAGCAGGTGCAGCACATCATCGGCATGCCGTTGCAGCTCATCATCATCGGCATGCTGCAGTCGTTCATCATTTTCATCATCAGGGCGCAGCAGTTCTTCATCATGTCCATGTTCATGCCCGGCATCGGCATGATTTTGCACATCATGCAGTCGGCCATCATGGTGCATTCCATCACGCACTTCATCGATGGCATCGGCATGCCCATCATCGGCATCGGCATCATCATGTTCATCATCGGCATGGCCATGGCCGCCGGGGACATGCACATCATGCTCATGTTGCCGCAATGCATCATCATCGGCATGCCGCAGTCCATCATCATCTGCATCATTTCAGCGCTGTTCTTGAACATGGCCATGTCCATGCCAGCGGCCGGCATCATCTTGCACATCATGCCGTCGTCCATCATGTCGCAGCTCATGGTCGCCATCATCATCGGCATGCCCGTCATCGGCATCATCGGCATGTTGGCGTTCATCGGCATTTGCATCTGCATGGCGTTCATCATGGTGTAGCTCCCTGAGGATTAAGAACTGGATGAGAAGTTGATGGAGCGGATTCTAAGGATTGGGAAGTCCGCAACAAGCTGTCCATCGAGCAGCAAAAACTGCTGTTCAAACGCTTCAAGTGCAGCGTTCCGTGCGACTTGAACCGTTGCAGCAGCAGAGTAGACGCCATGACAGATCCGGCAAATGCGGGAGCAGGTTTTTAAATGTCATGGATATGCGATCTAACACCAAGCAAATAACTTAAAGAAATAATCGTTCTAACCGGAGGGCATTATTTTCACTTTGCTTGCTTATTCCATTAGTTCACCGACGATCCACTTTTTAATCTTTTATGGCTATTAACCGTCCCCTCTATAATTCGGGACAGTTCTTAACAATAAGGAAGTTCCATGCCGCAACGTTTACTACTGGCAGCACTGTTCCTGGCGGTCGCCGGGTGTGCCAGCCCTCCTCCGGTTTCCGTGCATACCAAGGATCCCGCAAGTTCCACACTGCAAGGCGATGCCACGCGACCGGCGCAGGCGCAGTGGGTGCGCACCGAGTTGTACTTCTCGGTGGGGCCGCTGGAAGGCAAGGAAGGCGTGGTGAGCCCGGCGCGCTGGCGCGAGTTTCTCGATCAGGAAGTAACGACGCGGTTCCCGGACGGGTTCAGCGTGTTCGATGCGTATGGGCAGTGGAAGGACCACGACGCGAAAGTGCCCGAGCGACTGGCGACCAAGGTGATTGTGATCCTGCACGAAAGCAGCGCGAAACGTGAGAGTGACATTGAGGCGATTCGTTTGGCTTATAAGCGGATTACGGGGGATTTGTCGGTGTTGCGGTTGTCGCAGCCGGCGGTTGTGTCCTTCTAATCTACGCTCCGTTGCAGAGCCTGCCGAGGTGTCGACACCAGGCGGCTCAACCCGGCCAGCAACAACGCGCCAACCATCAAAACCCCGATCCCCAA